>NZ_BCNB01000002.1:0-300000 GCF_001485575.1 Haloarcula sp. CBA1127
TGTCTGACACAATGCAAGCGGCAGTCGTACCCGAGCCAGGGGCAGACTTCGAGGTCGTCGAACGAGACGTGCCCGAGCCAGACCCCGGCGAGGTACGGGTCTCGGTCGACGCCTGTGGCATCTGTCACAGCGACGTGTTCGCCAAAGAAGGGACCAACCCGGTTGTCTCCTATCCGCGGGTTCCCGGCCACGAGGTGGCAGGCCACGTAGACGCCGTCGGCGACGCTGTCGACGCCTGGGACGTGGGCGACAGAGTCGGCGTCGGCTGGCACGGCGGCCACTGTTCGACGTGTGACCAGTGTCGACAGGGGAACTTCCTCCAGTGTGAGAACGGCGAAATCACCGGTCTGAGCTACGACGGCGGGTACGCCGAGTACATGACCGCCCCGTCGGAAGCGCTCGCGAAGATTCCGGAGGCGCTGGACGCGGCGGCCGCGGCACCACTGCTCTGTGCAGGCGTGACGACGTTCAACGCGCTTCGGAACAGCGATGCGAACGTCGGGGACCTCGTCGCCGTACAGGGTGTCGGCGGACTCGGTCACCTCGGCATCCAGTATGCACACGCGGCCGGCTTCGAGACAGCCGCCATCTCCCGAACGCCAGAGAAAGAATCGCTGGCGAAAGAGCTGGGGGCCGACCACTTCATTAACGCGGCGGAGACCGACGCCGGGCAGCGACTGCAGGAGCTTGGTGGGGCCGACGTAGTGCTGGCGACGGCACCGTCGAGTGACGCCATCAGTTCCATCGTCAGCGGCATCGGTGTCGACGGCTCCGTCGTGGTTGTGGGCGTTCCCGGCGAACCGGTAGAGGTGAGCGGACAGCAACTCGTCCAGACCCGGGGCGCTGTCGAGGGCTGGGCCTCCGGACACGCACGCGACTCACAGGACACGCTGGAGTTCAGTTCGGTCCGCGACATCGCGCCGGAGATAGAGACCTACCCGCTCGAAGACGTAAATGAGGCCTACGGCCGGATGATCGACAACGAAGCACGATTCCGGGCCGTGCTTGAACTGTAGTCGAGCAGGTCTCGAGATCGGTGGAAGCGCGTGTATAAGCCATATGTCCCAGCTGGGACCTCAATCTTCCGTCGTGATTTCCCGGAGAGCAACGCCTTTGTCTGTGGATCAAGAACCCGTATTCAATGGACGGCCCCGCCGAGGACCGCGTCTACTACGTCATCAGCGACCTTCACATCGGCGGCGACGAGCAGCTAGAGGAGGTGGAGTTCCTCGACGAACTGCTCGATTTTCTGGCCCGGTTAGAGACCACCGGCGAGGACGCCGAGTTGCTCATTAACGGTGACGCGTTCGGGCTGTGGGAGTTTACCGGGATGTCGGGACTGGAGAAGTTCGACGCCCTCGAAGAAACCTACCCGACGCTGTTCGAGCAGTTGCGAAAGACCGGCGATAACATCCAGATAACCCTGATACCGGGCAACCACGACCACGAACTCGCGGCCTACGA
The DNA here is from genome assembly GCF_001485575.1 of Haloarcula sp. CBA1127. Lineage (NCBI taxonomy): Archaea > Methanobacteriati > Methanobacteriota > Halobacteria > Halobacteriales > Haloarculaceae > Haloarcula > Haloarcula sp. CBA1127. The sequence continues at coordinate 1,465 of NZ_BCNB01000002.1, forward strand.
CGAGTACGTGGAGCGGTTCGCGGCGTACAACGTGGACCTAGTCCAGTCGAAATCGATTACCCGCCCGGTTGGAGACGCGGCCATCCACTTCGAACACGGCAATCAGCAGGACCCCAACAACCGCATCGAGGACTGGGGCGACACCAACGTGACGCCGCTTGGCTACTACTACAACACGCTCGTGACGAGTCGGGCCGGCCAGCTTTCGGACCGGGGCCGGTACAACTGGCTCAAGGACGTACAGGCCGTGACGCCGACGGAACGGGTCCCGGTGTGGATGCTCTCGAAGTACTTTTATCGAGAGATGAACCCCTTGCTGCGGTACGCACTGGTCCCGTTCCTCTTGCTGTTCAACATCAGCGCGATCCTGGCGATTCTGGCGGCGCTGAACCTGCTGGGCGTCTGGTCCGCGCCGGTCGAAACCACGACGTCGTTTCTGGGCCAGTTCGGCACGGTCGGCACCGCCATCTGGGTGCTGCTCGTGGTGAATGCGTCGCTGGCCGGGCTCCTGTTGCTCGTGGGCATCCCGCTGTATCTCCTTCGACGGGATATCAAGAAGACCATCAATCGCTTTGGCGTTTTCGAGACAGACCTCACAGTCGACACTCAGACGACGTACAAGGAAGCCGCCCGCGAAGTGTTCGATCAAAAGGAAGACGTGGTTGTCTTCTGCTACGGTCACACGCACCGACCGAGCGTGCAGTCAGTCGACGGTGGGCTAGTCGTCAACAGCGGGACCTGGCTCAAACGGCTCCACCGTCGGGACGGTGTCATCGGGCTGCTTCCCCCGGTGTTTTATCCCTCGTACCAGCTCTGTGCGGTCCGTATCACGGCCGAGGCGGGGCAGGTAATCGTCGACTACGAGGAAGTGCAAAAGCCCAGCCCCAGTCCTGAAGAGCTAACACTCACTGAGCGCCTGCTGACGCTCGGTCGGAAACCTGACATCGAACTACCAGCGCGTGCGGTCGTGGAAACCGAGCAGTCGGTGTCTGCACCGGAGCCGGCTGAGCAAGAATTAGACTGATACAACGGAGCGTGGTCGCTGGCGGAGGGAGACCACTGAAGAAGGTTTTTAACACCCCATTGTTGCTGTATCCACTGAGAGGGTACATTCATACCTTCCTGTGTGATTGAAGCCTATCAAGCGTCAGACGGATGGAAGTCGTTTGCTCCAGAAACGGAGATCGCTGCAGAAAAGTCTATTACATACGACTGTAATGGCTACGTATGAGCAATACCGCGGACGATGGTCGGGCTGACGGGTCGCCACCGTCCACGGCAGAGTTCACACCGGAGCGAGTGCTCTCGGTGTTTCAAGATCGGGCGGACCAGGCGAAACCGTTGACGGCAACCGACGTGATGGACGCACTCGGCTGTTCCCGGAAGACGGCACACAACAAGCTCGACGTACTTGTGGAACGAGGGGATCTGGAAACGCGGAAGGTTGGGGCACGGAGTCGGGTCTGGTGGATCCCGTTCTCCCAACTTGTCGGCTCGGGCGCGGAACCGCAACAGGAACGAGAGCCCCCAGTCGAGCACAGTATCGCCGACGCGGACCTGCCGGGGACTGGGGACGTACTCGACGACCGGCGTGCGGCGTTGCGGGCCGCATACGAATATCTTCGCGAAAACCCTGACACCGATGCTGGGAAACTCATTACCGAGGTGTTTCAGGAGCACCCGGCGGGCTACAAGACCGCTGACGAGTGGTGGGACGCTATCGGGCCTGCGCTGGAGGACCTCCCACAGGTTGACCTGGCTGCCGACCACGAGCACGTCTGGCACTACGTCGGTGGGTGAGTTCATCGATGCCAGAGGAAAAGCCGACGGAACAGTCGGAGGTAGCGGAAGAGACGGAATCAGAGACATCGGAGGTGTACGCCTCTCGCAAAGAGCAGCGGTATCCGATCTCATCGTACACCCCGGTCGCGTACGATAACCTCGAGGTAGCACCGGAGAGCGATGCCCATCCGGACACGGGGTCGGGCGGGCGGTTCAGAGAACTCTCGTTGCCGAAAGTACCGAAACTCCGCCACGTCGTCGGTCCCAGCGCGATCATGCTCGGGGCGTCGCTCGGCAGCGGTGAGACGCTGTTCTGGCCACATCTGGTCGCCAGCTACGGGTGGGGACTGTACTGGCTGTTCCTCGTAGCCGTCTGTCTCCACTTTGTCATCAACACGGAGATACAACGATGGACACTCGCGACCGGTGAGAGCGTGTTTCGAGCGTTCGAACGGGTCCATCCGATACTCCCGCTGGCCATGCTGGTCGGCGGGTTCATCAGTCTCGGCTGGCCGGGGTGGGCTGCGAGCGCCGCACAGATCGGTGCACAGGGTCTTGGGCTCGGCACGTATGACGTCGCTGGCATCGACATCGTCGGCTGGCGACTGTTCGGCATCGCGCTCATGGTATTCATCTGGATTACCTATCAGGTGACGCCGCTGATGTACAACGTCGTCGAGAGCCTCCAGCTAATCCTGGTGGCGCTGTCGATTGCGTTCACACTGCTGCTGTTCGTTCTCATCGGGTCGCTTGACGTACTGGTCAGCGTCCCGGGGAGTCTGACGGAAGTCGGCGACTACTCGCCGGTCGGAACCATCGCCGTGCTGGTCGGGGCGCTGGCCTACGCCGGCGCGGGCGGCTACCTCAACCTCTCACAGAGCCTCTGGATACGGGAGAAAGGCTACGGAATGGGCCGGTATCAGGGCCGAATCAAGAACCCCTTTGCCGGCGACGACCCCGAAACAGTCCACGAAGACGGGTTCACGTTCACTCCGGACACGCAGAACCTCAAACGGTGGCGGGGCTGGTGGCGCGTGACACAGCTCGAACATCTATTGACATTCCTGCTGGGCCTCCTTCTGGTCACGACGATGCTGGTCGTCATCGCGGTGTCACAGGCACCGGGGGCGACGAGCGACGCGGTCGATATGTGGCTCATCGAGATTGCGCCGTCGGTCGGCGGGTTCACGACGAGCGTCATCTACGTCACGCTGTTTCTCGCCCTGTTCACGACCGAATACGCGATCATCGAGTCGTTCGTTCGGAACAGCTCCGACATCATCTACGAACTCTACGGCCGGGACGCGGGCTGGAGCCTGCCGCGGTTGTTCTGGGGACTGCTGACCGTTTTCTGTGGCTGGGGCATCTTCATCCTCACCCTCCCGATATCAATATCCGATCCTTTCGGGCTCCTGGTCGTCGGCGCGGCGATGTCCGGGCTGTTGATGTGGCCGTACATCGTCATCGTCCAGCTCGTCAACACGGTCCGGCTGCCAGAGCACACGATGCCGGGCTGGGGTCGGATCGCCGCAATGTGGGTTGCAGCCGCGTTTTTCGGCTATTTCAGCGTCCTCCTGATTGGAACTGGGCTGGCGACACGGCTGGGGCTACAGGCGTTTGTCGTCCAGACGGCCGTACTCGGCAGTGGGCCGGGCGGGTACGTTCTCTGGATGATCTACCTGCTGGTGCAAGTGTACACGATGTACCGAGTGGGACGGGCGAAATTCGTGGCGGACGGAACAGTCACTGACGCCGCCACTGCGAAAGGGTGGTTCTCGTGACCGACGAACTCCGCGTCCACTTGCATTACACGATGCGGGGCTCGTACCCGCTCCGGCTTATTGACGTGTTGTTCTGTACGGAGCAGGCCTACTTCGTCGAGTACGATTATCTGACACCCGTCGACCTGTTGTTCGGGTCGCCGGGACAGCGGGCCGCCGCGTTCGCATCACAGGTGGTCGAAGAGGGTGTCCCTGCGGCCCTCGAAACCGCCGAAGCGGTCGAGACACAGCCATACGACGCCCTCGACAGCGTCGATATCCACACGGGAGGCCGGGTCGGTCGGCCGAAAATCACCGCACAGCCCCGGACAGACTCCGCAACGACGGTCAGAGTCCACGGTCAGTTCGACGCTGAGCCCTTCACGCAGGCGCTTCGGGCAACAGTTGACGGGCACGACGTCACGGTCAGACAAAGAGACGGATTCGGGTTCTGACCACTGCCGGGAGGTGTCGCCGGACCCGGTTACCGTATCGCCGCCGCGACCATCTCGATGGGATGTGGCGGCTCAGTCTCGCCGTCGCCGAAGTCGTCAATCTGGGACCGGCAGGATGCACCGGGCGCGACCACTTGTTCGGCGGGCGAGTCGTCTATCTGTCCCAGCAGGAGGTCCGCGATGCCCTCGCTCATCGAGTAGTGTTCGGCCTCGTAGCCGAAACTGCCGGCCATGCCACAACAGCCCGAATCGAGCGGGTCGACAGCATATCCGGCCCGGCGCAAAACGCCGACAGCGTGGTGGTCTTTCTTCGTCGCCTTCTGGTGGCAGTGGCCGTGGTACGCCAGCGAGTCGCCTGACGCCTCGAAGGTGATGCCCTCACCTAATCGGAACGTGTCGAGGTACTCACAGACGCCGTACGTGTTCTCCGCGACGGTATCGACATCGTCGCCGGAGAGCAGGTCACAGTAGTCGACCTGATACATGACCGCGTCGGACGGTTCGATAGTGACCACGTCCCAGCCGTCGCGGATGCGCGGCGCGAGCGCGTCCACGTTCGCCCGTGCTGTCTCACGAGCGTGGTCCAGCATACTCTTGGAGAAGGCTGGACGACCGCTGTCGGTCACACCGTCAGGCACGACCACGTGGACGCCCGCCGCCTCCAGCACTTCTACGGCGGCCTTCCCGACGTCCGGGTGACTATAGTTCGTGTAGGGGTCGGCAAGCAAGAGCGCCTTCCGGTCAGCTTTGCTCGCCGCGATCATTGCGCCGCCGCGGTCAGCCCACCAGTCCCGGAACGTGGTCCGGTGGAAGCCGGGTAGCGTCCGTTCTTCCGTGATGCCGACCGTTTTCTCCATGAGCAGTCCCGAGCCCGGGAGGTCCATCAGCCAGTTCGACACCGGGGCGAATGTGCTGCCAAGCGAGAGCACCGTCTCGACGTTGGCGAACAGCCGGTCTCGCAACGAAATACCCTCTCGCTGGTGGTGTTCGTGGACCACCTCGGCCTTGAGCTTCGCCATATCGACGCCGCTCGGGCAGTCCTTCTTGCAGCCTTTACAGCCGATACAGAGGTCGAGAACCTCCGTGACGAACTCCTCCTCGAATGGATCATCGGGGAGGTCACCGTCCATCGCCGATCGGAGCATGTTGGCCCGGCCGCGCGTGCTGGTGATCTCTTCCTCGGCGGCGCGGTAGGTCGGACACATGACACCGCCGGTGGTCTCCTGATGGCCGGTACAGCCCGCACAGCCGTGGCAGAGTTCGACCATCCCCTGAAACCCGTTTTCGTTGTCCCAGTTGAGCGCGGGGTCGAAGCCCGCGTCGAACTCGTAGTCGGGGTCGTACCGGAGATTCTCAGCCGGGTCGTGCTCACCACAGATGTTGCCCGGGTTCAGCCGCCAGTCGGGGTCGAACGCCGACTTCAGGTCGCGAAACGTCTCCCAAAGGTCGTCACCGTAGAGCTTGCGGTTCCACTGGGTACGGGCGCGGCCGTCGCCATGTTCGCCCGACACGGACCCGTCGTACTGGACGACGAGATCCGTGATAGCGTCGGAGATGGTTTCCATCGTCTCGATGCCGTCCCCGGACTTCAGGTTCAATAGCGGCCTGATGTGCAGGACGCCGGGGCCAGCGTGGGCGTAGTAGGAGGCAAACGTGTCGTGCTCGTCGAACAGCTCCCGGATGTCGGCGATGTACTCCGGGAGGTTCTCGGCCGGAACCGCCGTATCCTCGACGAACGGCCAGTGCTTGTCGTCGCCCGTCCGTGACAGGAGTATCGGCAGCCCGGCCTTGCGCATCTTCCAGAATTTCGCCTGCCGGTCCGCGTCGTACGCTTCCAGCGCATCGACGGCGTGAACCGAGGCGTCGGTGACCGAACCCGCCCCGTCACTTGGCGACTCTCTGGCGTCGTAGCCCGGAAGTCGGTCGGCGAGCAGGTCGGCGACCTTCTGAGCGCCCTCATCGACCGATTCGGCGTAGAACTCGACGAGGAGCGTCGAGTCCGTCTCCTCGGGGAGCATGCCGACGACGTCGGCGAACTCCGGTGTCTCCGTAGCGAGATCAAGGAGCACGTCGTCCATCACTTCGACGGCCGAGGGGTCGTGGTCGAGAATCGGGGCCACGTCCTGCATCGCCGAGATGATATCGTCGTAGGTCAGCATGGCGACGGCCGTGGCGTCGGGAACTGGTTCGAGCGAGACTGTCGCCTCAGTGACGATAGCCAGCGTCCCTTCGCTCCCGGCGAGCAAGCGGGCGAGGTTGACTTCGCCGCGTTCCCTGGCGCTGTCGACCAGTTCGTCCAGGTTGTATCCCGAGACGTTGCGCTTGAGCTCCGGATATCTGGCGTCTATCTCCGTCGCGTCTTCCGAGAGGATTTTCGCGACTTCGGCGTAAATCCGGGTTTCGAGGTCGGCATCCGGGCCGGCCTCGGCTGCCCGCGCTTCGAGGTCCTCGACGTCTACCCAGCCGAAGGTCGTCCGGGTTCCGTCCGCGAGGACGACCTCACACTCCTCAATATAGGCGTCTGTCTTGCCGTATTTCAGCGAGTGTGCGCCAGTCGTGTTGTTCCCGATTGCACCGCCGAGAACGCTCTTGTCGCCCCACGCCGGGTCCGGCGCGAACTTCAATCCGTGAGGTTCGAGCCGGTCGTTGAGTCGGGCAATAGTGATTCCGACCTGCGCACGGGCCCGCTTGGCCTCGGGGTCGACCGACAGCGGCTCGTCCATGTGCCGCTTGAAATCGAGGACAACCGCCTCATTGACGGCTTGCCCGGCGAGACCGGTCCCACCGCCCCGTGGAAGCACCGGAATCCCCTCCGCAGCGCAGTACTCCATCACCGCGACCACGTCCTCGGTCGAGACCGGCGAGACGACGCCGATAGGGAGCTGTTCGTACGCGCTCGCGTCGGTTGCGAACAGCTCACGGGTGTACGTATCGAAGCGCACGTCGCCGTCTACGCGGCGCTCCAGGGCCGCGACGAGGTCCGGCCGGTTGACGCTGTCGCCCTGATAGTCGTAGTTCGCGCTCGGGTCTGTCGCCGGGTCACGTTGCTCGGGGAGTCGGGAATCGTATGCCATGAGTAGGGAGTAGGTGGAGGGTAGGTGGGTAGGTGAGTCGGGTTAGAATGCGCCCGGGGCCACGACGTAGGCGAGAATGAGCGTCAGTATGCCCGTGAACACGCCGTAGTACAGCACCGGAATCAGTTCGAGGCGGATGACGCGCCCTTCCTCACCGATGAGGCCGACCACCGTGAGGGCGGCGACCACATTGTGAATGGCGATGAGGTTGCCGATTGCGCCGCCGACCGCCTGTGCGGCAACGACAATCTGGGTCGGGGCACCGATCTGCTGGGCAGCCTGGAACTGGAACAGCCCGAACAGGATGTCGCTGACCGTGTTCGAGCCGGCGATGAACGCGCCGAACGCGCCGATGAAGCCCGAGAAGAACGGGAACATCTGGCCGGTCCCACTTGCCGTGATTTCGGACAACAGACCGAGCATCCCGGAGTTGATCGGCGCGGTCTCCAGCACAATTGCACTACCGGTCCGCTGCATGATCATGACTGTTGCAACCGCGAACCACAGCGCGACGACAGCCGGTGCGATGTTCCGAAGCGCCTCGCTCCACGAGGCCTTGATTTCGTCGGTGGACATCCCGTGGAGCGCGTAGGTGATCACGGCGACCAGCACGAAGAGGCTCCCGGGGAGGTAGAACATCTCGACGCCCTCCGAGAACGGCGTTCCGAGGATGTTGTTCCACATGAGAACGCCGTTGGTCGCCAGGAACTCCTGAACCGGACCGACGACGCGGGTCACGACGAGCAACGCGGCGACGAGGAGGTACGGCAGCCAGGCCATACCCAGCGACATATCCTGCGAGTGTGAGTCTTCAAACGTTGCCGTGCCACCGTCGGCTGCAACAGTTCCCTCTCGGCTGCCGCCCGATGTGGTGCCGACACCCTCTCCGGGCTCGATACTGCCGATCCAGTGGTCCGGCCACTGGGCCTGCGGGCCGAAGTCCCATTCCTCATCGGGGAGGAAGTAGCCAGCCCGAAGCGTAGTCGTAACGACGAGCAGCCCGACCATCGCACCCAGCAGCGCCGGGAACGTCGGGCCGAGGAAGTACGCAGTCGCGACGTATGGGATTGCGAAGGAAGCCCATGCGAAGAGGCACAGCGGCAGGACTTCAAGCGCCGGCTTGATCGACCGCTCCTCACCGAAGAACCGGGTCATCATCGCCACGCCGATAAACGGAATAGCGATACCGACGATAGCGTGGATGAGAGCTGCCCACACACCGATCTGGGCGACGTACGCGCCGACGCTCGCGAAGCCGCCCTGCTGGAGCACCTGCTGTGAGGCGCCCGTCCCCTCCGCGAACACCACGTCACGCAAGCCGATAATCAGCGGCGTCCCGACCGCGCCGAACGTGATTGCGAGGATGTTCCCCGTGAGCGCAACGACCACCGCAGCCAGCGGCGGGAAGCCCAGCCCGACCAGCAGCGGGCCGACGATCGCCGCGGGCGTCCCGAAGCCGGCCGCGCCCTCGATGAACGAGCCCATGAGGAAGACGAGCAGGATGACCTGCACGCGCCGGTCGTCACTGATCGAGGAGAACCCTGCATTGATTACCTCGAACGCGCCTGACTGTTTCAGCGTGTACAGCAGGAGTATCGCCCCGAAGACGATGACAAGAATTCTGGTCGCTGTCAGCGCCCCGCGTATTGATGCGGCGGCGATCAGTCGGGGCGTCATTTGCCAGCCGACGAAAGCGGCGATGGCTGCCACCGCCCACGCAATGGGCATCGTCCGTGTCGCGGGTTGGTACAGTCCAACCATCAGCACTGCAATCGTTGCCAGCGGTAGCAGTGCCATTAACACCAGTGTGTGTTCAGACATTGGTTCTCACCCCCGCAATCTGTGCGTCCGGACAAGCCGAACTTCCACCAGCCACCCGCTTCGGGAGGCGATGTCGGACTCTCATTTCGGAACCACCTCGCTACGCAAGTCTATCGCTCGAAACCTTCCGATACAGCGGTTTCTGGTAGGGTGCATCAATCACGCCGTCTGGCAGGGAGTATTTATACTTATCTACTGTTTACATTATGATCTACCCAGAATAGCGACGAAACGGGAGCGAGAAGTCCTGGCGGCACAAAAAGCAGGGTTTATCATGTATGTCCGAGCGGAATGGTGGTACAGTCGTGTGTATCCGGTATAACGGTGCTTTACGCCCCGATTTCACTCGACTGTACTCTCACGGGAGCCCCTTACAGTCGTCTGTATCTGGTGGTTTCAGGGCGTTATTCACGGTCCTGTGGACGCGGCTGGAAAACGGGCCGTACCGGGGTTCAAGATCGAGGGTGTCGTCCCCTCGCTGGGACGGCACTGGCGCGCGATAGAAGCTGAACCGGACACTCGACGCTGAACGACACAAGACGGTCTCTGAGGCAGATGGATGTGTTGTAGAGGTCTCCCGTCGAATACCCCGCGGAGACGAAAACGTATCGCGTCCGCTAGTCGAACGGATTGCCGCTTGGCCAACGCCGTTACGGCGGAGGTGGAAACCACGAGTATGACACGCGTTACAGTCTGGAACGAATACGTCCACGAGCAGGAACACGAAGCGGTCGCGGACCTCTACCCCGACGGGATTCACGGCGCTATTGCCACAGCACTCGAAGAGCGCGGATTCGACACGGAAACCGCGACGCTCCAAGAGCCCGAGCACGGACTCACAGAGGACGTACTGGCAGAAACGGACGTCCTGACCTGGTGGGGCCACGCCGCGCACGACCAGGTCGACGACGAGGTGGTCGCCCGAGTGAAAGAACGGGTTCTCGACGGGATGGGACTCATCGTCCTCCACTCGGGCCACTACTCGAAGATTTTCCGCGAACTGATGGGAACGACCTGCAGTCTGAAGTGGCGTGAAGCCGCCGAAACCGAGCGGTTGTGGGTCGTCGAGCCCGGCCATCCCATCGCCGACAGCGTCAACGAGTACATCGAACTCCCGGAGACCGAGATGTACGGGGAACGGTTCGACATTCCGGCACCGGATACGCTCGTGTTCAACTCCTGGTTCGAGGGCGGTGAGGTGTTCCGGTCAGGGTGTTGCTACCGCCGCGGGGCGGGCCGAATATTCTATTTCCGCCCGGGCCACGAGACGTACCCGATTTATCATAACGACGCAGTCCAGCAGGTTCTCGCCAATGCCTGCGAGTGGGCCGCGGCCGGGGACGGTCCGGAGCCATCATTTGGCAACGCCGACCCGATTGAAGCCATCGACGAAAGCGACGAGCGGTCGGTCCACTGATTGCGGCGTCAGGTTTAGTGGCGTCGTATTTAATCGAGTTGGGTTTGCATTCTATTACAGCGAATACGCACAGTCGTGGACCCTACGCAGTCACTGTGGGAACACGGGCTGTATCTTGTCTTGCCATGGTTCAGCGCCTCCTAGGTGGTCAACATCGAGCTGTACCCCAGTTCTGAGTGTTGATTCAAGATCATCGAACAGCGGATCGAGGCACGTCTCGACCGGCGACAACACCCGCCACCGATACGTGCCGTCAGTGCGTTCCGATTCAAAGACCACACCGTCCCCGATGTAGTCGGTGACGATAGCGGGCACAGCACAACACCGGTCCGTCTGGTCGTGGTACGTATATACAGTTCTGGCGGCCGGTCGCCGATCGAGAACCTGGTACTCCCGCGTCCCGGAACAGCGGTGCTCGTCGAGACACTCGTTACAGCGCCCATCGTCGAGAAACACGTCGTCGAACGCCGAGATGGCGTCAGCGGGTCCGTCCACGTGGTCGATGCGCCACATGGAGTTTCCAGTGACAGTGCAGGTCGCGTTTCGGAGTCGTAGCGTGGGATACTCCTGAAACAGGTCCATTACCGGGTCGGCTCCCGCAGTGAACCGGAGGGTGAACGCGAACTCCTTCATACCAAACACACTGCTCTGTGATGCCATAGTGAATCAGTCGATAATGCTACCGGTCGGATTCAGATGCCCAGATAGCCTATATCGACGTGGTAACGGTATCAGTGGCACAAATTACGTACTTGCTTAGAGTCAAGTGGTCCGGGTCTGTCTACCGTCGAATCCAGCCTGTATTCGCCACTCAGTGGCCAGTAAAACCGTGTTCAGTGGTTAGCAATGGGATATGTCTTCCAGGGCGGTTCGGAGTCTACTCTTCGGGGCCAAACAGCGCATCCGCGTCGGCGGGCGTATCGAAGTCGTGGAAGTGCTCCCCTTTCTCCTTCGTAAGAATGTTCAGGGCCGCCGCCGCGCCGTCGCCGGCGGAGATGACGGCCTGCCACTCCTCGGCTCGGACCATCCCACCCGTCGCGTAGGCGTCGTCGACACTCGTCTCCATCGTCACATCCACGTCAACGACATCTTCATCAGTCATGTCACAGCCCAGCGTCTCAGCGAGGTCACGGTCGGCCCCAGTCGCAAGGACGAGATAGGTTGCTTCATGCGTGTCGTCCTCGGTCGTAACCTCGAATCCACCGTCGGTTTGCCCCACGTCAGTCACTTTTGTATCCTGCTTTCGGTCAACGCCGAAACTGTCGACCTGCGTCCGGGCCGTCTCCATGAACGCGGACCCGTCCTGAGAGCCCACCCCGAGATAGTTGAACAGGTGCGCTTTGTGCATCCAGGTCCCATCAGCGTCGAAGACTGTCGTTTCCAGGCCGTTTTTCTGTGTGAACAGTGCCGAACTCAGGCCGGCGGGGCCGCCGCCGACAACGAGAACGTCCGTCATGCCTTCCACTTCTGTCTTATCACTGGTAATTGTTATCATCCAATACGATGAGCAATGTGACGTACCGAAATGGCATGAGAACGGTTTTCCACAGCCACCCCGAAGTGTTCACATGCGCGCAGCCATCTACCGTGGTCCCGGTGAGATTACCGTCGAAGAGGTCCCAAGACCGGAGATCGAATCGCCTACCGACGCGATTGTCCGCGTGACCCACACCGCTGTCTGTGGCTCCGACCTGTGGTTCTATCGCGGTCAGAGCGACCGCGAAGAGGGGTCCCGCGTCGGCCATGAACCGATGGGTATCGTCGAGGAAGTCGGCGACGACGTGCGCTCAGTCGAACCCGGCGACCGAGTGTTCGCCCCGTTCGTCGTCAGCTGTGGCCGGTGTGAGTTCTGCCGGAAAGGACTGCACACGTCCTGTGTCAACGGCGACTCATGGGGCGGCGACAACGGCGGCGGCCAGGGCGAGTACGTCCGGGCGACGGAAGCCGACGGGACGCTCGTCCGCGTCCCAGACCGCCACGCCGACGACGAGGACACGCTGGAAGCGATTCTGCCGCTGACAGACGTGATGGGAACCGGTCACCACGCGGCGGTGAGCGCCGGCGTCGGTGAAGGCGACACCTGTATCGTCGTCGGCGACGGCGCAGTCGGACTGTGTGGCGTTCTCGCGGCCCGACGCCTCGGTGCGGAACGCATTATCGCGATGGGACATCACGAGGACCGTCTCGAACTCGCGGAGTCGTTCGGTGCGACAGAGACCGTCGCCGCCCGTGGTCAAGACGCCGTGGACGCCGCGGACGACCTGACTAACGGCGGTGCAAATCACGTCCTCGAATGTGTCGGTGCGGCCTCGGCAATGGAAACCGCCATCGACGTCTGTCGTCCCGGCGGGACCGTCGGCTACGTCGGCGTCCCGCACGGCGTCGACGACTCCGGACTGGACGTGTTCTCGCTGTTCGGCGACAACATCGCGCTCAACGGCGGCGTCGCACCGGTTCGTGCCTACGCCGACGAACTCCTGGCCGATGTGCTGCAGGGCACGCTCGACCCGTCACCGATATTCACGAAAACCGTCGATCTCGACGGCGTTCCAGAAGGGTATCAGGCGATGGACGAGCGCGAGGCGATCAAAGTCCTCGTCAAACTATAGTCGGTCTGCACTGGTTGGTAGCCACGCAAATCGTTGCATTACTTGGCAGACGTTCTGTGGCTAATGGCAAAACAGTGCCCACGGAACAGGCCTCCGTGTGGCCAGTGTTATCGGTCTATACGAGTGCAAGGCCCTGAATGGCACTAGACTAGCTTTCCGCACGACCGACAGCGAGGGCTGTCAGCCGACGGGTCGTAAGCGAGCGCAACGTCGTTGCAGTGACGGCAATATCGGTCGGAGCCAGTGGTGTATGAGTGCGTGTTTCCTTCGTGTACTAACATATGGTAGTGGATGACACAGTACTATAAAAACTTTCTGGACAAGTAGATGTCTATACCCTTATATTCAATATATACTTCTAATGACTGCGTCGTTCACAGTTCATTCATCCAGATAATTGAGTGTTTTTCCTCAATACTGTTTTAGGGACTCTGGATAATGATTGTCAGATATCACCCTGCACGATGTCCGCGACCCGCTGGCGGTCGAACAGTTGCTCCTCGGGCGGAATCTCAGGATACGGCCCCTCAGTGTAGGTCGGCCACTCGCCGAACTGGTCGGGATACAGTTGCTTTGCGGTCATCTCCAACTGGAAGAGATGCAGTATCGGACCCTGATACCTCGCTCCCTGCGGATAGATCCGGTCGTTCTGTACGGCCGTGATTTCCGATCCAACCGGGTCAGATTTGAACGCCTCCCGTCGCTCCGGAAGGCTCGTACTCGGTTCGAATCCACCGAGGTGCAGGATTACGTCGGGGTCAGCCGCAAGTAGCGTCTCGAAGTCGACCACTGAGTTCGTCTCCACCGAGCCCTCGAAGGCGTCCCGTGCACCGAATGGGCGAGTGTGTGCGGTCAGGAACCCGGGGTTGTCAAGCGTGTACGCGTATATCTCGTCAAGGTCAGCCGCGGCGAGCATCACTGCCGACGGGCGCTCCGACTCAGGTGGCAAGTTCGTGTCGATGGTCGAGCGCATTTCGTCGTGGATGGCCGCGAGCGCCTCGTAGCGGGCCTGTTCCTGAAACGCCTCGGCCACAAGTTCGAACTGCTCCCAGAGGGTGTAGTACTCGTAGTCTGCCCATCCGGACGGCGGTTCGGCGTGTCGGTCACTCAGTGAGTTGCCAAACCAGGGCGAGACGTTGGTAGCGATCTCCGCGAAGTCCTCCCGACCCCAGCTGTCCTGTTTAGCGATCCAGGCCGGGTCTGCCAGGTGGATATCGCTGTCCAGTTCGTACAGTTTCTCCTTGCTCGGTTTCCACGAGGAGTACAGCCCGGTCCAGTCCAGCGACACCCCCGGCAGCCGTTCGACGAACTGGTTCCAGAGCCCACTGTAGTACTCTGGAGCGTGCATGGCCGTGACGGTATCTCCATGCCCCAGCGCGAACGCCATGTCGGCGTGGTGTGTAAGCCGGGTGAAGACGGTCTCCGGCGGTGATTTGAACGTCACTTCTCCCATCGGCGACATCGACACGGAGTACGAACCGCTCCCAGTGGGTGTGTCCGTCTCCGCTTCGGACTCCGTCCGTGTCGTCCCGACTCCCTGCTCGGCGTCACTGGTGCATCCCGCAAGCAGCCCGGCGCTGAGAACCGTTCCTCCGTACTTCACGTACTCTCTTCGCGTCGGTGTCTCGGTGTCTGTGGTGTCGTCAGCCATTGTTTTTAGGCTAGCCTAAAAATTATATAGTTGTTCCGGTTCACCGAGCCAGAACAATCCAGTCTCAAACGCGGACTCCAGTATCCGCGTCAAGAATCCGTCGGCCTGAGACCAATTTCGTGACTCCTATTCGGCAACGACTTCCTCGGCGCGGTCCGGCTCGGCAGTATCGTCACCACCAGTGTGTTCGTCACCATCGTGGCGGGCCCGGATCGGATTCACGCGAGGTCCGTGTGGCGTGGCAGAGACCTCTGCCTCGATTTCGAAAACAGCCGCGAGTAGTTGCTCCGTGACCACATCTTCGGGTCGCCCCCGAGCCTGTATCTCGCCGTTTTTGAGTGCGACCATCTGGTCAGCAAGGCGAGCAGCCTGCTCGAGGTCGTGGAGGACGACCACGATGGTGATATCGCTCTCATCGCGGAGCGTTTCGATTATCTCCATGACCTCAAGCTGATGATGCAGGTCAAGGAACGTTGTCGGTTCGTCAAGCAACAGCACGTCGGTCTCCTGTGCGAGAACCATCGCGATCCAGGCGAGCTGTTTCTGACCGCCACTGAGGCTACCGACTTCGCGCTCACGGATGTGTCCACAGCCGGCCAAATCAATCGCCCGCTCAACGGCGACCTCATCTTCTTCGGTGACACTGTCGAAGAACCCACGGTGTGGGTAGCGGCCGTGATACACCAGCTCCTCGACCGTGATACTGTTCGGTGACGTACTCTCCTGAGAGAGCAGGCCGAGCTTCCGAGCGATCGCTTTGGTCTCTAGGGTCTGGATGTCTTGCCCGTCCAGCAGTACCGATCCTGCGTCCGGTTCGAGCTGATTGGCGAGACCTTTCAGCAGCGTGCTCTTGCCCGACCCGTTCGGGCCGACGAGTGCAGTCACGGCCCCGGGTTCGGCGGTGATCGATTCACCGTCGATAACCGGTTCATCCGTCCCCGAGTACGAAAGCACCACATCGTCGCCGACCAGCGGCCGGTCCTGGCGACCGGACTGAGTCCCAGCAGCAGTGTTGTTGGTCGTAGCGATACCATCCGAGTTAGTGTTGTTCTGTGACATTAGATCTCACCCATCTGTTCCTGTCGCCGCATCAGGTAGAGGAAGTACGGGCCGCCGACAACGCCAGTGACGACACCGACCGGAACCTGTGCGGGATTCAGGGCCAGCCGTGCGCCAACGTCCGCGACAACCATCAGCGCCGGCCCGACGAACACGCAGCCGATGAGGAGCCGGCGGTAGTCGCTCCCAACGATGAGTCGGACGATGTGTGGAACCACGAGGCCGAAGAACCCGATAATCCCCGCAACGGAGATCGCCGTACTGGCCGCCAGAATGGCGACCGCGGACAGCATGAACCGGACCCGCTCGACACTCATCCCGAGCGAACTCGCGGTCTCCTCGCCGAGCAGGAGGAGGTTCAGTTGTCGTGCGCCGGCCAGCGCGAGTAGCGTCGCGGCCAGCGTCGGGATGACAGCGATGCGGAACTCCTCCCAGCCGACGCCAGTGAGCGAACCGGTAATCCAGGCCAGTGCTGACTGGACAACACCCAGATCGTCGGCAAAGAAGAACAGTCCCCGCTGAAGGGACGTAAACACCATGTTGACGATGACACCGGCAAGGACCAGTCTGACCGGACTCGTTCCGCCCTTCCACGCGATCATGTACACGAGTAAGAAGGCGATGGAGCCACCGACCGCGGCAAACAGCGGGAGGAACGGGGCGAGACTGCTGAACAGAACGAGGGTTAGCAGTACGGTGAGCCCTGCCCCGGAACTTACACCCAGTATGAACGGGCTTGCCAGTTCGTTTCGCGTCACGGCCTGAAATATCGCCCCAGAGACGGCGAGACACATCCCCGCAAGCACGGCGACGATTACCCGCGGCATCCGGATGTTCCAGACGATGAGCGTCCGTTTCGGCAGTTCGGGAAGCTCGGCCCCGAAGAAAAACGACTGCCAGGCCTGCACACTGAACCACACCTTCGGGTCGAACACGGCCTGCCACGCCTGGAGGATCGTCATGGAGTACGCTCCGAAACTCACCTGCAGGAGACCAGCTCCGAAGGCGACGACAACGCTCGCGACACACAGCCCGAACAGGGACCCGTCGAGAGTGTCGAGCCAGGATCTGGCTCGCGACCATGCATCGGTGGCGCTCCGTGTCTCGCTGGCCATTACTCGCTCACCTCCGCGCGCCCGTCGCTTGCACCGAGGTAGTCCCGAATCGTTTCGTCGTCCATCGTGTCGAGAACGGCGGTCTGGTCGAGCCCCGAAACAACCGCCGCGGGGTCAAGATAGCTCGCCAGTGCTTCCTGACCTGTTTCTGTCCGGTCAGCTATCTCGTCGGAGGTGAGATACGACGACCGCCGTTCACCGATGGCCGCCTCACGGACCCGCTGGAACCGATCCGAATCAGGCTCGACCGGAGCATCCTCGGCGTACCGGTCGTCGAAGTGTTCGACCCAAGTTGCCCGTTCAGTCCATTCGCCGTCTAGCTCGGCCTCACGGCGGACCCAGTCCACGCCGTCAGCGACAGCTTCCCACCAGCCGTCGTCGATTCTCGCATCCGTGATTACCCGACGTGCGACCCGCGCACCCCGGCCGGCCACAATAATCGCCTGCATATCCGCCGCCTCGGACGGTGACACAACGTAGAGACCCGGAACCGGTGTCGTGCCGTCGTGGTCGGCGTACTCGCGGTCGAAGGTTTCGCGTTCTTCGCCGTCGTGTTCGTATGTCTCAAACATCGCCGCGTCGTCGTCCAGGCCCCGCATATACTCGCCGTCGTAGCGGGTCGCAGCGATGACACGACGAGTTGTGGCTGTCTCCCCGTCCTGCGTCTCGACGACAAACCCCTCTCCATCATCGGTTCTATCAAGCGATTCGACCAGTTCGGAGACGACGGTACAACCGGCGGTTTCGGCGTGGTCGTGAATACGGTCGTACAGCGTCTCTATGTCGATTCCGTCCGGGAAGCCGAGGTAGTTTTCGAGGTAGGCACAGCGCTTGAGGGACGAGCGGCCGCGGTCGTAGATAGCCGTATCGAGGTCCGCTCTGGCCGTGAACACACCTGCCGCACAACCGGCCGGACCACCCCCAACGATGATGACGTCACAGTCGAACGTCGTCCCCGTTCGGTTCCCCACTGCCACCATACTCACGACGCTCCGTTCAGTGTCCGTGACACCGACAGCAGGTGTGACGGTTCAGTGGTGTCGATCGAGTCGTTCAACATACTGTTTAGGCCAGCCTAAATGGATAAAGCGTTTTCGAAGTTTAGGCAGACCGAACATTATGTGAGTGGGTTGCTCTTTCTGCCAGAACGACACTGTCTGAGCAGGCGAGTTTGAGAAGTGAGGAAGTCGCATCAAGAAGCGTTCCTGCCGACGACTCAGTTGCGGAGGTTCGTGACTTCCATCACAGTCTGAAGAATGTCAGTCTCAAAGTCGCTATCCGCGACAACAAGTTCGTCACCTGTTGAGCGAGCGGTGGCTGCGATGAGCATATCGGCTGTTGCCAGTCGCTCTCCATCTGTCAGAAGTTCATCTTGGAGACGAGCGGCCTCAACTGCGATAGGTTCGTTTAAATCGAGCGTCTGCACGTCCGAGAACTCCTGTCTGACGGCTAATACGTCGGTCTCACCACTCCCGAGGCGGCCGTTAATATACTCGAATGCACAGATTGTCGACGTATACCACGGCCGCCCATCATCGAGATATTCGACGACGTGCTCGTCCCCATGCTGATAGGCGATAATCGCGGAAGTGTCGAGAAACAGTACCGCTCGCGGCCTTCCCGTACGATCTCCATTGCTTCTTCGGCTTCTTCATCTGACAGTGTCCCCGGAGACATCCCGTCACCAGTCGATGCAACGATTCGGAGTAAGAACTCATCCCACGTTTCGTCATCTCGTTTCGCTTCGTCCAGTCTGTCTTTCGTATCAGTGTCGATGGGAATGGACGTTCGACTCATGTGAATTTCTAATGAATTTCTCGGACATCAGTGTTTGCACTGCCCATTCTTGCCCACGAATAGGGTTACTTGCCGAATGTCGAACTGAGAGCGAGGGTAGAGCTAAACTATAGACTCAGTCGCCGGCCGCCACCCTGAGTTCGGGGAAGTATCGACCGTGGAAATCGAACGGAGCTGCGTGGGGGAGCGATGCGCTGGCGCGCTCCTCGAACGTCTGACCGTCGAGGACGAGTAGCCGGGACCGATCGGCGTCTGTGTCCAGTGCAACGACTAGCACCACGCCGTCATCCTCGGTGTCGCCGTCGGGTGCGGGGACGAACACCGGCTCGCCGAAGTAGTCTCCGCCGTCATCGAATGTCTCGACAGCGCCCGTGTCCGTGTCGAGTTTCAGCACGCGACAGGCCCACTCGGTGACTGGTGTGTCCATCACCATCGCGTACACGTAGCGGTGCGGGCGACACCACCGAGCCGGTGAGACGGTCGGCAGTGCGCTGCCGTCGGGGTACAACATCTCTCGCGACACCGCCGCGTCGACGTCGCCGTATCGCGTCACACCGCTTCCGGTACCAAGGTCCACGGTGAACCGCTCGATGCGGCCAACGATAGCGCCCATCTCGCCTGCACGGAGGTTGTCCAGATACAGCGAGTCGATGGTCGTCGCGTCTGGTACTGTTTCGAGGTCGAACACCAGTTCCCTGCCGCTGGCCCGTTCGAACGCGTTGACGTGGTGGAAACCGAACACAGCGTCGATGACCGGCTCAGCAACGACGGTTCCCGTAGTCCGGTCCATGACAATGATTCGGGTTCCGCGGTCGGGTTCCCACTCGAACTGCTCGATGAAGGGTGCCTGTCGCCCGGGTTTGAGAAACCGTCGTGGGTCAAGCCGGAGTGGGAATTCAGTCAAGACGACGTACCGGGGCGTCAGCGCGAAACTGTGCATATACGCCGGCTGGTCGGTGTCGACACTCCCAACGTGTCGCCGGGTCCCATCGGGCGACATAGCAGTGACGTGGTACTGGCTGGTCCGTCCGAACGCCGTGTCGACGTTCACGAGGACGCCGCTCGTCGGGTCACGTTTGAGGTGGGCACAGGAGAGTTGCCCAGTCGGGACGCCGTCGTCGTGTTCGAGGTGGCCTGTCGTTTCGAGCGTGTTCGGGTCGAAACGCACCTTGCGGGGCGATTCGGTCAGGGCGACGTACTCACCACCGAACCGCTCGGCGATGATGTTGGTGTTGTCGTAGGGGTCAGTCAGAAATGTCGCCAGCCGCGAGCGAAGTGTCGTCTCGCCGGTCGCGAAGCCGCCCTCGAACTCGCCGCTCGTCGCCGCCTCGTACGCGTCCGTCCGGAGGAAGCGGTTCCGATAGTGCACGGCGTCACTGTCGGGGTCGAAAGTGAACCGGTACAGCATCGCGAAGCCGTCGAACCAGTGATCGACACTGCTACCGTTTGGGAGGGAGAACGCGCCGGGTCCGTTTCGGATGAGACTACCGCGGAGCCAGTCCGGGAGGTCACCGGTCACGGAGATGGATGCCGCCGTCTCGTCGTGGAGCGAGTGGAACCCAGGGTGGGAAGTCATATCATTACAATGGGTGACAGCGGCTAAGGCCTGACGCCCACGAGCCGGGTATCATACGGATTGTTGTAGATTATGTTCGGATAGCTCTGACTCCGGGGTCAGCGCATACCGGTACATCGCTCCAACAATCCGTATCAGTCCTGCGTCGAGTACGCGTTTCCGCTAACTACGACGCAGTCGTCCCGTGGAGTCTGTGTTCGATGGGACGGCGAACCAGTGTGACGGCGGCGTAACGACCGAAGCACGTCGGCTTTCACCCACGCGAAGCCGACCACGATTACGGCGAAGCCGGCGACGGTCACCGGGCCGAGTGTTTCACCGAGCAGGAGCCAGCCGCTGATAGCCGTCACTGCCGGTACTACGTAGGAAACCAGGCTGGTTTCAGCGGCACCGACTGTGCTGATCAGGCGGAAGTAGAGGAGGAACCCGATCGCGCTGGCGACGATGCCGAGATACGCGATTGCCGCTAGCTGTTCGAGACCAACCGTGACGGTTCCGAACTGCTCCGAGGGCAGCCCCGCGCTGACGGCGTGCAGGATGCCCGCCCCGAGCAGCGTCATCCAGGCCTGCAGGCTCACGAGCGGGAGCGAACTGGTGTAACGTTCGGTCAGGACTGCGCCGACGGCGAAGGCGACAGCCGAACTGATGAGCAGGGCGACGCCGAGCAGTCGGCCGCCGACCGCTCCCGGCGTGGGGTTCGCGATGATAACCACGCCGATGAATCCACAGACCGTGCCGATGAGTTCGTGCGGGCGAGCCCGGTAGCTCGGTATCAGCGTCGATGCGAACGCCGGCGTCACAACCGGCGTGAGACTGAGCAGGATTGCGCCGAAGGAACTCGGGACGTACTGCTGTCCAAGGAACAAGAGCGCGAAGTGTGCGCCGATGAGGACGGTGCCGCCGATGAAAATCAGCGACCAGTCATCGCGGGTCTGTGGGCGCAGTGACCGGCCGCGCCAGAGGGCATAGCCAAGCAGGACGACTGCAGCAATATCGTGTCGGACAGCTGCCAGCAGCACCGGCGGGACGCTTTCGAGACCAGTCTTGATCGCCACAAAGGAAAGTCCCCAGATGAGTGCGAGCGCAGCAAACAGCAAGCCAATATGTCGTGTCGAGCGTGTCATTCCAGTAGAGATCAACTATATGTGCTGGAGGAGTATGAAGCTTCTATCGCCACTGTGACGCACACGCACGGCCTCTACGGCCACGTCTGCTGTTCAGAAATTCCCGAAAACAGTGTGTATCCGCAGTGCTATCGAAGCCAGTTGTACCGAGACGTATCGTTCTCCTCGACTCCGTACCACGGAGTTCTCATTCGGTCGCCGAACAGTCTCTCAGCTCACTGCCAATAGCGTCAAAAACGAGAATGATGCCCACGTCGGCAGCCCTGGGCGACTGCTCCCGGCCAACATCCAAGTGTATGACCCGAGTCAGGTCGACATCGTGTCGAAATGCCAGCCCGGGTCGGTTCCGGTTTCGTCAATATGCTCGGACCGGCACGCCGGACAGCAGTCAGGGACAGCAGTTTCGGACCGGGGAACGTACACCGCGCCGTCACACTCCACACAGGCGTCCGCGACGACTGTCACGCAGTCCGCACAGAGATTGAAGTCGTCGACTGTGAGGTCTCGCAGGGGTTCGAGTTGTTTGTCCAAGATGTACTCATCGATAGCCGCCTGACAGTTTTGGCACAGTTGCATAGCGATCCAACTTGACGCATGGTACCGTGACACAAATAGTTGCTGCCCGGTTATCGATTGTGAATGTCCCGACGGGTAGCTGTTCGAGGACAGCACCACCGAGAAGTGACAGAGACAGGTGGTGGGCTAGGGTGCGCGGAACACGCGAATGGTGTCCCGAGACGTCGGTTCTCGAATGAGTTGCGCGAACCCTAGTTCTGAGAACACTTGCTTCCAGTTGCGGTGATACAGCGGGAAATCGTCGTTGACGTAACTCACGTCAGTGTCTTCGCGTCCGCGTTCGGGACTATTGCCCTCGTTTTCGGCAATGACGAGGAGGTCGCCGGCAACGCGGGCGATCTCTTCGAACACCCACGCGTCATCGGGGTGGATATGCTGGAGCGTCTCAACCGAATAGACGACATCGAAGGCATCGTCCTCGAATTCGGTGACGATGTCTTCGAGGGCACCGGTGTGGAACGTCCCCGAATTCGCGAGCCGAGGGTAGTGCTCAGCCATCACGTCGAAGGATTCCTCGTTGATGTCGATACCAGTGAGATTCCCGTATCCGTTGGTCTGCAGGTGTGCCAGATGGCGGCCCGAGCCACAGCCCAGTTCGATAATTCGGGCGTCGTCGTGGACGTAGTGGTCGAGTACGTTGACCAGCGTCTCACTCACCTCGTTCGGTCCGATCTCAGCGTAGTACGCCGGCGAGAACTTCCCGGAGCGGGAGGCCCAGTCGTTTCGAACGTCGTCCGGGTCCATACCCACCGTACACTGTTGTAGAATAAATGCACCACGAAGTGCGCGCCGGACAGTCGGTGAGCGCACGCAGGGGGTCACAGCGGACAGTTCTACAGGTGACGCTCCGACAGTACTGCCAGCGGATGGAACTGCCAGTGTCGGGCTATGACTCGTGCTGGAGCAATCGGTCAGCCCGCGTTTCAAGCTCCGTCTCGTCAATTTCGCCCGATGCGTACTGTTGTTTGAGCGTCTCCAGCGAGTCCGGCTCGGCAGTTGCCTCGCCCTGTAGCTGCACGTACAGCAAAGCGCCGACCGCCACAGCAGCGATGACGAACGCTACGAGCAACAGCCACCAGCCGCCGGGGGCCATGCCCATGCCCGTCGCCCCACCGTGGGGCCCCATCGGTCCGTGCTGGAGTAGCGCAGTTGTTGGCGAAAGCATCTGGGACACCTCTATGTGTAGCTACGGGTCCCAGCCCATAATCAGGGGTGCTGGTTCCCACTGACTGAGAACACAAAGCGGGCCAAGAAGCGGTGAGTGTAGCGCTGAGAGGGAGGTCTGTAACCGGTGGTATCTGTGGGTCGCGACACCGGTTCACCCGACTCGGAATTCACGGCCATACCAGTCGTCGATTCGAAGTTCGTACGGCGTTGTCGTCGATGTATCGTCCCAGCTGACTGGATTAGGGGCGAACTGTGTGTTGCTTGCCAGCGAGGCGAGGGCCGGCTCTACCTCGTCATAGGTCGCCTCTACCAGCTCACCCGTAACCACGACGCTTCGCCAGACCGATTTGGGTTCGGTCTCCTCGTACACGGTGAACCCGACAGTGGCGTCAGCCGCCAGATAGCGGTGTTTCTGGCTCTCATCGCTCTCTGAAAGGTGAAACGCCAGGCTATCGGTCGCCGGGTCGTACCCGAACGCGACCGGGAGCGGGTATGGAGCCGCACCTGTCGGGCCGGACAGTGCCAGCACACCGATTCCGTTGTCAGTGAGGACGTCGACGACCGTTTCGTCACGTAATTCTCGCATCCCGACTGCGATGTTAACTGGAAACTACTTGGGATGCAGACCGCATTTTCACTCGGTGGGAACGTGAGAGTTGCTTTTCAAATAATGGGTAACAGAACAGGTATGGGCACAGAGTCGGCGGGAGAGTTCGCCGAATGGGACGAAGAACGGTACAGCACAGATATCGAGCGGTTCGATGAGCAGCACAAGCGACTGTTTGGACTGCTGAACGATCTCCACACGGCGATGAACGAGGGCCACTCCGAGGAGGAGGTCGGTGACATTCTCCGGGAACTCGAACGTTACACGGAGTACCACTTCGGTGACGAGGAAGAATTCATGCAGAACTGTGGCTACGCCATGGACTGCAGCGACTGTTTCTACAATCACCGTGAGATGCACGAGGAGTTCGCCGACAAGGTGCGAGAACTCCGCGAGAAACACGAGAACGGGGAGTACGTCACGATGGAGGTCCTGACAGTTGCACGGGACTGGCTCGATGCACACATCGCCGCTGGCGACGAGGACCAGAACTACGCTGACTACTTCCAGAGCGAGGTCAGCGACGACTACGAGTACGAACCCGGGCAGTTGTATCAGGACCGGACAACATCGGAGGACCCCGTGCCAGTAGACCGCCAGCCCGAAGACGCCGGCGTGCGCCTCGACAGCGACATCTACGACGGAGGCTCGCTTTCGGTCCCGGACGGGTCAGTAGCGGCCTGGTTCGAAGACATCGTTTCGGACCACGAGGACCGGACCGCGGCGCTCGTCCGGGATGACGGCGAGTTCGTCGAACGGAGTTTCGAGGAACTGGCCGAGCGGGCGAAGGCAGTTGCGGGCGGCCTCCTCTCGACGGAACTGCGCCCCGGGGACCGACTGGCAATCAGAGCACAGTCCCAGTACGAGTGGTCCGTGCTCGACCTGGCCTGTCACTTCGCCGGGCTGGTCCCGGTCGCACTTTACCCATCTGCGAGCGACGACCGGGCAGCCCAGATTATCGAGCGGACCGGCGCAACCGGACTCGTGGCAGCGGGAGACGTGGCCGACGACCTTGCGATGGCTGTCGAGACTGTGCTCGATTTTGATGCCCTCCCGACGGACGAGGCGAGAGTGCTCCCCGGCCTGCAGACGGACGGTGACGAGGTTGCGACAGTCGCGTTCGACGTGGCTTCCCCCGCAGAGAAAGCCGGCTGTGCGCTGACACACCGAAATCTGCTGGCGGCAGCAGAGAGCCTCCGCGAGGCGCTTCCTACCGGCCCCGAAGCGACTGGGACCTGTTCGCTTCCGCTGGCGCACATCTACCAGCGTGTTTCGACGTACTATCTCTGGGCGACCGGGAGCGCCGTCGCCTACCTTGGGGCCGAGGACTTCGTCGACCAGCTCGCGGCTGTTAAGCCGGATGTGCTTGTCGGTGTCCCGAAGATGTACCAGCAGCTCTACGGGACGATACAGGACCGTCTCGGCGACATGGGCTGGATGAAACGGAAGGTCGGCGGTCGAGTGGCGTCCTACGGAGAGGGAATCGTCGAGGGACGGGGAACGCCGCTGAAATACAGAGCCGCCAACCGGCTCGTGTACGAGCCGCTGCGGCAAGAAGCGGGGCTATCAAACCTCACCTACGCTCTCTCCGGGACTGGCCGGCTCGACGACCATCTGCTGTACTTCTTCCGGGGGCTTGGCGTTCCAATATGCGAACTATACGGCTCCGTCGGAACAACCGGTGTCGGCGCACTGAACCCGGCAGAATCCTTCGCCCAAGGGTCGATTGGCGACCCGATGCCAGGGGTTGAAATCGCTGTCTCCGAAAACAGGGAGCTACTGCTCCGCGGCCCGACCGTCCTCGGTGGGTTCCTCGACAGCGGCCAGACTGGCTCACAAACGCTTCGGGACGACTGGTATCACACCGGCGAAGTCGGTGAGGTGGGGCCGGACGACACGCTGTCGCTCGGCGAGTGAGCGCCGTCAGGCGGGCAGTAAACATCCCAGTTACCGTTCAGCCAAAGAGGATTGCGCTTCAACTCAGGTCAGACGATCCGAAACCCGAGTGTGACAAGCGGCACGAGAACGAGTAGATACGCGGCCGCCGAGATTGCCCAGTCGCGTCGGATATCTGCGATCCGGCCCGACGGCAGTCGGGACCGCGGAAGCACCACGATGACAAAGAAACCGACCATCAGCGTGTACAGGACAACGGCAGCGAGGACCGCCGCGAGTATCGATGATCCGCTCAGCAGCCCTTCACTGGTGAAAAGGACCCAGACGAACAGCGGGCCAGTTAGCCAGCCGGCGATGTAGTGGACCACGCTCGCGAGCCGTCCGGGGGCCTTCTGCGGGGCGCTATCGGTCAATACACCGGAGGCAATGAACGGCGGTGTTTCGCCCTCCGGCAGTCTGGCCATCACCAGATCCATCACAACCGTCGCGACGACACCGGCGGCCACCCCGATCACAAATCTCAGTGACACTGTAAGCGCCGTGACGAGAGGTACCGACTCCATGTAACACTGAGAGGACGGGGCTATATTCTGTCTGGCGATTCAGGCTGGCAGTGATACCGATTTGTTGGGTGCGAAAGCCTGTGAGGGCGTACCCCGTAAGGGCTTCATGCGCACACAGGATGCGGGACACCGAGCGGCAGCAGTCGCTGCCATCGCTGACCGCGATTACCGGCGGGCTGGAGATGAATACACGCGGGCTGGGTGGCGTGTTCTCTCGGACCCGCGAGAAGGCATTGAGCCGTTCGGTGCTGACGAGAAGGGCTGGGTCGGTGACGGGCTGCAGTACCTCGCGACGAGTGCGGTCTGCTACCGCGTCGTCGGAGCGGACACGCGCGCCACCCGCCGCAGCGTCGAGGGCGTCGCCGTGGCCAAGGATTTGACCAACGGGCTCGAACACCCCGTTCAGCACGCCTGCCTCAAGGAGTTCGTCGGAGACTTCCGAACAGTCGCAGGGCTCGACGGTGTCGAGGCGGCGTACCGCGAAGCGGAATCAGCCTACACCGACGCTGGAAGTGCTGTCGACAACCCGCAAGCGTGGGGCACGACGCCGCTGTTCGAGGCCGCTGCGACCCTCATCCAGCAGGTCGCCCGTGGCCCCGCCAACGGCGAAATCGCTCTTCCCTGGGAAGACCTCCACGGTACAAACCCGGACGACCCCGGCAGATTCCTCGCACAGCGGGCCGTCGTCAAACGGCAACGGTTCCCCAGCCTCGTCCAGCAAGTGATTACCGACGGATTCCTTGCCGCCCCTCGCGGGACGACGGAGTACGACACCGACCACCACCGCTGCCCGCACTGTGGCTCGACAGATGTGAACTGGGTCGCAGAGAGTGTCGTCTGTCTACGGTGTTCCCGTCCGACAGCCGAGACGAACTAATACACAGAATCCGTTTTCAGAGTGGGGCAAAATGTCGGTATTATGTATCCATATTTTGGCGTTCTAATATCTGATGCCTTCTATAGAAATACATCTGCGGTCTACTTTATTCGGTTTGCCATTAACATCCCGATTATAGGCAGATATATATTTACTCAGCCCAGTAAGAGCCAAGGATTGGAGAAAAGAGAGCGATACGGACGGATCGTGCTGGTCACGTCGTCGGTTCGGTCGACTCGGGCAGTGACGCCGATTCGGTGCGTTCCTCGATCAGCAGTCGCCGATTGACGATGTGATCGACGACAGTAGTGCTGTCGAGAATTTCCGTCTCACCGTCGTGGGTATCCGGGTCGCCGGCGTAGCGCCGTATCTTGAACGAATCCATCGCGTTCCGGTTCTCCGAGACTGGTTCGATAACGTCGAGGTACTCGTGGGTGGCGGTATTACGATAGGTCTCTCCCGTGGCAAAGCCGACAACAGGGACATCCGCAGGCCACTCCCACGAGAACTGCCGGAGATACTGGTCGAACTGCCAGACGAGATGCGCTGGGTCGATATCGTCGTCGAGCGCTCCCACGGCGGCCGAGTCGAGTGTCCGGTCCCAGTAGTCGACGACGCAGTCCTTGAGATCGTCTTGCAGACAGTCCTCAACCAGTTTCTGCTCGATCGGATAGCCGATTTCGATGGCAACGATAGCGTGTCGGTCGAGATGGGTGAGACAGCGCTGGCATTCAATCTCGAACACGGACAGACCAAGTGGGTTCTCAGCAGTCAAGTGCGCCAGTTCGTTTCCGCAATTGGGACACCAGAGAAACAACACCCCGTTGTCTGCACCGGACAGTTCACCGAGCACAGTCAGGTCATCAAACGCAGTGTCGGGCTCGTTCGTCAGGGGGTCGGATTCCGACTCCGGGGCGGTCTCTGCGGCATCATCCGCGTATTTGGCCAGCTTTCGGTCTTTCAGTAGTGACTTGATAACCGAATCGTGCGAGGAGTGCGACTCTGTGTCACGTATCTTCTCTATCTGTTCTTTCGTCCAATCACGTACGCGGATAGTTGCCATTTGTCACACATTCAAACCAAGCTACAAAAACATTTTCCTTTTATAATGAAGGTTAATCTTCGCGCAGAACCACCACGTAGAGGTCCGTTAATGACTGGCAGCAGAGATACGCCGCTTGATTTCGGTGTTCGAGACACGTATCTGGGTGGCTGCCAGCCGATGGGTGACGAGGTCAAGGAGGTCCAGTTCGGACAGTAGTCTCCGGGCGTGTGTCTGGCTCAAATCGAGACGCTGGGTCACCTCGTCCAGTGAGGTGGACTGGGTAACAGTCTGTGCGAGGTCGGCCACAGTCACGTCCTGAGAGATACCGATTCCGTCCGCGACGAGATTGTCGTCGCTGTCCTGCGAGTCCGCCTCAGCGAGCAGGTCGGCGACTGATCTGGCTCCCAGTCCGTCCGGTTCCTCGGGTTGGCTGTTGTCGCCCGCCCTGTCCTCAGAAGGGTCCGACTCGACCGAGGAGCTGGCGTCGGTATCAGTCTCGGAATCTGTCTGTACGTCCGCAAGGCTGAGTCCCCCTGCCTGTGGCGTTGTATCAGTCGGGTCGTGGATATCGTACTCCACCATATATCGACGCACAGTTTCGGAGGTCACGTCGGCATCAAGCGCCTCGGTCATCTCCGGGAACGTATCGCAGGCCTCGTAGGCCGCCTGGAGTGCCTCGGGGTCCTTGTATGCTGGCACGGAATCCGACTGCGAGAGGGTTTCTGCCAGTTCATTGGACGTGTCTCCCTGATCGTCTGCTGGTACTGGTATGTCAGTTCCGACGGGGACGGTAACCGTCACGTCAATCTCAACCCGCTTATCGTTCAAATCGAACTCCTCAGCGTCGACAGATACGTCGTCGTGTATCGATACGCCACCAAATACCGGCGTCGCAAGCGTCAGGTCGGCACTGATTTCGTCGTTATCCGCTGTCGTCTGGCCCCTGACTGAGACCGATTTGATCTCAGTGTCAGACGAATCTAGGCACTCGAGCACCTGCGTGAACGTCTCAAAGGCGTCACTAACTACCATATCACACTCACGCACACAGTCCCACTATTACATACGGGAACCGGAAATATTTGCAATAACAAACTGTATAGACAGATTTGGTCCGTCAACCCCGCTGCGGTCGAAATACAGTGTGTACAGAATGTTCACACTACCGGTGAAATCGAGATATCGTCCGGGCCTTTTACAGGCTAAGGGTGTTACTTTTACAGCCGGAAAGGGCGACTCTCCGCAATTCGTAGAAGAATTTGATGTACACCCTGAGAGTGTATAAATTTGCGCCAGTCGAAAGGGTATCATTCCCATCCTGTAACTGACCTACAACCGGTCCCAGAGTTCGGCACTCGCATCGCCGACGGCGGTCATGTCCGAATCATCGACGCCGGTGACGCCTGATTCCTGTTCGTACACAGACTCCCCATCGATAATCGTCCGGGTAACGTCTGCACGGCTTGCGGCGCTGACAACGTAGTAGGGTGCACTCCCGTCCAACACCGGATTCGGCCCCAGATCCAGCGTGACGAAATCACCCCGTTTGCCGACCTCGATGCTGCCGATAGCGTCGTCCATCCCCAGCACCGCCGCACTGCCGATTGTCGCCCATTCGAGGGAAGTGGCCATGTCGAAGCCGCCCGGGTTACGCTGCTTGAGTTTGTGGATACCGACGGCTGAACGCATGGTCTCGAACATATCCGGATCCCACCCGTCGTCACCAAGCCCGATTGTCATTTCGTGGGCTTGCATCGTTTCGACATCGGCGATACCGACGGCGTTGTTGATATTGGAATAGGGGTTGTGAGCGACGTTAACGTCGTTTTCTGCGAGCACTTCGATTTCGGACTCGGTGGAATGGACGCAGTGGGCGGCGATGATCTCGGCGTCGAAAAATCCCATGTCCTCGAGCGCGAACACCGGTCGTTTCCCGTAGTCGGCGATGGATTCGTGCACGTCGACCAGTCCCTCTTCGAGGTGAATCTGGATGGGACGGTCGTCGTCGGTAGCCCGGTCGACGCACTCCTCGACGATGTCTTCGGTGTT
This sequence comes from Haloarcula sp. CBA1127, assembly GCF_001485575.1. Classification (NCBI taxonomy): domain Archaea; kingdom Methanobacteriati; phylum Methanobacteriota; class Halobacteria; order Halobacteriales; family Haloarculaceae; genus Haloarcula; species Haloarcula sp. CBA1127. The sequence continues at coordinate 31,485 of NZ_BCNB01000002.1, forward strand.
GGTAAACAGCGTGTGGAGGCAGTAGTGGCCGGACACGGTGTCGTACTGGTCCTCCGCTTCGTCGATAAATCGCTTATTCTCCGCGATTCCATCTCTGGCCTGGGCTTCGGAGTTTCGGGCTGTTGTCTCGAACGTAATCATCCCACGAATCGGTGTCTGTGAAACTCCCTCTGCGACGGCGTCGAGACCGCCCGGCAGCGTGTTTGGCCCGGAGTAGTTGTCACAGAAGGTGGTGACGCCGCTCTGAAGCATCTCGACAGCGGAACCCAGTGCGGACAGGCGAGCGTCACGTTCGGTAAACGCCTCGTCGACGTTCCACCAGATATCGACGAGCGCTTCGTAGAAACTCTCAGGAGACGCAGCGAGCGGCGCGCCGCGAATCGGGAGTGCGTACATGTGGGTATGACAGTTCACCAACCCCGGGATGACGACTTCCTCGGTGGCGTCAACAACCTCGTCGCCCGAGGCGTACCCGTCCTCAATAGCCACGATTTCACCGTCCTCGACAACGACGTGTACCTCTGACCGGACCGTGCGCTCATCGTCCATCGTGATGAGCGTCCCTGCGTTCAGTATCACAGGTTGGGGGAAACCGTCAACCGACTAAAAGCTACTCCGCCCCAGAACGGCCTTACCAGCCACTCTATCACAACCACCGTGTGCGACGGATGTGGCGTCTCACACACCAACTGTTTTCGTCGTTCGCCCTGGCCGTACTGGTATGACAGACATTCACATCAAAGACACACAGGTGGTGACGACATCGGGTGTCCAGCGCGGTGAACTCACGATTTCTGACGGGGCAATAGACGCCGTTGGTCCGGCAGCCTCGGTCCCAGCCCCCAGTGACCCAGACATCGTCATCGACGCAGACGGTATGGTTGCGCTTCCGGGCGCTATCGACGTACACACACATATGCACGACGACGAACTGTTTCCGGATGGGATCGACTTCGCGTCCCAGACCGCGAGTGCGGTTGCCGGTGGAGTGACGACAGTCATCGAGCTACCGACGCAGACACCCGTCACGACGCCGGAGGCAATACAGAGGAAAGCGGAGACGTGTTCGACGCTGGCGCACATCGATTTCGGCCTCGTCGCAGGTAATATTCAAGATCCCGACATCGACGTAGCTGGCATCATGAGCGCCGGAACAGCGGACTTCAAGACATTTACCGCAGACCCGTACCTCGCGAGTGACGCATCCATCGCGGCGCTCATGCGGCGTGTCGGCAATGCCGGGGGTACGGTTCGCGTGCACTGCGAGACACAGGGACTGCTTGACGACGCGCGGTCGACTATCGACGGCGACGAGCCCGACGTGTACATGGACTCACGACCACTCGAAGCCGAACTTGATGCGATTTCCCGGGCGGGTTACTTCGCGGAATACGCTGATTGTCCACTGCACGTCGTCCACATCTCAAGCGGGAGCGGCGCACGCGAAGCCGGCCGCTTCAAGTCGCGAGCCAACGTCCCGGTCACGCTCGAAACCTGCCCGCAGTATCTCGCCTTCTCGAAGGAGGACGTTGCCGACAAGGGGCCATTTCTGAAAGTCAACCCAAGCCTCAAATCCGACACCGAGCGGAAGCGGCTCTGGGATGCAGTGCAGGACGGGACTATCGACCTCATCGGCACGGACCACTTTCCGACGTACCGCGAGACACGGGAAGCCGGCTGGGAGGATATCTGGGAACCCTACGCCGGCCTCCCGGGCGTCGAAACGATGGTCGAGTTCCTCGTCAGCGAGGGCGTCCACGAGGATCGGATATCCTGGCCGCGGCTCTGCGAAATCGTGTGTACAGCTCCGGCACGGAACGCCGGAATCTATCCACGGAAAGGGTCGCTGCAGGTCGGAACGGATGCGGACGTGATGCTCGTTCGGGACGAGGAGTATGAGGTTACTGCCGACGACCACACGTTCGTCGGTGGCTGGACGCCGTACGAGGGACAGCGCTGGAGTGCGCGTGTGGACACGGTCGTCGCTGGCGGTGAGATTGTCGCAAAGGACCACGAGGTCCAGTCAACGGCGGGCCGTGGTGAGTTCTTGGACCGCCCGCTGTAGCGTTTTGCTGTCCATTGACCTGATATTCAGTTCACAAATAGATGTGTGGCGTGTGCTGGCCGTGTGTGAATGTGTGCCAGCCACGACAGAGATGGTTCAACTCACAATCGAGCTAGAGCCGCAGTACGGTTTTATACCCAGTTGTACTCAGGGAGTAGTATGGGCATGACGCAAGTGACGACCCTCGAGTGCACACTCTGTGGAGCGGAGTACGACCCGGACCAGATAATCTACACGTGTCCCGAACACGAGGGCGTGAGGGGAATTCTCGAAGTAACGTACGACTACGACGCTATCGACGATGCGTTCGACGGCGACCTCGGCGGCCCGATAGCGAGCCAGTGGAAGTACGAGGCGTTCCTGCCGGTCGCGTCGGACGCCGATGTCGTGACGCTCAACGAGGGCGGGACGGACCTCTTCGACGCCCCAAACCTCAGCGACGCGCTGGGCGTCGAGACGCTCGTCAAAGACGACGGGCGGAACCCGACAGGGTGTTTCAAGGACCGCGCCAGCGCTATCGCTGTCACGAAGGCCAGACACGCCGGCCGCGACATCATAACCTGCGCCTCGACCGGGAACGCCGCCGCGTCGCTGTCAGGCTATGCCGCCCGCGGGGGGATGGACTGCCGTATTTTCGTCCCCGGTGACGCCCCGACGGGCAAGCTCGCACAGCCGCTCGTCTACGGCGCGGACGTTCTGGCTGTCAACGGCAGCTACGACGAAGCCTACGACCTCAGCGTCGAAGTCACCGAGAAGTACGGCTGGTACAACCGCAACGCGGCGATCAATCCGTTCCAGGTCGAAGGCAAACGCACCGTCGGCCACGAACTCGCCGACCAGTCTATCGCCCGCGGACACGTCCCGGACTGGGTCGTGTTCTCGATGGGCGACGGCTGTACGATCGCCGGGGCTTGGAAGGGGTTCAAGGAGTTTTACGACCTCGGCTACGTCGACGACCACCCGAAGATGCTAGGGGTTCAGGCTGAAGGGGCGTCGGCCATCCACGACGCCTTTCACGACCACGAAGACATCGACGATATCGCCGAAACGCTGGCTGACTCAATCGCGGTCGGTCGGCCGCGGAACACGATCAAAGCCTCCCGTGCGCTGGAACAGAGCGGGGGAACGAGCGTACTGGTCTCCGACGACGAGATTCTGGAGGCCGAGAAGCTGCTTGGCGGCACCGAGGGCATCTATTCCGAGCCGGCTGGAGCAGCACCTATTGCCGGCGTTCAGACCGCGCTCGATCAGGGGATCATCGAGCAGGACGAAACCGTCGTCGTGGTGTCCACCGGCTTCGGCCTGAAAGACACGAAAAGCGCCGAGAAGGCGACCGGAGGAGTCGACCGGATAGACCCCGAAATCACGGAGGTCGAAGGGCTGTACGGCACGGCCGAGGAAGCCACGGCCGACGACTGAGTGAGCGAAAACGGAGTTTCAAGCTGGATAGTCAGCGCGTAGCTTGCCTACAGGTAGCCGTCCGCGAACTCGTCGATCATCAACCGCCGGTCCTCGCCTAGTGGATAGAGAATCGGGCACTGACAGCCCGTCTCTGCGTACTCCCGGACTTTCTCCCGACACTGTTCGGGCGTGCCGCTGGCGGTGAGTTTGTGCACCACGTCGTCCGGAATGAGGTGCATCCCCTCCTTGATGTCGTCCTTGTCGGCCGGCCACCCGCCGATGGTCTCACCCACCTCGTCGATGAGGTCCTGGCTGACGCCGCTGGCTTTCATAATGTGGGGCTGTTGTCCGAGGTACTGCGTGATGAGTTCGCGGGCGTTGTCCAGCGCCTTCTCTTCGTCGTGATCCATCGAACAGACGACGAGCTGGGGCCGGTCGATGTCGTCAAGCAAGCGGTCGCCGCGCTCCGCCCCGGTCTCCAGTGCATCAAGGGCTTTCTCGTTGTACTCCGGGCTGACAAGGTAGTTCAGCAGTGCCCCGTCGGCGAAGTGGCCGGTGAGTTCCAGCATCTTGAACCCGGTCCCGCCGACGTAGACGGGGACGGTTCGCGGCCCGTCGTCGCCATGGACCACGTCAAGTTCCACGTCCCGCATCTGGACGAACTCACCGTCGTAGGTGACGTTCTCCATGTCCAGCAGGTCCTGAGTCACCTCAACACACTCGCGCATCGCCCGCAGTGCGCCACTGCGGTCGATGCCGACCTTCTCTGCCAGCGGGTCCCACCACGCGCCGATGCCGCACATGATGCGGTCCGGACCGGCGAGTTCCTCCAGCGTACTCATCGACTGCGCTATTAGCGCCGCGTTGCGTGTCCAGTTGTTGATGACACCCGTCCCGAGTTTGATGTCGTCGGTAACCGCGGCGTACGCACCGAGCGGGGAAACGGCGTCGCGTGCAAGTCGCGATTCAGCCTGCCAGATCTCGTCGATGCCCTGCTCCTCCGCGTACTGTACGAGTTCGACGTTCTCTTCTAGCGAGTGTTTGTCCTGCAAGTAGATACCGACACGGTCGCCTCTCTCGAAGACCTGATTGGCGCTCATGAGACATGCTGAATTCTCCGAATATAGATAAATAGATTTGCCACACACACGGTCTGTGGGAGGTGTGGCCGCCAGTATTGGCCCGCGTCGCGGACCGCTCAGTCCGTCTCGCGACTGTAGGACTGCAACAGCGCCGAGGGGACCGCTAGCTGGTCGCTCTTGGTCCGGATGACAGCGTAGGCCAGCACAATTATCGTCGCCAGATACGGGTACGTCCCCATTATCTGTGGCGTCATGAGGAACTCGACGACGGGGTTGATAACCCCGGCGAGCGGCGCGTCGGGACCCACCGTCAGCGAGATGGACTGCGAGCGAATGCGGAGCGCGTCGAGCAGGCCGAACAGGTAGGCTCCGACCAGCATCCGGCGGGGCCGCCACTGCGCGAAGATGACCAGCGCGACGGCAATCCAGCCCCGCCCTGCAGTCATGCCGGGGACCCAGAGCTGTGAGAAGGCCAGCGAGAGGTGAGCGCCGGCCGCGCCGGCGAACCCGCCGCCGATAAGCACCGCGAGGTACCGCAACCTGAACACGGACACCCCCATCGTATCCGCCATCTCTGGGTCCTCACCGACGGCTATCATCTCCAGCCCGAGGTTCGAATGGTGCAGGAAGTACCAGACCACGACCAGCAGGCCGAGCGCGAGGTAGTCCGTCGCCGTACTTCGGAAGAGGGCCTCGCCGATGACCGGGATGCCGACGAGGTACTGTCCGACGAGCGGGAACAGTATCTGCGGGAAGCCGTCGATTGACTCTTCGACCCAGCCGGAGCCGAAGAACGTCGTCAGCCCGGTCCCAAGCAGCGTCAGCATGACGCCGCTGATGACCTGATTCGACTTCAGCGTGATACAGAGGAACGCGTGGACCAGTGCCAGCACCATCCCGAGGAGGATACCAACGCCGAATCCGAGCCAGTGGCTCCCCGTGAGGACGGTCGTGATGAACCCCCCGAGTGCGCCGACGAGCATCATTCCCTCGACACCGAGGTTGAGGACGCCCGCCCGCTCACTGATGAGTTCGCCCATCCCAGCGAGGAGAAGGACCGTCGCCGCCTGAACTGTAGCATCAAGCAGGCCGGCGATGAAGCTCACCATCAGTCGTCACCTCGCTGTGGCTGGGCTGGCGTCTCCGCTGGCCCGCGTTTGAGGTCGATACCGACACGGTAACTCTTGAAGAACTCCGCCGTGATCAGAAAGAGAATGACCAGCGCCTGAATGATCTCGACCAGTGCCGCGGGCACACCGAACGCCACTTCCATGCTTGACCCGCCGACGAACAGCACGGCGAAGAACAGGCCAGCGAGCATTACTTTGAACGCGCTGTTGCGACCGAGCAGCGCAACCGGAATGGCTGTAAAGCCGTATCCGGGTTCGAACCCGGCGCGGTATCGCCCCTGTGCGCCGGCGATCTCGCTGATGCCGCCCATGGCCGCGAACGCGCCCCCGACGACAAACACCAGAAGGTACACGTAGAACTTGCTCATCCCGGCCTGCTGGGCGGCCTCATCGTTCGAGCCGACGAACGTGATTTCGAACCCGAGTCGCGTTCTCGTCATCAGGACATACGTCACTACAACCATGCAGAGGGCGGCGAGCAGCCCAGCGTGGACACCGCCGAACAGTTCCGGAATCGTCGCGGCCTCGGAGAACCGGTCCGACTGTGGGAAGTTCCCGGTTCCGCCCTGCATCGGTCCCCGGAGCAGGTAGCTCTGGATTTCGAGCGCGACGAATGTCAACAGTAGCGACGTGATAATCTCGTTTACGTCCCACTTCGCACGCAGGTACGCCGGGATGCCAGCCCAGATACCGCCGGCTACAGCGGCGGCGACGAACATCAGCGGAATCAGTGCGAGCCCCGGGAGCGAGACGTTCAGCCCGATCCACGTCCCTGCGAGCGCACCGGCAACGAGTTGCCCCTCGGCACCGATGTTGAACAGCCCCGCTTTCAACGGGAGATACACCGCCAGACCCGTAAGAATCAGCGGGATCGCCTTCGTCAGCGTCTCGCTGAGGCCGAACTCGGTCACGAGCGTCTCGACAAACATCGTCCTGTACGCCGCGACAGGGTTCACGTCGAGGACGACCAGCGCGATGGCGCTCACTGCCAGCGCAGCGAGAACCGTGAACACGGGCGTCCCGTAGGCCAGCCAGGCCGGAATGTCCTCGCGGGCGTCGACATTGACCGCGACGTTCATCAGCTCTCACTCCCCTGGGTGGCCCCAGACTGGACCGGCGACGCAGCCGTCTCGCCACCGTCGTCGCCACCACCAGTCATCTCCAGCCCGATCCGTTCCCGGTCGGCCTCGGCCGGTGTCGTTTCGTAGACGAACTCACCCTCGTAGACGACCAGAATCCTGTCGCTCAGGTCGAAGATTTCGTCCAGATCTTCCGAGAGCAGGATTATCCCAGTACCCGCCTTGCGCTGTTCGAGCAGCGTCTCCCTGATGAACTCGATTGCCCCGACGTCAACACCACGAGTCGGCTGGTTCGCGATGAGCAGGTCCGGGTCGCGGTAGATTTCCCGCGCCAGAATGAGCTTCTGGAGGTTCCCCCCGGAGAGGTCACCGGCCTGTGTCTCGGTCACGTCGCTGACGCCGCGGACATCGAACTCATCGACCAGTGTTTCGGCGTAGTCGCGGAGTTCCCCGTAGTCCAGAAACGGCCGGTCGCCGAACCGGCCGTCTCTGAAATCCTTCATCGTGGCGTTGTGCATCACCGAGAGGTCCTCGGCACAGCCGTACTGAAGCCGGTCCTCGGGGACGAACGAGACGCCGCTCTCGACAAACGTCTTCGGTTTCGCGCCGGTAATGTCCTCACCGTTGACCACTAGCTCTCCGGCCGTCACGTCCCGAATGCCGGCCATGACCTCCGCGAGTTCCTTCTGGCCGTTACCGCTGACGCCCGCAATCCCGACGATTTCGCCCTGTCGAACCGTCAGGTCAACACCCGAAAGAGCTTCGATATTTCGGTTGTCTGTGGCCTCGACTCCGCGTGCGCGCAGGACTGGCTCACCAAGGTCGACCGCTTCTCTGTCGATGTCGAACAGCACCTCACGGCCGACCATCATCTCCGCGAGGTCCGCCCGGGAGACTGACGACACCTCGGCGGTACCGACGTTTTGTCCCTCCCGGAGAACTGTTACGCGGTCGACGATGGCGTCGACCTCAGTGAGCTTGTGGGTGATGAAGATTATCGAGAGTCCCTCGTCAGTCAGCCGTGCGAGCGAGTCAAAGAGCTGCTCGGCCTCTGTCGGCGTGAGAACCGCCGTCGGCTCGTCGAGGATCAGGAGGTCGACATCCCGGTACAGCGCTTTGAGTATCTCGACGCGCTGTTGCTGGCCGACGTCGAGCTCCCAGATCTTCGCGCTCACGTCGATGTCGAACCCGTACTGGTCCGCTAGCTCCTGAATCCGCTGTTCGGGTACGTCGAGACCGAGCGAGAACTGGCCGGCAAGCGACTGGACGAGGCTGTTGTTCCGGATCGCCGCCGGAAGCCAGCTATCCTCCGCATCGCTGCGAAACGCTGTGGCCGGCTCACGTTCGCCGAGCACAACGTTTTCCGCGACGGTCAGGCGCGGTATCAACATGAAGTGCTGGTGAACCATCCCGATACCAGCATCGATGGCGTCCTGTGGCGACCCGAGGTCAAGCCGCTCGCCGTCGAGATAGATATCGCCGTCGTCCTGCGAGTAGAGACCGTACAGAATCTTCATCAGCGTACTTTTTCCCGCACCGTTTTCACCGAGGAGGCCGTGTATTTCCCCGCGCTCGACGGAGAGGTTGACGTGGTCGTTGGCGACGACCCCAGGGAACTCCTTCAGAATCCCCTCCATCCTGAGCGTGGTGTGTTCGGACATGCTCTGTGGTCTTGGCCGGGTATCAACAATGTAGTGGCATAATTGTTTCCAAAGGTAGCCATATTCGCCGTCCAGCACGGGAAATGCCGGACATTTGCCAAGTGCTAGTTGTTGTGTGCCAGTGTTCGTTGTCGACGCTCACGCAGTCTGTCGAGATACCCAGCTATATGAACATATACTACATATTGTCCCCAGTTAGAGTTCGATAGGGCCATTTTTGTGGCACATATTTTGATAATAGGGTAGAGAAAGCTGCGTGAACGGAACGATTTAAGTTATTGTTTCCGAAATGGCTATTCGGTTCGTTAATGGTTGACAACAAACACACCAAATCGAGACGGGAGCTACTGACAGCACTTGGGGCGGCGGGGATAGCCGGGCTGGCTGGTTGTAGCAGTGGTGGTGACGGGGGCGATGGCGAGGTAGCCACCGATACCGCCGGAGGCGGGGCTGCTGAGGGGACTGCGACCAGCAGTGACGGCATGGATTCGCTCACCGCCGCGTGGGTGTATAATTCAGAGGTTGGCGACCTCGGTTGGTCCTGGGCCCACAACGAAGGGCGGAAGGCGGTCGCAGAAGAATTCGACTGGTTAGAGACCGAGTACACCGAGGCTGTCGCCCCAACCGATTCCGAGCGGGTGTTCGAACAGTACGCGCAGGGAGACGCCGATATCATCTTCGGCTGTACGTTCGAGTATCAGGACCCGATGGCGTCCGTGGCGGAGCAGTACCCCGATACGTACTTCGAGCACAATACGGGCTACCTGACGATGGAGAACATGGGGCGGTACATGGGCCGAATCTATCAGCCCCGGTATCTCGCCGGGCAGGCGGCCGGGACCGTGACGGAGACAGACACGCTGGGATACGTGGCGGCGTTTCCGATTCCGGAGGTCATCCGCGGCATCAACGCCTACGCGCTCGGAGCCGCGTCTGTCAACGACAGCGCGACGCTGAAGGTCAGATGGACGAACTCCTGGTTTGACCCGCCGACCGAGAGCGAGGCGGCAAACGCCTTGCTGGATGAGGATGTCGACGTGATGGCCCAGCATCAGGACTCCCCCGCCGCACTCCGTGCAGCCTCCGATGCGGGTATCTGGGCGACCGGCTACGATGCCCCGATGGGCGACATCGCCGGCGAGAACTATCTCACGTCCCCCATCTGGCACTGGGAGGAGTTCTATGGGCCGACTATCGAATCCGTCAGGGACGGCACCTGGGAATCCGACGCGTACTGGGAGGGCATCGAGTCGGGCATCTGTAGTCTGGACGACTGGGGGCCTGAAGTCCCCCAAGAGGCAAAAGACACCGTTTCGGAGTCGCAGTCGGCGATACTCGACGAAGAACTGGATGTCTGGGCCGGTTCGGCGTTCGAGGGCGAAAGTGACGAGTTCCTCTTCCAAGAGATGAGTAGCTACGTCGACGCCGTCGAGGGCGAGGTCCCGAACTGACCCCGCCACCGGTCTCCGACGACAGTCATCGCCTGGGTGTTGCTGTGGCTCTCGGGCGAATATAACAACGTTTGCAACATTATTCGGGTGTGAGTGATATTTTCGGCCAATTTTTCCAGATATGTTCGTTCGCTGTACGGTCAAGAATGGTATCGTTTAAGTAGGAGTTTCCGCTACCTCTATCCAGTTCAGTAATGGTGAATACCAACCGAACGATATCGCGTCGGGAGATGCTGGGTGCGCTTGGGGCGACAGGAGTAACCGCACTGGCCGGCTGTAGTGGCGGGAGCGACGACACAAACACGGCTGACGGCACGACGACCGGCGACGAGGGTGGCTCCGGGTCCGACTCCGTCACCGCTGCCTGGGTATACATCTCAGAGGTGGGCGACCTCGGGTGGTCCCACGCACACGACGAAGGACGAAAGACGGTCGACGAGAAGTACGACTGGCTGGAAACCGAGTATACGGAGGCTGTCGCGCCAGAAGACTCAGAACGCGTTTTCGAGCAGTACGCACAGGGTGACGCTGACATCGTCTTTGGAACGACGTTTGGCTACCAGGACCCGATGTTCAACATTGCGGAACAGTACCCCGACACGTACTTCGAACACGCGACCGGCTATCGCACCCGGGAGAACATGGGACGGTACATGGGTCGGATCTACCAGCCCCGGTATCTGGCCGGGCAGGCGGCCGGGATGGTGACCCAGAACAACACCATCGGCTACGTCGCCGCGTTCCCCATTCCTGAAGTCATTCGATCCATCAACGCGATGGCGCTCGGCGCGCGGTCGGTGAACCCAGACGCGACGTTCAAGATTCGATGGGTCAACGCGTGGTTCGACCCCCAGACCTCGAAGCAGGCAGCCAACTCACTCATCGATGAGGGGTGTGACGTCATCTCACAGGAGCAGGACTCCCCCGCTCCGGTCAGAGCCGCAAACGAGGCGGACGTGTGGGCCTCCGGCTACAACGCACCGATGGGCGAGTTCGGCGGCGACAACTACCTCATCTCACCGGTGTGGAACTGGGAAGAGGTGTACGGCCCGACCGTCTCCGCAGTCCGAGACGGAACCTGGGAATCCGATGCCTTCTGGGGCGGCATGGAGACGAACCTCCCAACGCTCGACGAGTGGGGACCAGAGGTTCCCCAAGAGGTCAAAGACACCGTCGCCGAGACGGAAGAAGAAATCGTCAACGGCGAACTCGATGTCTGGGCCGGCTCGCCGTTCGAGGGCGAGAGCGACGAGTTCCTGTTCCAAGAGATGAACAGTTTCGTCGACGCCGTCGAGGGCGAAGTGCCGGAGTAAGGGAGCCCGGGTTCGACGACCCCGATTCTTTCGGCACCGTCCTGCCAGTAGCTGGCGTTGGAGCGGTGAGTCACCAGCCAGTCGGTCAGAACGGGCGGTCCGGCCAATCAGTCGTCAGCAGCGCGGTCAAGTTCGGGGCGGGTCGCACCACCCCATTCCTCGTAGGAGCGAAGCACGTCGCCGTTTCGCTTGCCGGTCAGTTCGCCGTCCCGGACGGCAATCTCGCCGCCGACGAGGACGTACTCCATCCCATCGGAGCACTGGAACGGGTTCTCGTAGGTCGCGTTCGCCGCCACCGAGTCGAGGTCGAAAGCCACGAGGTCCGCGATGTACCCCTCACGGACGTAGCCGCGGTCCCTCAAACCAAGGATATCAGCCGGGTTGCCTGCGGCTTTGTACGCCAGCAGTTCCGGCGAGAGTACGTTCCGCTCTCGAACGTACCGTTCGAGGATGCGGCTGAACGCCCCGATGGCCCGCGGATGGGGTTTCCCGCCGAAGATGCCGTCCGTGCAGAACGTGCCGCGGTCGTCCGCGAGGAACCGTTCAATGTCTTCCTCGGCCATCACAAAGTCAGCCATCGTCACGTCCAGATTCTCCGCGACGAGTAGTTCACACATCGCGTCAACCGGCTCACGGCCCATCTCGGCGGCGATGTCCGCGATGGTATCACCCTGATAGCGGCCGCTCCCGGTCCGCGTGATGAGGATATTGTCCCACGACCCGGCGGCGTACGCGAGATTCTCCCAGTCACCCGGCTGAGAGATGTCAGTGGCGATGCGGTCGCGAACCGCCGCTGAGTTAAGACGATGACGGATGGCTTCCGAGTCGCCCTGCCGTGCCCACGGCGGCAACAGTGCGGTGAGCATCGTCGACCCGGCGGTGTACGGATACTGGTCGAAGGTGACCCGCTGACCACGGTTGACGGCGTCGTCGAACAGGTCGAGCACAGCCTCGGAGTCCCCCCAGTTCTGCTGGCCGCCGACCTTGAGATGGGAGACATGGGCGTGACAGCCGCCGCGTCGGCATATATCGAGATACCGGTCGATAGATTCGACCACGCGATCCGTCTCGTTCCAGACGTGAGAGATCATGAACGAGTCGCGCTTGGCGAGGGTATCCGCAAGCGCCACCAGTTCGTCGTCGCGAGCGTACGAACTCGGCGGATATATCATCCCTTTGGACATGCCGAACGCGCCTTCTTCTAGCGCTACTTCGAGTTCCTGTCGAATCGCATCGAGTTCTCCGGGCGCCGTGTCGTGGTCCGACTTCGGTCTGTCCAGCCGTTGACTGGTGACTGGCCCGGCGGCAACGACGTGTTCGCCGCTGAGTGGGCGGTCTTCGAACCCGGCCAGCATCGACCTGATGTTTCCGTGTGGGGCGTAGTACGCACAGTTGACAGCGGGCTCGGCGGATTCAAGCGCCTCAAGATAGCCGGAAACGGTGTGCCAGGGCCACGTTTCGCCGAGCGTGCCGTCGAGTGATTTGACCCGTTCCGCCCACTCGTCGGTGAGGTTCGGCGGCACCGGAGCGACGCTGACCCCGTCCTGTCCGAGGACTTCCGTCGTGATGCCCTGCGTCAGTTTCTCCCTGGCACCGGGATTCTCGAATAGCCGAAGCTCCGAATGCGCGTGCATATCGATGAACCCTGGTGCGAGATACGACCCGTCGAGGTCGACAACGCGGTCGGCCGCAAGCGGGGCCTCGCTGATAGCCTCGATTCGACCGTCGGCGACACGCACGCTCGCAGTGAACGGAGGGCGACCGCTCCCGTCCAGCACCCGCGCGTCTCTGAACGCAATAGACGCGGCACTCAGCTCGGTCATGTCTGCTGACTCGCGGAACGGTCGTTTGGCTCTTTCGGTGGTCTCACCCGTGTGTGACAGGGGGCGAGCGCGTGCCACACCGTGTCTGTCGGTGTGTGTGGTGCCAGCCCCGACACAATCTTCAAGACGACACCGCGGAACAGCTACCCAATGCCATCCATCAGTCTCGATAGCGAGCGGTTCAGACGGCGCTTCGATACGTTCAACAAGATAGGCGCGACAGAACGGGGCGGCGTGAATAGGCCGAGCCTGTCCGACGAGAACAAAGCGGCCCGCGACACACTGGTCGAGTGGTTCCGCGAGGCCGGGCTGGAGGTCCGTATCGATACGATGGGCAATATCTTCGGTCGCCGAGACGGGACAGAGGGCGACGCCGCGCCGGTGCTGTTCGGGTCCCACATCGACAGCCAGTACAACGGTGGTCGGTACGATGGCGTTATCGGCGTCCTTGGTGGATTGGAAGTGATCGAGGCGTTCAACGACGCCGGCGTGACAACCGAACGGCCGCTGGAGGTTGTCGCCTGGAGCAACGAGGAGGGCGTCCGTTTTCAGCCGGATATGCTCGGCAGCGGTGTCTACTGTGATATTTTTGATCTCGACTACGCATACGAGCGCGAGGACAAGGAGGGCAGACGGTTCGGCGACGAACTCGAACGCATCGGCTACAAGGGAGATGTTCCCTGCGAAGCCGACGACATCCACTGCTACTTCGAGATGCACGTCGAGCAGGGGCCGTTTCTCGAACAGCAGGACATCCCAGTCGCTGCTGTCGAAGGCGTGTTCGGCTTTTCCTGGCTGAACGTCACCTTCGAGGGCCAGGCGAACCACGCCGGGCCGACACCGATGGATATGCGCCACGACGCGTTCGTGGCGACGGCAGACGTGACCCGTGCGGTCCGGCGGATCACAGCGACCGAAGGAACGGATCTCGTCGGGACGGTCGGCAGCGTCGACGTGTGGCCGAACGCCATCAACGTCATCCCTGAGACGGTGGAGTTCACGCTCGATTTCCGCGCGTACGACGACGCCGTGGTCGATGCGGCCGTCGAGCAGATCAGGGACGAGGTCGCCCACGCAGCCCTGCGCGAAGGGCTTGAATACGAGATCGAGGAGATAATGCGGGTCGACGCGGACCCGTTCGATCAGGGCTGCATAGACACGGTCGTCGAGGCCGCCGAGACGGTCGGCTGTGAGTACACGCGACTGGTCAGCGGCGCAGGCCACGACGCGAACTACCTCAACAAGATAGCCCCGACGAGCATGATTTTCGTTCCGAGCGTCGACGGGATCAGCCATCGCGAGAGCGAATTCACCGAATGGGATGACATCGTCACCGGGACTGAGGTACTGCTGAACGCCGTGCAGGCGAAGGCCGCCGAGTGAACTGTTCAGTTTTTAGCGAGTGAATACCACACATATGGCACACGTCACACAGTAACAACCTCGTCTGTCGCACCTGTGTCATCCAGTTGTCTTGTGGTGGCCCATGCCCGTAACTTCGTCTGGCAACAGTGCGATCAACACCTGTGAACCATACATATATGAGATGGTGTTGCACACCTGTTCACTAACAGGCGTGTGTTCGTAATGCATGCCGAAAACTGGAGGGAACGCTGTGGATATTGAACTCACAATTAACGGCGAGCGGACGATAGTCGAAGCCGGGTCAGGAGACGACCTGGCGACGGTTTTGAGACAGCACGGCTACATCGACGTAAAATGTGGCTGCGACGGCGGGACCTGCGGTGCATCGAAGGTATTCGTCGATGGGGACGTGCGGATGGCCTGCGAGATGGAGGCGACAGACGCCGACGGGAGTGAGATACAGACCGTCGCGGCGCTTGGGACACAGGCCGACCTGCACCCGGTTCAGCAGGCGTTTGTCGACAACTTTGCCGTCCAGTGCGGATTCTGTATTCCGGGCATGGTAATCCAGGCGGTGGCGCTGCTGGATTCGAATCCCGACCCAACCGAGCGGGAGGTTCGGGAGGCGTTAGACGACAACGTCTGTCGCTGCACCGGCTATCAGAAACCGGTTGAAGCCGTGCTGGACGCAGCACAGCGAATGCAGGGGGAGCAGTCTGTCGCCGCAGACGGCGGCCACCCGGTCAGTGCGCCGACACATGGAGACGAATCGACCAGTTGCTGTGGAGGTGACTGCGATGAGTAACGACGACGAGACAGCCAAAGCCGACGGCGGCACGGCCTCACAGTCAGAGACTGTCGAAGACGAACGGTTCGAGGAGCACCCGCTCGAATGGGACGAACCTGAGAACAACGACAAGGCCCCCGACGAGCGCGACAGCGTCTCCCACCGGACGGAGAAGTACGACGATCGAAAGCTCGTCACCGGGCAGGCGAAGTACACCGCCGACTACGAGGAGCGGTATCCCGACCTCGCGTACGCAGCAGTCGTCCGGAGCGAAATCCCCCACGGCCGGGTGACCGACATCGACACGAGCGCGGCCGAGGCGATTGACGGCGTCGAAGCGGTCCTGACACCGGAATCCGACGCGGTGCCGGACGCGAAATACACCAGCGCCGGACAGTCCTATCCCGAACCGAGCCCGTGGGACATGCACGTGCTGAACGAGCACGTCCGCTACATCGGTGACCCGATTGCTGCTGTCGCAGCCGAAGACCGGGCGACCGCGACTGCCGCCGTCGAGGCTATTGAGGTGTCCTACGAAGAGGCCGACTACGTCACCGACCCGGAGGCGGCCTTCGACGAAGACGCACCGCAGTTGTTCGAGGACGGCGAGGTCGAAAACGAGATCGTCGGCCACGACTACGACCGCAACCGAATGGCTCACATCGGGGGCGAACTGGGCGACGTGGACGGGGCGCTCGACGGCAACACCCACGTCCACGAAACCGAGTGGGAGACGATTCGCCAGTCCCACGCGAACGTCGAGAAGCACACCTCGTTAGCGTACACAGATGAAGACGACCGCCACGTCCTCATCACCAGTACGCAGGTACCAAACCACACCCGGAGACAGCTCGCCCACCTGTTCGACATCCCGATCCGTGACATCCGGGTGACGAAGCCGCGGGTCGGTGGCGGATTCGGCGGGAAACAGGCGATGGTCGTCGAACCGATTCCGCTCGCGCTATCACTCGCCACCGACCGCCCGGTCCTGTACGAGGCCAGCCGCGAGGAGGAGTTCTACGCGATGCGCTCGCGGCACCCAATGAAAGTCAAAGCGAAGACGGCCGTGACCGACGACGGCGATATCGAAGCTATCGACATCTACGCCCTGTCGAACACCGGCGCGTACGGCAGCCACGGCATGACCGTCGCCGGCAACGTCGGGAGCAAGCCGATGCCGCTGTACTCGAAGGTCCCGAACGCCCGCTTCGAGGCCGATATCGTCCATACGAACACGCCACAGACCGGTGCGATGCGGGGCTACGGCGCGCCACAGGGCACGCTCGCGCTGGAAGGGCATCTCGACGAAGTGGCCCGCGACCTCGGTCTCGACCCCATCGAATTCCGGCGGCGACACCACATGGAAGTTGGCGACCTCGACGAGATTGCGGGGATGATGGGCGGAGAGGGGGCGAACCGCCGTATCCGCTCGTGTGGCCTCGACGAGTGCATCGAGCACGGAAAGGACGCTATCGGCTACGATGACCTCGAACAGCCCGACGAGGACCACCTGCACCGCGGCATCGGGATGGCGCTATCCGCGCAGGGGACTGGCGTCGCTGGCGACGAACTCGGGGCCGCCCAGATAATGATGAACGAGGACGGGAGCTTCCACTTGCAGGTCGGCGGCGTCGACATCGGGACGGGCGCTGACACAGCGTTCCTTCAGATCGCCGCCGAAGTACTGGGCTGTGACGAGGACGACATAATCGTCAAATCCTCCGATACAGACGTGACGCCGTTCGACTACGGCGCGTACGCCTCCTCGACGACGTACATCAGTGGGATGGCCGTCAAGAAGGCCGCAGAGGACGCGAAAGCACGGATTCTCGACTGGGGAGCAAAACTGCTAGACGAGCCAGTCGAGAAGCTGGAGACCGGCGACGGGACGGTGTACAGCGAGAGCAGCGGCGATTCGGTCACACTCGAAGACATCGGCTACGAGGCCGCCTACGGCGACGACGAACGCGAACACATCCTGGGGAAAGGAACCCATTGCACCGAGGAGAGTCCCCCGCCCTTCGCTGCACAGTTCGCTGACGTGACAGTCGACGAGACTACGGGCGAGTTTGAGGTCCACAAACTGGTCGTCGCGGTCGACTGCGGTGTCGCGATCAACCCTGGCATGGCCGAAGGCCAGATCGAGGGTGCGAACCACATGAGCTACGAGATGGCCGTCAGCGACGGCATCACGCTCGACGACGAGGGACGGGCGGAGGTCGCTGACTTCGACGAGTACGGACTGCCGTCGGCGACCGAGACGCCGCCCATCGAGTCGATTCTGGTCGAGACACACGAACCGACCGGTCCGTTTGGCGCAAAATCGGTCGCCGAAGTTCCGACCAACACAGTCCCGCCGGCGCTGTCAAACGCCGTCCGTGACGCCGTCGGCGTCCGCATCCGGGAGATGCCCATCACCGCCGAGAAAATCAGGGCAAAACTGGACGAGCGTGAAATCTGAATCGGAGCGCGTGGACAGTCACGGCTACAGTGCCGGTGTGTCGGCGTGCCATATCACAAATCCGCGATAGCTATTTACCGTTCTGTTAGTCACGTTGCTGACATAGCCAGCGAGCTGATGAGTCATATGGAAATCGAACTAGAAATTAACGGTGTGGAACGGACTGTCGAAGCATCGAAGTCCGATTCGCTTCTCGATGTCCTTCGGCGGAACGGGTACACCGGATCGAAACGGGGGTGTAACACCGGCGCGTGCGGCTTCTGTACGGTCCACGTCGACGGCGAGCCGGTGAAATCCTGCGTCGAACCGGTGACGAAAGTGCGGGACGCATCCGTCGAGACAATCGAAGGTCTGGGCGAACAGGACGACTTGCATCCGGTGCAACAGGCATTCGTCGACAACACTGCGCTACAGTGTGGCTTCTGTATTCCGGGGATGATCATGCGCTCGACGGCGCTGCTGGAGACGAATCCGAACCCGACCGAACAGGAGGTCCGGGAAGCCCTGTCGGACAACCTCTGTCGGTGTACCGGCTACAAGAAAATCGTCGAAGCGGTGCTAGACGCCGCCGAGCGGATGGACAGCGACACAGCCGTCGCCGCCGACGGTGGGCAGGCAGTGGATAGCGGCGGCGGGGCCGCCACGGTGACCGAGTGTTCACGCAACGACTGCGATTGCATGGAGGGCAATCAGTGAGCGATTCCGACCGGGTACGGGAGACGAGCAAGCAACCCGAAGGGACAGAGAGGACGGAATCGGACCCGGCCGAAGCCGGCAGGGAGTCAGAGACGGGCGCGGCACGCGAACCCGACCGGAAGCCCGAATCGGAGCGCGATGCCATCTCGGTGGATGAGGAGAAAGACGACGCACGGAAAATCGTCACCGGACAAGCCCGCTACACGGCGGACTACCGTGACCGGTTTCCAGACCTCGCCCATGGGAAGGTCGTCCGCAGTGACATCGCCCACGGCTACGTCGAATCGGTCGACACGAGCGCCGCCGAGGCGATGGATGGCGTCGACGCCGTCATCACGCCGTTCGACGACGTGGTTCCGGACAAACTGTACTCCAGTTCGGGCCAGTCCTATCCCGAGCCGAGCCCGTGGGACCTGAAAGTGTTGCGCGAGCACGTCCGTTTCGTCGGCGACCCGGTCGCTGCCGTGGCGGCTGACGACCCGGAAACGGCCGACCGCGCCGCACGGAAAATCGAGATCGAGTACCGGGAGCTGGATGCCGTATTCGACCCCGAAGAAGCCCTTGACGAGGACGCACCACAACTGTTCGAGGCTGATGACGTAGAAAACAAGCAGTCAGGCGCGGACTACAGCCGAAACCTCGAATCGCACTTCGAAGGAGAACTCGGTGACGTAGCGGAGGCACTTGAGCAGGCGAGCGACGACGAGAGACGGCACGTCATCCAGACGGAGTGGGAGACACCGTATCAGTCTCACTGCGTTCCCGAACCGCATACGACCATTGCCTACACCGACGAGGACGACCGGCACGTGTTCATTACGGCAACGCAGGTCCCGTTTCATACCCGTCGCCAGATAGCGCACCTGTTCGACGTGCCTATCCGTGACGTGCGGGTGAAGAAACCGCGTATCGGCGCTGGATTCGGGTCAAAACAGGAGATGGCAATCGAGCCGATAACGTTCGCATTGCATCTGGCGGCCGACCGGCCAGTCAAACTGGAGATGAGCCGTCAGGAGGAGTTCACCGCGCTTCGCTTTCGGCATCCGATGCAGATGCAGATGCAGACCGCAGTGACGGACGACGGCGACATCGAGGCGATGGACCTCTACACGCTGTCGAACTCGGGGGCCTACGGCACCCACGGCATGACCGTCGCGAACAACGTCGGAACGAAGCCGCTTCCACTCTACCCCCGGGTCCCGAACGTCCGCTTTTCAGGGGATGTGGTCCACACGAACCTCCCGATGGGGGCAGCCATGCGGGGCTACGGCGCGCCACAGGGGCATTTTGCCGTCGAAGCGCACATGGACGAGGTAGCCCGTCGCCTCGACTTCGACCCCATCGAGTTCCGCCTGCGGAACGCGGTCCGCGAGGGCGACCTCGACCGGAGCGTCGCCATTCTGAAAGACGGCGACCGGTTCACCCGGACGATTCGCTCGTGTGGCCTCCGGGAGTGTGTCGAACGCGGAAAGGATGCTATCGGCTACGACGGCCTCGAACAACCCGACGAAGACCATCTGCACCGCGGCGTCGGAATGGCGCTCATCGCCCAGGGGAGCGGTGTCGCGGGGAAGGAACTCGGTGCGGCGCAGGTACAGATGAACGAGGACGGGAGCTTCCACCTGCAGGTCGGCGGCGTCGACACCGGGACCGGCGCGGACACGATGTTCTCCCAGATTGCCGCCGAGGTACTCGGTTGTACGCCAGAGAATGTCGTCGTCATCGCAGCCGACACCGACCTGACGCCGTTCGACTACGGCGCGTACGCCTCTTCGACGACATACATCAGCGGCCGCGCGGTAAAGAACGCCGCCGAGGACGCCAAAAAGCGGTTACTGGAGTGGGGGTCGAAACTGCTCGGCGAGCCACCGGACGTGCTCGACACCGGCGACGGCGGCGTGTACAGCGAGCGGACCGGGAACCGCGTATCGCTGGAGGACATCGGCTACGAAGCGACCTACGGCGACGACGAACGCGAGCATATCCTCGGGGACGGGAACCACTCGACCGACGAAAGCCCGCCGCCCTACGGTGCGCAGTTCGTCGACGTGACTGTCGATACGGAGACCGGCAAGTACGAACTCAACAAGCTGGTGTTTGCGGCCGACTGCGGCGTCGCGATCAATCCCGCGCTGGTCGAAGGCCAGATAGAGGGCGGCGAGCACATGAGCCTCGAATACGCCACGAGCGGCGACCTGACCTTCGATGAGGACGGGAATCCAGACGTGCTCGGCTTCCGCCAGTACGGGATGCCGAGGACGACGGACCACCCCGAAATGGAGACGATTCTGGTCGAAACACACGAACCTACGGGTCCATTCGGCGCGAAGTCTATCGCGGAACTTCCGACGAACGGCGTGCCGCCGGCGCTCTCAAACGCCATCCGCGACGCCGTCGGCGTTCGGCTGACCGAGTTGCCGTTCACTGCGGCGGACCTAATGGCGGCACTGGACGACCAGTCCGGTGCCGGAAAATAAGTTACCGAACGGTCGGTATTTTGCCGAAAAGTGCCACACCCAGAGTGCTTGCTCGTGTGTCAGGCAAACTATTAAGACCGGTTCACCGAAATTCCGACAGTATGGCGTACATCGGCTTTCTGCTGACAGGGGGTCCCTTCGACAGCGAGCGGTGGCGCACCGCTTACGAGCTGGGGAGGGCGGCACTGGATCAGGGCCACGAGGTGAGCTACTTCCACTACCTCGACGGCGCGCTCGTCCCCGTCGCAGACCAGACCCTACCCGGCTGTTCGGACAGCGGGCTGTACGACGAGATGCCGACCGAGAAGTTTCAGGAGCTCATCGCGGACGGCGCGGAGGTCATCTGCTGTGGGCTCTGTGTCGACGCACGCGGAATCGATGCACCCGCCGACTACCCCGAGGGCGTCGAAGTCGGGCTGCTTCCGGACCTCGCGGACATCATCGGCGAGGCCGACCGGGTGGTTTCGTTATGAAGCGAGATGTCGTGGTACTGCTCACCCGTGCGCCGTACGGCCGAGTCCACGTTCCGGAGGGACTGCGCGCCGCCCGTGGCGTCGCGGCTGGCTTCGATATGCACGACGTGACCGTGATATTTACGCAGGACGGCGTGTACGGCGCTCGGGATGCTGTCGACCGCGAGGCGCTCAACATGACCGGACACGTCGCCGACCTTGAGGAACAGGACGGACAGATGGTCGCGGACGGGGCAGCGATGGCTGAGCGCGGCGTCGATGAGGGCGAAATCGCCGACGACGTGGCGGTCTGGTCCAACGACCGCGTCACCGCCCGCATCCGCGACGCCGACAGAACACTGGACTTCTGACAATGCTGTATCTCATCGACAAACCGATGGCAGAAATCGGACTGCGTACCGCCGCCGGCGACCCCGAGGCACACGTCGTCCTGATTCAGGACGGCGTCTACCTCACACCGGATATCGACGCACCCGTCTCAGCGGTCGCGAGAGACGTGGCTGTGCGTGGTGTCTCGCTGCCGCCGGACATCGACCGGATATCCTACGACGCCGTAGTCGAGCGTCTGGTCGAACAGGAGGTCAAGAGCTTCGTATGAGCCTGTTCGAACGACTCGACGAACTGGCCGCACAGGGAGAGCCGGCGGCGCTCCTGACTATCGTCCGCAAGGACGGCAGCGCACCGCGGGATGTGGGGGACAAGATGATCGTCACCGGCGAGGGTGAATACGGGACTATTGGCGGCGGCACGGTCGAGCACCTCGCCGTACAGGACGCCCGGTCGGTGCTTTCGGGAGCCGACGACCCCGGCGTCCAGACGTACGAACTCGAACGCGGCGGCAACACGGGCATGGTCTGTGGCGGCGAGATGGACGTGTTCATCGACCGCGTCCGCGGGCAGGCCCGACTCTACATCGCCGGCGGCGGCCACATCAGCGCCGAACTGGCCCCGCTGGCGGAGCGACTGGGCTACGTCGTCACCGTGGTCGACGACCGCGAGGCATATGCCGACCCAGCGCAGTTCCCCGACGAGACGGACGTGATTCACGGCGACTACGGTGAGGCGCTGAGTGACCTGCCGATGGGAACCGAGACTGCCGTAGCCGTCGCAACGCGAAGCGGGACGTTCGATCAGGCTGCCGTCGCCGCAGCGCTGGACGGCGAGGCTGGCTACGTCGGCCTCGTCGCCAGCGAGACGAAGGCCGACCACGTGCTCGGTTCGCTCGCAGAGTCGGGCTACGCCCGTCGGGACCTCAGCCGGGTCCGGACGCCGGTGGGACTCGACCTCGGCGGGAGCGGACCGGCCGCCGTCGCGCTCTCGATTCTCGCCGAGGTCACCATGGACCGCCACGACGCTACCGGTGCGCGTGCGACACGTCTGAACCTCGACGACTTGGTCGTCGTTCGCGGCGGCGGCGACCTCGGGAGCGGCGTCGTCTATCGGCTCCAACAGGCCGGCTTTCCGGTCATCGTCACCGAAGTCGAACAGCCGACAGTCGTCCGGCGGGCGGTCGCCTTCGGCGCGGCGCTGTACGAAGACGAGGTGGAAGTCGAAGGAGTCACTGGCCGTGCAGCAGCGGACATCGACGAGGCGCTCGAACTGCTCGCCGACGATGTCGTGCCGGTACTTGTCGACCCAGAGGCGACTGTCGCTGACGATTTCGACGCGGCGGTCCTCGTCGACGCGGTTATGGCAAAAGGGGCGTTCGACACCGGTACGCGCCGGGAAGACGCCGACGTGGTGGTCGGGATGGGGCCCGGTTTCGAGGCCGGCGAGGACGTGGACGCGGTCGTCGAGACCGACCGCGGGCACGAACTTGGCCGCGTGTTCTACGAGGGGACAGCGAGCGAGTACGACGGCGAGCCCGGCGAGCGGCGCGGCTACACCCACGAGCGGGTGCTTCGCGCCCCGACCGACGGTGAATGGACCCCGGCGGTCGCCATCGGCGATAGTGTCACAGCCGGCGACGTGGTCGGCACCGTCGGCGACCGGCCGGTCGAAACCGAGATAGATGGACTGGTTCGCGGCCTAGTTCACGGCGGCCTCGGCGTCAGTGAGAGCACCAAACTCGGCGATGTCGACCCTCGTGGCGAGTCTGTCGACCCGACGAAAATCTCCGACAAGGCGCTGTGCCTCGGCGGCGGCGTGCTGGAGGCAGTGCTCCGGTTGCGGTAGAAGGCTCCTACTCGACGTTAGCGGCTGACTTCTTCGATAGTCGGGTCCGCAAGCGAGACACCGCGTCCGGGTGTAACACGCCCGACAGCACGGTAGAACACGCCGGCGTCGTCGAACGCCGCTTCGACGGCGTCAGTCGCAGTCGGGGGAACAGAAACGAACAGTCCCCCGCTGGTCTCCGCGCTCTCGCCCGCAGTCAGCCCGTATCCGAAAAGCGTCGAGAGGGCAGGCGTTCCTGCGATGACCGGGAGGTGCGTTAGTTCGATACCGACGTTCGAGCGGGCGGCCACCGCGCGGCTCTGCCCGACGAGGCCGAAGCCGGTAATATCAGTCGCAGCTGTCGCGTATTCGCGGCACGCGACTGTTGCGTCCCGGTTCGGTGTGGTCATCCACGCGATAGCCTCCGAAGCAATTGTCTCAAGCGGCCGGTCAGTGGCGTCGGTAACTGTCTCGACGAACTGGTCGTCAGTCACGCGGGTCGCCCCCATAGCCGGCTGTGTCCCGAGCGGTTTGGTCAGGTAGAGCCGGTCGCCAGGACTGGCTCCCTGCGATGTGAGGAGAGCGTCGGGACGCGCCGTCGCTGAGATGGCGCCGCCAGCGAAGGGCCACGGACTCATGATGGTGTGGCCGCCGGCGATGACGCCGTCCATCGCGTCCAGCGCGTCGGCCATGCCGGCGAGAATCGGCGCTGCGCTCTCGGTTAGCTCTCGCGGGAGGCCGAGAACGACCAAGCAGTCGACGTTCTCCACCGCACCCGTGGCGAACGCATCGCTGGCGGCGTTGCAGGCGGCGATACGGCCGAAGTCGTACGGGTCGTCAACGATAGGTGTAAAGAAATCCACCGTCGAAACCAGCGCGAGGTCGTCAGTGAGTTTCCGCGCAGCGGCGTCCTCGCCGATGCCGAACAGCAATGCGTCGCTCTCACCGGTGAGGCCGGCATCGGCGAGCAGCGAATCGAGGTCGCTCTGGCCGACTTTACACGAACAGCCGTGGAGTTCCGTATACTCCGTCAGCCGCGCCGTCTCGTCGTCATCGTCAGTCGCCCCGTCGGGCCCCACACTCAGGCCTCCGATAGTGACGCCATCTCGGTCACCCGAAGTTCCAGTTCGAATTCGTCGGACTCGCCAGCGGTCTCCGCGGTTGTCACGTCGATACCGTGAGTCGTACACATCCGCCGGAGGTTCTCTTCGGCCGGCGGGTAATCGCCTCGAACGACGAGCGTCTCGTCGGTATCAAGGTCCGAAAGCGCTTGCCGGACAATGAGTGCCGGCCGGGGACAGATTTCACCACGAACGTCTACGCGAGCCATACCGGTACGTGTGCCATTAGATCACAAAAACGCTATCGGCGCCACACGTCCTTGCCCCGGTAAGCTATTTGTGTGTCTTGCGCGGAGCGAGCGTATGGATCTGGCTGCTGCGCTGGGCCTGGGTTCCAGCGCCGCTGTCGCCTTCGTCGGGGCCGGTGGGAAGAAAACTGCGATGGGACAGTTGACGGTCGAGGGAACTGACCAGGGGTACGACGTGGGTTACACGACAACGACAGCGATGCCACCGCCGCCTGACCTGCCGCTGACGCTCACTGGCCCGGACGAGTGGCGTGCCGACCTCGAAACACACGACCCCCCGGTTGCCGTTGCTCGCGAGGAGGTAGCCGACCCGGCGCGAGCCGACCGGAAGGTTCGCGGATTCGAGGCGAGTGTGGTGGAACAGCTATCCGAAGTCGGACTGTTCGACTGGCTGCTGATAAAGGCTGACGGGGCACGCAAGCGTGAGTTCAAATCGCCTGGCGATGGGGAGCCAGTCGTTCCGAGCACAGCCAGCCACGTCGTCCCGGTCGCCTCGGTCACCGCCGTCGGTGAAGCGCTGACGTCGGACGTGGTCCATCGACCGAAGCTGGTCGCGGATATCACCGGCCTTCGTGTGGGCGACACGATCACTGCGACAGCTGTCGGGACAGTGCTCACACATCCCGACGGCGGCCTCCGAAACGCACCAGCTGAGGCATCTGTGATACCGCTAGTCAACAAAGCGGATGCCGAAACACAGCAGCATACCGCCAGAGACGTTCTCACACACGCACTTTCACAGACAGAGCGGTGTTCTCGGGGCGTCATCACTTCGTTCAAATCAGATGTCTGTGAAGTGGTCTCAGCGGCAGACGTGCAGGAGGGGCCCACCGATGACTGAATCCGGGGAAACGGCCGGTATTGTTGCGAGACGAGGGGAAGCATGAGCAGCCAGCGTCGGACTAAAGTCGGCGGCGTTATCCTCGCCGCTGGGCAGAGTTCGCGGTACGAGTCGGGTAACAAACTGCTAGCGACTGTCGACGGGACGGTAGTCGTTCGACACGTAGCCGAAACCGCCTGTGAGTCATCGCTATCGGACGTTGTCGCCGTCCTCGGATACGAGGGCGTGGCCGTCGCTGAGGCGCTGGAGGGCCTCTCGCTCTCGGTTCAGCATAACGACGAGTACGCGACCGGCCAGAGTGCGTCGGTTCGACATGGAGTCGACTATGCACAGGAATCCGACTGGGACGCCGCCCTGTTCCTGCTGGGCGATATGCCCTTCGTCCGGGCCGAAACTATCGAGCGACTACTCGAAGCGTACCGTACAGGGACGGCAACTATCGTGGTTCCCGAACACGAGGGGGTGCGAGGCAATCCCGTGCTGTTCGGCGACTGCCATTTCGATGCGCTCGCCTCAGTCTCCGGGGACCGCGGCGGTCGAGATATCATCGAGACCACCGAGCGGACAGCGTTCATCGAGGTCGAGGACCCCGGCGTCCACTGGGATATCGACACTGATGCTGATCTCACCGAGTTCACGGACCGCCGCGACAGCCTGTAAATTTAAGACACTGATGGTGGAACACTCGGCTGATGAAACGGACCATCAGCACGGCCGATGCACCCGATGCGGTCGGCGCGTACAGCCAGGCGACGACAAACGGCTCGCTCGTGTTCACCGCGGGCCAGATTCCGATGACACCCGACGGCGACCTGCTGGACGACGAACCGATAGCGACGCAGGCGGAACAGGCGCTATCGAACGTCGAAGCGGTGCTGGCAGCCGAAGGACTGGAGATGAGTGACGTCTTGAAAGTGACCGTCTATCTGGACGACATCGACGATTTCGAGTCGATGAACGACACCTATGCCGGCTTTTTCGACGAAGAGCCGCCGGCCCGGAGCGCAGTCGAGGTCGCAAACCTGCCAAAGGGCGTGGGAGTCGAAATCGAAGCAATCGCAACGAGCGACTGAGGCCGACAGACACGCACTGCTGTCGTGGGCCACACAGCCGGGATGTGGCGCACACAACTTTCAAGCCCGGCGACTCGTATCACAGCGTAATGCGACCCACGAGGCGTGAATTCCTGGGAACAGCGGCAGCGCTCTCGCTGTCGGGCTGTCTCGGAGGGACAGCGATGCCGACGTGACGGTCGGTGTCGTGCCCAACGTGGACCCGGATACCGCCATCGAACAGAACACCGAACTCGCGGCGTATCTGGCGACAGAACTCGACGTCGAGACCGAGCTCCGCACAGCGCCTGACGATCTCGTCATCACCATTCAGCGGTTGCAGTACGGGAAACGCTCGACCGCCATCCTCGCCGTGTTTGCGCTGGTCGTCACGAGCGACTGGCTCGGATCTCAGTTGCGGACGCGGCTCGGCTGACGGTCAGACGGGAGATAACAGCCCGCGTCAGGGCTTCTGTTCCTGTGCAGACTTGCGCGCGTCTTCGAGGTCCATCTCAAGGCCCATCGTCGAGGCCTGAGAGCGGACGGCCTCGGCATCGATGGTGGTTACCTCGCCGTGTTCCATGAGGACGTTCCCGTCGATCATCGTGAAGCGGACATCGTCTCCGTGGGCCGCAAACACCAGATGCGAGAGCACGTCGTGCAGCGGCGTCGCCCGCGTGAGGTCCGTATCGAGGCCGACAATGTCAGCGCGCCATCCCTCCCGGATCGCGCCGAGTTCCTCGAAGCCAGCGGCTTTCGCACCGTTTCGCGTCGCCATCTCGAAGATTTCGGCTGCCGGCGTCACCGTCGGGTCTAGCTGGTCGACCTTCTGCAAGAGGCTCGCCTGTCGCATCTCGGTAAAGGCGTCGAGCGTGTTGTTACAGGGCGGTCCGTCGTTGCCGATTGCGACGTTGATACCGCGGTCACGGTAGTCCCAGATCGGTGCGATACCGCTGGCGAGTTTCATGTTGGAGGACGGACAGTGTGTGACGTGGGTCCCCGTCTCTGCGAGGACTTCGCGCTCGCTCTCGTCGGTCCAGACGCAGTGCGCAAGAACGACATCCTCGCCGGTGAGACCTACCTCGTCGAGCCAGTGGATGTTGCGCATCCCGGTATCCTCTTTGACCGTCTCGATCTCGCTCTGGTTCTCACTGGCGTGGGTGTGGATGCGGACACCGTCGTATTTGTCCACGAGTTCGCGCACCCCCCGGAGACAGGCCTCGCTACAAGAGACGGCAAAACGAGGGGTGACGGCGTACCGAATCCGGTCGTTGTAGGCACCGTGATACTGCTGAATGAGCCGCTCGGACTCCTCCAGTGCGGCCTGCGTGTCCTCCAGCAGACCGTCCGGCGAGCGCTGGTCCATCAGCACCTTCCCGAGGACGCCCCGGATGCCGATTTCGCCTGCCGCCTCAAAGGCGCGGTCCGCGTGAGCGACCGAGAGGTGGTCGATACAGGTCGTGGTCCCGCTTTCGATCATCTCCAGATAGCCCAGTTTCGCCGCGACCTCCATCTCCTCGGCTGTCAGGGAGGCTTCCATCGGCAGAATATAGTCGAATAGCCAGTCGAGCAGTTCCGTATCGTCGGCGATACCACGGCCGAGACTCTGTACGGAGTGGATGTGGCCGCCGACGAGTCCCGGCAACAGCACGTCGTATGACTGGTGTTCGTGGTCGGCGTACTGCGATTCGAGTTCGGCACGTGGACCCACAGCCTCGATACGGTCCCCGGAGACGACGACCGCCCCGTCCTGCAGGACGGTCTCAGAATCCGCAACGACAGTCCCAGTGAGTAGCATACGTCCTGCAAGACGGTCTCTACATAAAGAAGGTCCTCATATCGGGACGACCGCCGAGTGCAGACAACCCGGCCACAGACGTGTGGCACTCCGTGTGTCGCGTGTGCTTGGCAGTGACCTCAGCTTTGCGAGCCGTTCCGTGTCCGTTTTTCACGAGTGATGTATCTGGTGAGGCGGGTCTGGGTACGAAACGAATCCACGCTGGCGAGTCGCTGAACGAGACGAGTGTTTGTCTCGTACTGCTCAGTAAACAGTTCGGGGTACTCCGACAGTAGCCTGTCGCCGATGTCGATTATCTCCTGGGGGTCGGCCTGCATGGGTGTGAGAATCGCGGAGTATAGCTGTTAACTGCTTTGCTCACAAAAATACCACGTGTGGCTCGTACTGTTGGCTGTCTCACTTGGGAGAGATTTGCGACCCCCGGGGGTGGAGAAATACGCCACAGACGAACAGCCGACAGTGTCAGTTATCCATCGATGGCTTTGGTGGCGTGTGTCGCTTGTGCCGCGTGCTGGCACACCACTGAATCGTACGCTCAACGACAGATTCGCTAACGCCGACCTTGTCAGCCACCGCCGACGCGGAACAGCCTCTATCAATCGCGAAGTGGAGGACGCTGTCGAGGTCTCGCTGGTCGATACCCAGTTCCGCCGCATCAGTTGCACCAGTGTGCTCCATCGGATGTGGGGACTGGTCGAGGAGGTCCGATGGAACCGCAAGTGCATCAGCTAGAGCCTCGACCTCAGTTCTATAGAGGTCGCCAAAC
Organism: Haloarcula sp. CBA1127; assembly: GCF_001485575.1. NCBI lineage: Archaea > Methanobacteriati > Methanobacteriota > Halobacteria > Halobacteriales > Haloarculaceae > Haloarcula > Haloarcula sp. CBA1127. The sequence continues at coordinate 60,729 of NZ_BCNB01000002.1, forward strand.
AGCGACAGGTCAACGCCGTTCTCGCCGTGTTTCGCAACGGAGCCCAGCAGTCGATCAGTCCGGGAAACGGTCCCGACGACGAGTTCGTTCCTGGTGTTTGCGACGTAGTACTTACACGCCATCCGGAAGCGTTCGCCGGCGTTTTGCATCGCCACGAGGTCGTCGGTCGGTCCACCGGTCTCACCGACGACTCGCTGGAACGCCGTCAGCACTGGCTGCAGATTGAGCCGGTGGCAGTCGATGTCAAGTAGCGATGCAACGGTTTCAGCCGTCCGCGCAGGCCCCTCGTCGCTTAGCTGTACTGGCATCACCAATCCAGTCACGTAGTCGGCCCCGATGCCGTCGACAGCCAGCGCCGCCGCAACTGTCGATTCGATGCTGCCGTCGAGCGGAACGACCAGTCCGTTAGCCTCCGCCTCCGTGATCTTGTTCTCCAGAAACACCGGAAGGAGTCCCTGTATCCGTCTGGTCGCTGCCGTCGACGTCGCCAATCCGTGTTCCTCACGCGGGAGTTTGAGCGTGTGAGGGTGCGTCGCTTTACTCACAGGCCACTCCCCCGCTTGCAACTCTGGACATACTCGGAGATGCAACTAGCGAAGCGCGTGCATCCAACCAACCTAATCATATTAGAAAGTAGGTCACTTATATCGTATAACTGTTGTCGACAAACGTCATGGGTGTCTTCAGTAGCCTCAATACACCTTATATATTATCCCGAGCCATCTCACATTATAGGCGACTCTATAAATCAAACCAAAATAATATACGGTCCATAACCGACAGAGCATACAATAATACTCAGAAGATTGTACACTCATTAGATTTAGGACGGAGGTGGAAGGGGCACTTCGAGGCGAAAATACACCCCAACAATTCAGCCCGGCATCCAGTAAACCACGTTCTAAGAGGGACGCAACATGCACCAGTCATAGAATACAGCACGGGACATCAGGCTCCCTTATGTCGCCGGTTTGGTGGTTTCCATGGACTGCTCAGTGACGACCAGTTCACGGTTGACAATCCAGTCGACGATCGTACTGTTGTCTAGCCGATCCGAGATGACATCGCCGTCTGCTGTGTCACGTCTGATTTTGTAGGAATCCATCGTATTCCGGTTCTCTGAGACAGCTTCGACAGCTTCGATTCGCTCGTCAGTCACGGTGTTACGATACGTGACGCCGGGGACGAAGCTGACAGTCGGGACATCAGTCGGCCAGTCCCAGTCAAACTGCTTGTGGTACTGGTCGAACTGCCACACGAGACGGGCGGCAGAAGGTTCTGTTTCGACCGACTCAGTAGCTGCCGCCTCCAGTGTTCGATCCCAGTAGTCTATCACGCAGGCTTTGAGATCCGCCTGGAGCTGTCCCTCGATCATCTTCTGTTCGATGGGATACCGCAGTTCAATAGCGACGATGGCGTGACTGTCGAGATGGGTAAGACATCGCTGACACTCCATCTCAAACACGGAGAGGCCAAGCGGTTGCTCGACCGTGAGATGGACGAGTTCGTTCCCACAGTTCGGACACCACAGGAACAACACGTCGTCGTGGCTCCCAGTTAGTTCCGCCAGCACAGTCAGATCGTCGAACGGCTTGTCGATGTCGGCATCCTGTGGCTGTCCGAGCTCGCTTGTCGCTGTACTGGAGGCGTCGTCGGTGTACTTCGCGAGTTTGCGGTCTTTGAGCAGTGTTTTGATGACCGAATCGTATGACGAGTGTGACTCCGCGTTTCGTATTTTCCGCAATTTATCTTTCGTCCAATCTTTTACCCGAATGGTCGCCATCTGATTGTAGAACAGCCCTACTACTAATAGTATTTTTGTATGATTATCCTAAAATTGAAAATACTCTTAGAGAATATGTTCCATTCTTCGACGACAGAGGTATGCAGTCAAGCAAGGGTATCGGTGTCAGTAATGGGCGACACTCCGGTTTGATGGGGTGTCAGTCGGCCGAGGCCTGTTTCTCGTTCGCAACGGTCCACTGGGTCGGGTCGATCTCGCGTCCGTCGAAGGCTGTGTATTCCGGGTACGCAGTAAACACCAGATACTCTGTTCCCTGCTGCAAGTACTCAATAAGGGTGTGGAGATTGTCGTCGTCAAGGCCGCCAAGGCCATCGACGAGCAGAAGTGGCACAGCGTCGCCGACATCGAACGATTGCCGACCGGCCAGCGCTGCTACAAAGCCGATGAGTTCGAGTTCACCCTCGCTGAGGGCATCTAAGCTCGCTTCCTGGCCGTCGCGGGCGACCACAATATCGAAGTCAGCGGTGAGTCGAGCCGTTTCGAACCCTGTCCCGAATCGTGAGAGTATATCCTTCATCGCGGTGTCGAACGCTTTCCGTGCCTCACGCTTGGTTCGGTCTTTCCGGTTTCGAAGTTCCGCGAGGTCGTCACGGACGGATTCGAGGTCGGTTTCGAGCGTGTCGACGCGGGCCGCTCTTGTTTCGAGTTGCGCCAGTTCGTCGGCGGTGTCTTCGAGTTCGGCCTCGCGATATTTGATCTCACTTTCGACGTCCGAAAGCTCCGCCACGGCCGCATCAACGTGATCGGAAAGTTGCTCCACGTCCGCCTGGGCCTGTTCGAGCCTGTTTCTGGCTGCGTCGAAGCTCTGTTTCCGGTCGGCCAACGTCGCCTCTAGCTCAGCGATGTCTTCCTCTAGGTCGGCCTTTCGACGGCGGGCCTGGCTGATCTCCTCGCGCTGTGTTTCCAGTTCCTCGACAGTATCTCGGTAGGTCTCCTTCTGGGCCCGAAGCGCCGTGAGTTCGCTGCCGAGTGCGTCCAGTTGGTCGGCCAAATCTGCTCGTGTGGTCTCACTGCCGCAGGTCCAGCAGGTGACAGTGTCCTCGTCGATATCGCGCTTCACCTCGGTAAGCAGGTCAATCCGGTCCTCGCTGAGTACCATCTCGGTGGCGGAGTAGACGGACTGCAGTACTTCGGCGTCTCGCTCTACTTGTGAGAGTCTCTCCCGTGCCTCAGAGAGTTTGTCTTCAACAGCATCGTACTCCGGAATTTCGAGAGCATCGAGAGCGTCCTGACGTTCCGAGAGACGCTGTTCCGTCCGCTCGATACTTTGCTCAAGTCGTTCGACGCGGTTTTTCTCCTGGTTCTGTTCAGTCCGTGCTTGGCTGAGTTGACGGCGAACCGACTCCGAACTGTCGTCGCTTCCTGCCTCACTGTCGAACGTCTCGCGTTTGGCCCGCAGGTCTTCGATCTCGTTTTCCAGCCGTGTCACTTTCTCTTGCACGCTGGGGATCCGCTTTTTCGCCTCACGCGCCTGCGTGAGTTCCGTTTCGATCTGTTCGCGCTCCCGCTGTAATGTCTCGATCTGTGAGTCGATGTTCTGGAAGTCGAGCGGCCGCAACAGCACGTCCTCGAGGTTTTCACCTGTCCGGACAGCGCGACGGACTTCGTTACGCTCGTCCAAGCACGCGAACAGTTCAGCACGGATTACGTCGTACTCGTCGCTGAGGTACGGCTCGCCGTGCCGGACCACGGTACCGTTCTCTCGGGTAAGCGTCACGTCGTAGACGCCTGTCGGTGTTTCTAGATGTACTGTCCCGCTTTCTGCCCCTTCGGTCAATTCTGTGGAGGTGCCAAGGGCCGTTTTGATTGATTCGATAAAGCTCGATTTCCCCTGCCAGTTCGAACCACGGACGACGTTCAATCCCGGCTCTACCGTCGCCGACCCGTCAAGTATACCCGCGATTCGTTCGATTTCGATGTTCCAGGTCATGAGTTGTGTGTTGACAGATCCGCACTCCGGTGTTGCTTGCAGACGTACCCACGTTCGAGTGCAACATCGAACGGAACACGGGTCGGACAGTCTGGACATCCAAGTTGTATCTGGGCCTCAATCTCCGCGGTGTCACCGCCGTCGATATCACCCTTCTTCGCGAGCGAGGACAGTGCCGTTTCGGCCTTTCGTTCGACGACCGTTTTGGCCGTTGCCACGCTCTCTTGCTCCCAGTTAGTTGTCGCCTTCCTGGACTCTTTTTCACCGTCCAAACAGTCGTTGAGGTGCGTTCGCATCGTTCCCCACGACACCATATCGTCGTGAAGCGATGCTCCCGGGATACCCGTAGCTTGCAGTCGCTCGATGAGTTCGTCCCGTCGCAAGTCGTCATCGCCTCGTAACGTCTCGTAGTCGCTGTCTACACGCGTATCAAGGGTTTCACGCCCGTGTTCAGTATAGACCTGTTTAAGCAGCCGTTTGTTGAACCACGCTGTCAGCGACCGATACCCCATTTCGGTTCGGTCATCAGCGCCCGTCCAGCGTGCGAGCAGGCCGTCGTCAAGGGAGTCATAGACTGGGTCTGCCAATGCCAACCCGTACTTGTCGATAACCGCGTCTACTTTGCAACCGGAGTCAGCAGCCATTATCCGGTTTTTTCGGCCTGCTCAGTAATAGTTTTTGACGGCCGGTGTACGCATAGTGTAGGTTTGTCCTGTATAATACACACCCTAAGCGTGTACTTTCGAAATGGACTAACAGGGTGTGTTTGTAAAAGAACAATATTATCATAGTTTCGTAATTTAGGGAATAATAATTTTTGTCTGATATTTCGGACACACTATTATACGATAATCACACACAGAACTAAATTCGAGTCGTCAGTCAATCCCCCGACAGTGGTCGCTTCAGAACGCACCACGTCCGTAAAATAGTCCAAGAGAAAGTGTATTTCAAAACACACAAAGTTTCGAGGTATGTCATATTCCGATAAAATAGGGAAAACACTAGTGCGGAGAGTGCAGTATCCATATACATTCTAAAATATGAGCTACCTACTAATTTGGAGAGTAGACCGAATTCCTCGCGAGAAGCGGTTACTGCTAACAGACGTAGAACTATGCAGCGTTGGGACCAAGTCAAACGTTTATACGGACTGTTGCGTAAGTAGTGTAGTATGCGGAAGTTGGCCGGTGAGACTGGACCGGCACCAACGGATAGTGGAACGGCAGCCTCGAAAATCAAGGTGCTGTTAGTCGATGACTACGGAGAGTTCCGGCGGACGACAGCGGAACTGCTCGAACACGAGAACGACCGTATCGATGTCATCGAGGCCGCAAGCGTCGAGGATGCGCTCAGCTACTTCGATTCCGAGTCGATCGACTGTATCGTCAGTGACTACGAGATGCCCGAAACTGACGGGATTGAATTCGTAGAAACGGTTCGACAGTCTAACGGTGACCTCCCATTTATCCTGTTGACAGGCCAGGGGAGCGAAAAACTCGCCAGCGAAGCGGTTTCAGCGGGCGTCACCGATTACTTCGTCAAGGGCGGCGGGCCAGAGCAGTACGCGGTGCTCACAAACAGGATAGAGAACGCGGTGGAATCACACCGGTTCCGCCGAGAAACAGCGCGACTATCGCGAATCAATTCACTATTCAGGGAAATAAATCGCCAAGTGTTGAGGGCGTCAACAGCCGAGGAGATCAAAGCGGCTGTCTGTGAGATTCTGACACGTTCGGATGCCTACCAGTTCGCCTGGATCGGCGAAAAAAACGAGGCGGGTGATATCGTCCCCACGGCGGGCGGTGGCGACGCACTCGAATACGTCGAAGCGATGCTCTCCCGCTATGGCCGCTCAGTTTTCGATGACGGGCCGTTCGGCCATGCGATCGAAACCGGCGAACATCAAGTAGCGTCAGATATCCGGACTGAATCGTCTGTCCAGCCGTGGCACGAGCTCGTATCGGAGTACGGGTTCCGGTCGATGATCGTTCTCCCGATCCAGTACACAGGATCAGTACAGAGCGTGATTTCGATATACGCGGACACGCCTTTCGCGTTTGACGAGGCGGAGCAGACAGTGCTGACAGAGCTTGCGGAAATTGTCGCCGATGGCCTTCATTCAACAGCAACGCGTGCCGAACTAGAAATGCGGGAAGAGGTCCTGCGAACAATTACCGAAGTGTTCACAGCGCGGGACGGAGCGCTACAGGAGCAGATAGCGGATCTCATGCAAGTCGGTCGCAGCGTGCTTGGAACCGAGTACGCGACACTCTCTCACGTCAACGGGATGGAATACGATTTCGAAGTGCTCCAGACACCTGACGAAACGATTTTTTCAGGCGGAACTATTCCGTTGTCGGAAACCCCCTGTGCGAAAGCTATCGCGAACGAGGAGACGGTCGTGATGACAGACGTCGATGCCGAATGCGGCGAAGCTGACCGAGACCACATATGGGATGACGAAGTCAATCAGTATCTCGGAACGCCACTCACTGTGGGCGGTAGCATATACGGGACGCTCTGTTTCTATGGGTCCGGGACGAGCGGGTCAGAGTTCTCAGACTGGGACGTGACACTCGTAGACCTTCTGAGCAAGTGGATCGGGAACGAACTACAGACACAGCGGGCTGAGATGGGTTTTACACAGTTGTACGAAACGGCGACAGATCTCTTGGGCGTGACTTCAGAGGAGGAAGCCGCACAAATTGTCGTCTCGCGGACCCGTGATGTCATCGGTCTTCCTGAGGTCGTGCTGTACGCGTTCGACAGCGATACAAACACCTTTCGCCCGCTTTCGGCCACGGAGACCGAGGAGCAACAAGCTATCCCAGCGGACGGTGATAGCTTCGTGAGTTCGGCCTTTTTCACCGAGGAAACTATCGTTTGCGACGGAAACTCGGCCTCGAAAGCAGGCGAGGACGCGATGACTGACGGAAAGGCCGTGTTTGTCCCGCTGGGCGACCATGGAGTGCTTCGAGCGGGCGACACTATCGGCGGCGAGTTCGATACCCAGACTCGTCGAATTACCGAACTCCTCGGGGCGACTATTCGAACGGCGTTCGATAGGCTGAACTACGAGACGGAACTCGAAGATAGGCAGCGCGACCTAGAGCAACAGACGGTGCAGCTCGAGCAGATGAATCGGTTGACAGAGCTGAGTCAGAAAATTCACGAGCGAGTGCTCAGGGCAGACAGTCGGTCAGAAATAGAGCAAGCAGTGTGTGACCAGTTGGTCGCGTCCGACATCTGTTCGTTTGCGTGGATCGGGGAATACGAATCCGATACCGACCGAGTCACGCCACGGACGTGGGCAGGAACCGACCGTGGCTTTCTGGAAGAATCCCGAACGCCCTCCAATGAGACACCGCCTCCACCAGCAGTCCAGACAGCCCGGACTAACGAACAGACGCTGAACAACAACATCGCGGACGGGCTCAGGGGGAAAGGGTGGCAACGGCGGCTACTGGAACGGGGGTTCCAGTCAGTCGTCAGCATTCCACTTAGCTATCAGCAACTCTCCTACGGCATCCTGACTGTGTACGCGAAAACGCCGGACGTTTTCGATCTGCCAACTCAGTCAGTACTCGAAGAGGTAAGTGAAACGGTCGGGTACGCCATCAACAGCATTGAGACAAAGCAGGGGCTCGTCGCGGATCGGGCTGTCGAACTCCAGCTAGAAGCAACGGAATCCGACGATATCATTCATCGAATCGCGGGCGTCGTCGATACAGAAATCACATTCGAGGGTATCGTCCCACAGGGAGATACCAGCTGTATCGTGTTTTTCAGCACTGACGCTCCACCAGATGACCTACAGGCGTGTTTGGACACTCTCCCCCGAATTGAGCGATTAGAGTGTCTAACTGACACAGAAGACACGAGCTTGTTCGAAGCAACAGTATCGGGTACACAACTCGCACTGACAGTCGCCGAACAAGGAGGAGCCCCGCAATTAATCCAATCTGACGGTGAGACTCTGGAGATTCAGCTCGAGGTCCCACAGACGGTCGACATTCGCCAACTCATAGCTGAATTACGGCGTTCATGTCCGGACATCGAACTCGTGGGCCGCCACAAGCGGGAACGTGGTGTCCAAACTCGTGAGTCATTCCACTCAGAATTGACAGCACAGCTAACCCCCCGCCAATTCGAGGTCCTGCTTGCAGCCTTTTATAGCGGATTCTATCAATCTCCCCGTGACAAGACTGGTCAAGAGATCGCCGATACACTTGATATTTCACAGCCGACGTTCAGCCACCACCTTCGGGTAGCTATCCGGAAGCTCCTAGAACAGTTGTTTAGCGAAGGGGGAACGACCCAGCATCTAGATAGATAGCGCTTGTCGTCTGAGTTTGCTAGTCTGATAGAGTATATGCTGATACGGGAGTGTGTTCATACAAGAAACAATGAGTCTGGAGTGGAACGAGACAGAAACTGTCTTTTGGGCAAACCAGTACGAATCACCGAGTGAAGCGATTGTGACCGCTATAGCAGCTAAAGAATCCGTAACGGAAACCAGTCTCCCACCGTTGTACAACCGAATCGACCCGGATGCCCTTGATACGCTTGTCGCAGGGCAGACCAACGACGATATTCAGATTAGTTTCACATACAGTGGGTACACCGTTCGGATTCGAGACAGCGAGACCATCGAGATCACGCCAACGTAACCGGCTAGAGCCTTCCTATAAGTTCTTAAGTGAGCGGATAACGAGAAGCCTCCGGTAAGAGAGCATACCGCGGAGAAGATGCGGGAGAGCAATACCGAAGCCGTAGATTCGGATGAGCGAATTTGTAGAGCGATCATTGGACGGTCATGCTCACAACCCGACCAGTTGACGATATTTTCTGCTACGGATGAAAATAATTCAGATATGTCAGCGTGGAGATCAGCCACAGAGGATTCTTTTGTCTATCTACTACTGGTCCGGTAGAATTCTGGCAATCGTGTCCCGTTAGCGGAATCATAATAAGGACCGGATCTCACACAGATTAGTTCAGACTATTCGCGGGATTATGATCACGACTGCAGATGTGGTTCCAGACCATCATCACTAAGTCGCTTGTCAGTGACCTGGTGAATCGAGGAGCAGAGGTAGTACCGCAGAATCACGATGTATTATTAATAGGATACTATGTAGTTTCTATCCACCCTAATTGGAATTCGATAGCGTAGTACTAACATATGGAACTGTACTAATACGAAAAGGTTCGGAGTTTCGCAGTAATAAAACAGAGGCTTGTACCGAGACGAACAATAACACACTGTACTGCGCTTTCACTTGCAGATTTATTTTTGTGTATTGCAGGTCGTTGTGATTGAGTCATGTAGTACGCCAAATAGTTCCTGATGTCAGCAACTGAAGGGTTATATACAGACTGTGGTCAATCGGTGAAGAACAGGAGTACGGTGTGCGATACAAGTAGCTATTTCTTACTCAGGAATTAGAAGGTAACGGGGGTGTAACAAAACGGTACCCCGGGTTTCGTGTATATATGTGGCTCTCGCGGCCTGAACACAAACCAATGCAGCAATCGAGGTCATGAGCGAACCGATGGTAGAGGAAGAACCAGAGCTCTCACGCGACCAAATGTTCGACATCCTCAGCAGTTCGAGGCGTCGATATACGCTTTACTATCTACGCCAGCAAAAGGAGCCGGTCCAGCTTACCGACTTAGCTGAGGAGTTGGCTGCGTGGGAGAACGACACAACCGTCGAAGAACTCTCCTCGCAGGCGCGAAAGCGGGTGTACGTCTCGCTGTATCAGACCCATGCTCCGAAGCTTCAAGAGGCAGGGCTAATAACGTACGACGCCGATACGGGTGAGATAGCTCTTCGAGAGGATGCTCCGGAGGTTGAACCATTCATCAGCAATAGTGATGGGGATTCTAAATGGTATCAGTACTATGGGGCCGTAGCCCTGTTGAACGCCATTTTACTCCTAGCAGCAATTGTCGGTGTGCCGCCGCTCAGTGCGATCAGCCCGTTAGTTATCGGACTAGTCGTCATTAGCTCATTTCTCGTACTATCTATTGCTCACGCAGTCTCCAAGCGGCGAGGGAAAAATGACAAGACCTTCGATATCGGCAAGCCGTGAGCTGAATTATGTATTGACTGAGAATACGGTAGTGTTTAGTTTGGAGCATTGTGCCAGCGAGCGAAACTCTGGAGCCAATTTTCGGCTGTTTCCGGTTCGACGTGGCTGAAGCAGTTTGAAAACGACGAGGTTCGACGCTTCAGTTCTCGAAAAATCCATTCGATAGCGTTCCGATTTCTGTGGCGACACATCCGAAATCGGAGTCCAGCTCGTTGAAGTGCGGTTTGGAGGTGTTGAGCGCCATCAACCAGAAAGACAGCAGTTTCGACATTGTGTTTTTGCCGAAGTTCGCGCAGGGAAATTTCTGTGAGGGTGGTCGTAGTCGTCGCAAACAGCCGGACGTGAAGCAGTTCGTTCGATTGTGGATCGGCGGCGTACAGCCAGAATTGCTGATCGTTGATGCGAATCACTGTTTCGTCAAGCGCAATCTGATTCGGAGATTTCCCTAATTCGGGCTGTAGATCGGCTTTCTGCACCCAATCATTGATGGCTTTGCGACTATGCTGGACACCCAGATCTTCGAGTGATTTGACGGTATTCGGTAGCGACAACCCCGCAACGTGCGATTGAATACCTAGCGCCATCGCTGGTTCGGGTGTCCGCTCACGCTCTACAAAATCCAAATCAATCCAGTCTCTATGTCCGCTGAGGCGGCTGATTTCTGGCATAGGCACCAAGAAATCTGTCCGCCTCACTTTTCACGCTTAACTAAACACGACCGAGAATACCCCCCAGGGTACTTTATTCTTCGTTGTCAGCCGCACCGTCCGGCAGTAACTGATCGGGCGACCGTTTGTACATCGGAGTGCTCGCGAATTCCGAAATCCGTTCCATTTCGCTGTCGGAGATATGTTCCGGCATACACCGCTACGTGTAACTGTTATAGTTTAGTAATTGAGTTCATATTTGAGGTAGTCGACTACTTATAGACGCTTTCCAGTTGTCGATATCCGAGGATACTAGTGTTGAGCTTTTTGAATTTTGTTGTAAAAGCCCTCCGGGTGCTGCGACTATCAGAAGTCCTCACCCAGATATCGGCTACAGGAGTGAGTATAGAGGATTCTGAATGCAATCATAGCATTCGTTTCTCGGTCACGAATTCTGGTATGCAGTTGCGCTGTGTCTACCGGCTACCAATGGCATTCTGATGACCTATTTTCAAGTGAAGGACGTCTACTGTATCCACAATTAGCCGGGAGGATCGACGAAGCCTTAGCAAAAGATTAGAGTCCGGGTCATAGCTAAAAAGTCAAGGCCGGAGTGAGCCGGAAAGGACGGTGTGACCGAAGCCGTTCCAGCTCACTGTGAAAGTGGAGAGAGCGATCCGAGTCGACAGCGACTATACAGGGCACGAGCGTCCCTGAGGGGGGTGGTAAGGATTGGGCCGGTGTTGTGGGTGTCGGGTAACTGCCCTCTCCACCAGTATCTTATGTACAGGGTTGTATTGTTATAGTCGTGTTATTCCGGCATAGCGGAGCTTACCACTCCAAAGGTACGTGGGAACAGCTGTAGCTGAGCCTTTTACTCAACTATTGAATGCGGTTGAAGTACGTGGTGACGCCATTTGAGAGGTGCATTTTCGATTTAGAGCTTCGAGCGTAACGACCACGGCTAAAAGAGAGTAACACAGATAACATGGGTTTCAGATACAGGAGGATACTGATACGGTGACATTCAAAGAGCTCCGACTGAACTTGATCCGATAGTAAATCCTGTGCCGTACCCAGTTCATTTGCTCCCCCGTACTACACTACAAAACAGTGACATGGCCCGGTGTAGTTCTATCGAATGTCGGAGTAATTTCATCCTACTACCGGAGATCGGTCTGTTTTCACCGTATTGTTGGGTGGGAGAGGGTAGGATAGATTGGTAAGTAAGTAGGATGCAAATGGTGTGTAGATAGCTCGTATAAGGACGCAATCTTTAATATGGTAATTACACCTTTCCGAGATATGCTCGATGTAAGCGCGATAGAGAGGCAGTTTAAAGATTATCTTAATCTAAGAGCAGGGCTATGGGTCCAGGGTCAGAATGTGCGGTTCACACACAAGCGGTTGAGTTTGTCAAGACCGAGATGTTTGAATGGAGTGGCGGCTGAATGATGTCCTCAGAGGAGTGGGAAGAGGTACCAACAGATCCAGACTGGGAATCGGACCTAGGCTACGAGATGGAAGAACTAACCGTTGTCAAATCCTCGACTGATTCACAGTTGATATTTTTGCCGGAGCATGAGTCACAACTCGGTGAAGAAGAGTTCATTGTTATTCACTCGGATTCACTTCGAGATCTACGCCGATAGCTGAATAACGTTACCAGCGGAAACAATGGTGTTTACTCACCGATGACAGGTTCTGATTAGTAGCAGCATTACAATGATGTATCTGGGAAAGCGTGTGAGTGATGAAAGCAGTAGTTCTCGCGGCCGGAAAGGGCACACGACTTCAGCCGCTGACTGATAATCTTCCGAAAGCGTTAGTGGAGGTAGATGAAAAACCACTTCTGACCCACTGTCTCGACGAACTCGTTTCACTTGATGCAGACGAGTTTGTTATCGTCGTCGGGTACCGAAAAGAGCAGATTATCGACTATTACGGAAACTCGTATGACGGCGTCCCGATAACGTACGTCCATCAGGAGGAGCCTGCTGGGCTAGCCCACGCCTTGTTACAGGCCGAACCGGAAATCGAGGACGGTTTTATGTTGATGCTGGGAGACAATGTGTTTCGAGGGAATCTCGACACAGTCGTACAACGACAACAAGAACAGCGCGTCGACTGCGCGTTTCTGGTAGAGGAGGTTCCGGAAGACGAAGCGTCCAGATATGGCGTTTGCGTGACAAATAAATATGGAGAAATAACCGATGTAGTCGAGAAGCCGGACGATCCTCCGTCAAACCTAGTCATGACCGGCTTTTACACGTTTTCGCCAGCAATATTCAAAGCATGTAGTCTGGTTCAGCCCTCTGAGCGTGGCGAGTACGAACTTAGCGATGCCATTGATTTATTGATGGACAGCGGAAGAACAATCGACGCTGTTCGTCTCAACGGGTGGCGTATCGACGTTGGGTATCCTGAAGACAGGGAGACTGCAGAACAGCGCCTTTCAGAAGAAGCGGCTACACTAACCTGACAGCGAAGGTTCACTCAAAAGATCTGTCGACTAGGATCACGGCAATGTGGCACTGGGAATTCCGATCAGTTTGCGATATAATGTACCGTGAGTTGATGGCGGATCCCAACGCCAGTTACTTCATTGGCTTCGAAGTACTGTCTATCCCATTGTCAGTTTTCTATGGCAGATATTGTGCGCCGACAGTTACCACACGGTGGCAGCCGCTGTAAGCAGGCCCAAACCGCCTTCCAATAGTACGCGCTAGTAGTAGCATAACAAAACAGGAAGCCATGTATTGATTGGCTATGTGCGCTGGATGGGTTCGACAGTTTGTGGGAGTCTTCGTCGTCTGGCTATCGGTGACGTTAGGAGGGATGATATTTATCGGCCGTTGGAACCCGTTATTGTATTACCTGCTCAGCTACGCAGGCTTTCTGTTTGCGGTCGAACTCAGTAATCCAGACGGTGTCCGCCCAAAAAATCACAAACGACTACGCTGGGTTTCCATGGGTGGGTTTGTGGTGTTTATCTATGGAGTTGTATCGTGGGTCCAGGCAGTCATTGCCACCATGCCAAGGTAGGACACGTGAATGCGTTGCCTACTAATGACAGGACACCTATACTAATGTCTTGAAAGAGAGTTCTACTTCGTAGAAGATTACATGGTATCGGTCAGCGTTGTTATCGCGACATTGAAACCACGGGACGAGATTGAAGCAATACAGTGCCTCAAAGAGCACGCGTTCGACGACTTTGAGGTTATCGTGTGTGATGAAAGTCCTGTGACTAGAGCACGGAATGAGGGGATCAGACAGGCTTCAACGGACAAAATCGTATTTCTCGATGATGATTCCCGACCTCGCCCAAGATATCTTCAAAAAGCCGATGAACTCCTCGAAACAGAGGCGGCATACGCCGGTCGAACCATCCACCCAGTCGATGATGTGTTCGCTCGCCATTTCACCACTCATTACGACTGGGGGGACGATCCTTGCTACGTCGACCACTTCTGGGGGTGTAACATGGGCGTTCACAGGGACGTGTTCAAGGCGGTCGGTGGATGGGACGAACAGATGGGGTGGGGTCACGAGGAAAAGGAACTCGCTAGGCGAGTCAGGGCCCAGTTTGATATTCGGTACGATCCCGAGCTCATCGTTGACCACCCGTACGCATCGTCTATTACTGAATACTGGAAGAAACAGTATAAGCTCGAAACAAAGAGTCCGTACTACTGGTCAAAATGTAACGTCTCGCGAGCAAATCAACTCAAGAATATTTTTTGTGAGGCACTTGACCCGCTGAATTACGTCAGAATAACGCCAGTGGCTACCGTTATAGAAGCGGGCAGTACTGTCGCAAAGACAGCTGGGCGTATTCGGGGGTTTCTCAACCACGCCCACTACGAAGAGGACAGAGGCGAAGTACCGAATATCGATCAACCCTCCGAATCCGCGAAACCGTCAGACTGATTTTCTCTGGGTCTCTTCGGTATTCTGAATTTAGGCAAATTAGCAGCTGCTAGCCCAACTCTTTCGTCAGGGTGAGTCGTGAAAGATTCCGTACTAGTTACTCGCCGAATCCCTGGTCACCATAACCATCCTCGCCGTACCCACGATACAAGATCTCCCGCTTCAAAAGCACTGCAACCCCGAACGAGAGTCCAGTCGCAACGAGGGATAGAATGGTCCGTCGGGTCGCCTGCTCCGACTCCACGGTCCTAGTCTCTTCATCTGAAGACATCAGTACGGTGAGATAGTCCCCCTCGCGACCGTAGCGCTTTGTCGGCGACAAATTTGATCCATCGTTATCAAGAATCCAACGACGGAGACCGTTTTAGTAAACAGGCCATACCGGTAGCCATGCTGCAGCATATCCTGTCATTGATTACCATATGAGTTGGACAGGGACCCAGCTACTATACAAATAGGGGCATCCGGAATTAAACGCTAACTGGTTTAGCTGGCTTCACATATCTGATGAAAAAACGACCGTGGTCAGTTCACGAGTGAACAGATACTTAGCTGGTGGTCTGGCTGTCCTGATTGGAATCCGCCAAGATCGCAGTAGTTAAGAGTCATATAATACACTGTGTGTGTTCTAAAACGACACGAGATGGCTTCGTACACCCACTCTGATAGAAGGGATCAGAGTTTCAGATATATTGTCACGGTAGCACTGGGAGACTAGCCAGTCAGTGTGGACTGTCTGAGTGAATCGGTACGAGGTTACTACTATTGAGGCTACTATTCCACCTTCCATCGATGACTTACACTGTCGCAGTCATTGGGACTGGTGCAGATCCGGACGACCCGGATACCGACGGGTTCGCAATGGCATATAGACACGCAAGCGCGTACAGGCGGTTAGATTCGTGTGAACTTACCGCCTGTGCCGATGTCGTCCCGGAGAACGCGAAAAATTTCGGAGAACAATGGGATCTCCCGGACGGAAACGTCTACACGGACACCGAGAAGATGCTCACCGCTGTCGAGCCCGACATTGTCAGTGTCTGCGTTCCGCCCCATATCCACGCACCTGTCGTGATGATGTGTGCTGAGAGTGGGGTAATGGACGCGATCCACTGTGAAAAGCCGATGGCAACGAGATGGGAGGACTGTCAACAAATGGCATCGGCCTGTAAGCGGGCCGGGATCCAACTTACGTTCAACCACCAACGACGGTTCGGAAAGCCGTTCCGGAAAGCCAAGTCGCTGCTTGAAAACGGAAAAATAGGCTCGTTAGAGCGAATCGAACTCGGTGGAAAAAATCTATTTGATTACGGGTCGCACCTGTTTGACCTCTGTGGGTACTTCACTGACCAAGCAATGTCGAAATGGGTGATGGCTGGGATCGAATACAGCGAGGAAAACGTGCAGTTTGGGGCCCACAACGAGAATCAGGCCATCGCGCAGTGGCGGTATACGAACGGTGTCAACGGGCTCGCATCGACAGGGGACGGTGGCATTGTCGACTGTCATATGCGATTGCTGGGCTCAGACGGAATGATAGAAATAGGTGGTGAAGTTCCGCTACGGATCCGGACCGGGAAAAACTGGACAACGGTCGACACTGGTGGAGAGGACGTACATGGTCCCGACGAAACAATATTCGACGCTGCAAAACAGAAGATCAGCGCTCGTATACCGGGAGTCACTGTAGAAAACGCGAGACCTGAAACATATATCGACCGTGCCATAGCGGACACCGTCGACGCACTGGACACGGGCCGTGAACCTGAACTGTCAGCTGACAATGCTCTGCAGGCAACGGAGCTTATATTCGGGTGCTGGGAGTCGGCTCGGCGGTGCGGGCGAGTCGATTTCCCACTAGAGATCGACGACAACCCGCTGGAGTCGATGGTCGAAAGCGGCCAAGTACTCACTGCTGACAATCAATAAATTCCAGTACGCCCCGAACAGTTGCACACTGAGACAGACTGTCAAGAGACGCCCTGATAGTTCGGTTGCATCACAGTTACCCCGCCCATAACAAACAGATGGTATCCGAAGTATGTAGCAACGGAGAGTCTATGCAGGCACAGCAATATCGAGTACCGAGTCGGAAGAACACACTGGTGTCCAGCGATCGGCCTAGTGTTGTGGCTCGTCACACACACGACAGAGAGTTCGAACGACGATGCTAGATAAACTGAAACGTTTGATAAAGCGGCTGCTCCCGGCCAGTGATGACGTGATGGAGCAAACCGTAAAGAGTGGCGTGTGGGTCGGTGTGATGAACGTCACAGAACGGGGACTAGAACTGTTGTTGCTAGTCATCGTTGCCTCACTGTTGTCCCCACGTGCAGTCGGATTGATGGGGATCGCGCTGTTGACGCTCTCTTCACTCAAGAAGTTCTCCGAGTTGGGAATCAAGTCCGCTCTGATACAGGCCGAGGAGGACAACGTCGACGACGAACTCAACACTGCTTGGACAATCGAAACAGCCAGAGGGACTGTAATTGCCGTTATTCTGTTCCTTGGAGCCCCGTTTATTGCGTCCTTGTTCAACGAACCTGCGGCGACCGATCTGTTTCGAGTCATCGCCCTCTCGCCGTTTATCGTTGGGTTACGAAACCCTGCTGTCGTCTATTTCCAGAAGAGTCTAGATTTTCACAAAGAGTTCGTGTATAGGGTTAGCGGCGCGGTAGCATACTTCGTCGTCACCGTAGGCGTAGCTCTGTATGAACCGACCGTCTATGCACTGGCAATCGGGTACATCGCCGGCGACGCCGCCCGATTCCTCGTCTCGTATCTGGCGGACGGGTACCGTCCGTGGCCTTCGTTCGATATCGATGTGGCGAAGAAGCGCTACAATTTCGGAAAGTGGGTTACGGCCAATTCAATCCTGTATTTCCTGTACAGTAGAGGAGACGACGCGTTTGTCGGCTGGGCGCTCATGGCAAGTGCATTGGGGTTTTACCAGCTCGCCTACCGGCTCTCGAACGCGCCGGCGACCGAAATCACACAGACAATCTCCAGTGTGACGTTTTCGGCGTATTCGAAAGTACAAAACGACGTCGAGAAGCTGCGGTCCGGATACTTCCAGACACTCAGGATGACCACATTGGCTTCGTTCCCGGCAGCAATGGGTATCGCGGCAGTCGCACCCGCGTTTGTCGAGGCGTTTTTTACCCCCGAATGGCAGCCGATGATACCAGTAATGCAGTTGCTAGCTATCTACGGCCTATTGCGTTCGATGGGTGCGACGATGGGACCGGTCTGGAAGGCAGTCGGGCGGCCTGACTATATCGCTAAGCTCTCCGCTGTACGTGTAGCTCTCATTGCGATATTCATCTACCCAGCCACGATGACGTATGGGATCGAGGGCACCGCAGCCCTCATTACGGGCATCTACATCTTCCCGATGATGCCGATAGACACCTATCTTATTGCCCGGACTGTCGAAGCGTCTCCGATTCGAGTCCTCAAGGAGGTCTCGTATCCACTGGTGGCGAGTCTTGGGATGGCAGCCGCAGTGACCTACGTCTATCAGACGGTGACTCTCAATGCGCCGGTATTGGAGTTTATCCTGTTGGTTCTCGTTGGTATTGGAGTCTATGTGGCCTTGGCCCTGGCTCTCATGTTTAGTTTCAATTGGGAAGTCAAGCAGAACCTCGAATCAATATTCGATGCGTTGGCGTGATCAAAATGAGACAGACAATCCAAATCAATCGACCTGGCGAACAGAGGAGCACAGCGCGATGAAGCGACGAACAGTGCTTGCTGGCGTCGTCCCGTTTTTACAGGTCGGGCAGTGGTTAGATCAGCTGCTGCTCGTGAATCAAGGTGAGATAGTTCAAAAGCGGTTCGTCGGCATCGCCAAGGGAGAAACGACTGAGATCGCCGTCACCGGCGATGACGGGACAACTGTTTCATCCGAACATGAGGGACAGCTTGGGCAGTCACCAGGAGAGATATCGCCAGAGGTTGCGACTTCGCTGCGGGAAACGTACGACTCGATACGTTTCCACATCACAGTCAACCACCACAGCGGCAGTCTCAAACTGTTCAGTCGGACCGGAACGGTGGAGTACCGGACATCAAGAACGCTTTATACCGAGACCGCAGTGGGCGACCACATCTCGTTTCAGACGTCTCTCCTGAACGGCGACACCATCATCTCGCTGTCGTGTCTGGCAAACGAAAAGGAGTCCCTACAACGTCGATGTCGAGTCAGAGTCGAAGGCCCGACCGAAGAATGAGAAATAACGAGATTAGTATTAGACCACCCGGCAGAGAAACTCATCCGGGAATACTTCGGAGAACGTTGGCCGCATATTTCCCGTAGATTGAGGACACCTCTGATTAAGGACACTGCCACGTCGGATCAAAAGCAACGTTTATTTTCGCGTGAATTCATCGCAATCGAGAGAGTCGAATCTAAAATGATTTCTCTAGTTTTGGCTCACGAGAATCCGTCAATATCATGCTACTGGTAAACAGGACAACCACTGAACGGAACATACTCTGAGAGGATAGTGGCAGTTTCTTAGCTAAGTATGAGAATTACACTCACCACTCAATCATTGCTGAGAACAGCAGGTAAATCGGATGGAACTACGAAACCAGCCACGACAGTCTTGAACATCTTGGCTGCTCAAGAGAACTTGAGCAGACGATTACGTGGTCTCTGGAACAAGAATCGGTGACGGAGGCCATTGATTTGTGGACAGAACGAAGCTAGTGGCCATGAAAATGGAGTGAATATCCCGTAGTAGTATGTTCTTAATTTCCCAAAAATACAGTAATACATTGATACTAGGTAAGATATAATTTCCCAACTGTCATTTTCAATCATAATTTTCATTTTAAAGGTGGTATGCAATAAAACATAGCTTGGGTAACAAGGTATCCAAATAGGACTCAACCGGTAACAACGAATAAAATAGTAAATAGGGATTACCGGAGTGTGACCAACAAAGAACAGGATCGCTCGCACGACAGTGGCGAGGTGTCGCGAGATGAAAGTAGTACGACGGGAATAACCGCCATAGACCGCCGCACGTGCATGAAATTAGCAGGTGTTGCCGCTGCGTCCTTGGCAGGGTGCGCCGGTAAAGGTACTCCTACCGCAGGAGGATCGGCAGCAAAATTCGGATACGGTGGTGAGCCTTCAGTTACGACACAACTCACCGCAGTCGATGTTTCGAAGGTGGCCGAAGACACCAGTATGGGAAGTTCGGTCAGCAGCCTTAGCATCGATTCCCCGCTCTCAACAACACTGTCTCCAGGCTCATCTGATCTCTTTGCGTTCAGTCCCGACAGCGAAGATGTAGCGGTTAAATTCACACCGGGTACAGACACAGGTGCTGCTGCAGTCGGGCTGTTCAATCCGGACGGTGAATTACTCTCCCAAGCGTACGCGAGTTCAGATGTCCCGGTGTATCTGCCGGAAACTCTCTCAGCCGGTAGTACACACTACCTGCAAGTCATGGACGTCAGTCGAAGCGGTGGCGATTACTCACTCACCATTTCGACGGATAGTACGACACAGTCCCAGTCACCGTACGAAGGGACAGTCAGGGCAATTCCCGGGCGTATTCAGGCCCAGAACTTCGACATCGGTGGCGAAGGCGAGGCGTACCACGACACGTCTGGCGGAAATATCTACGGTTCCGCTAACCGAGATACTGACGTTGATATCCGACCAACAGAGGACGAGTCAGGAAAGTACAATATCGGCTACTTTCAGGCCGGAGAGTGGCTCGAGTACACAACTAATGTCTCGCCGGGGACGTACGATATTAGGGTGCGAGTGGCGTCAGCACTCTCTGACGGGCGACTCGAACTGTCTCTTGGAGGGCGTACCCTCACAACCGTTACTGTCCCCAACACGGGCGACTGGACCTCGTGGGAGACAGTCACGGTAGAGGATGTCGAAATCGAGTCCGACCAGCAATCGACGCTTCGCGTCGAAGCACTGGATTCCGGTGTGGAATTCAATTGGATCGAGTTCGAGAGAGTCGATGCACAGAAACCGTACAATGGGACTCTAGCAACGATTCCCGGGCGTATCGAGGCACAAAACTACGACACGGGTGGCGAAGGAGTATCGTACTCCGATACGACCGCTGGGAACGAATACGACACCAGTTACCGTGACACCGATGTCGACATCCGACAGACCCAAGACAACTCCGGGGAGTACAACATCGGTTACTTCGAAGATGGTGAATGGCTCGAATACTCGGCTGATGTTTCGCCAGGCCAGTATGACCTAAAAGTCCGTGTCGCCACGACACGTGACGACAGACAGCTCCGGTTCCACTTGGGCGACCGAGAACTTGGAACGGTGGACGTGCCGAACACCGGCGGCTGGACGACCTGGGAGACGGCAATACTTGAGGACGTGACCATCGATGCCGATGGACAGCAAGTGCTCCGGGTCGAGGCTATCGGGTCCGGCATCGATTTCAACTGGGCCGAGTTCGAGGTTACAGGGAATCAGCCGTTCGACGGCGTCCCGACGCTTCCCGGCAGGATACAGTCACAAGCATACGACCTAGGCGGCGAGGGCGTGTCGTATCACGATACCACCGCCGGCAGTGAGTACAATATCGGTTATCGGGACTCAGACGTCGATATCCGGGAAACGCAGGACAATTCCGGGAAGTACAACGTTGGGTATTTCGAGGACGGCGAATGGCTCGAATACACCGCGGAGGTGCCGGCCGGAACATACGACATCGACGTTCGCGTCGCGACGACGCAAGACAACAGGCAACTGCAGTTCAGCCTCGACGGCGAGCAACTCGGGACAGTGGATGTACCGAACACCGGCGGCTGGACGACTTGGGAAACGGCAACGCTTCCTGACGTCACGGTCCAAGATGGTGGCGAGCACGTCATCCGGGTGAAAGCAGTTGGCTCCGGTATTGATTTCAACTGGTTTGAATTCCTCGAAGCGGCCGAGACGGAGACACCGACTGAAACTGAGACGCAAACCGAGACGCCGACTGAAACTGAGACAGCGACCGAGTCAGGTACTGACGACTTCGGCAGCGAAGGCTACGGAATGGGTGGGTACGGAGGTACCCAATAACGCGACAGATCAATGGCAGAACGATACAACACGCCCGCAGAGGGCACGCTCGATTGGCACGTACCACTTAACGAAAACTTCAAAAAACTCGACAGCCACGTCGAACTTCGGGACGCTGAGTCCAACATCAGCCAGTACGAACCGAAGACGGGGTCGAAGTTCCTAGCGACTGATACTGGCACGGTATACATTGGTGACGGCAGCAACTGGAACCGCGTCGGGAGCCTCAGTGCATCCGACGATTCAGTTTCTGAGGCCGACGACGGTTCGCTCATCGCACCGCCGGGCGAAGTACAGTCCGTGATCGATCAAGCGTCCAAGTCACACACATGGGCACAGGGCCCGAGCCGAACTGTAAAGCTCGTCTCCGGGGAGAACTACTTTCCGTCGGATACTATCAAACTGAAACGGAACATCCGACTCGAATGTAACGGCGCTCGGATCATTCCGGAAGGTGACTTCAACGTCATCGAGATGTACCGCGGGACGCAACTCATCGACCCGTTCATTGATACCCGATCGGTCAATTGGAATTCGACGCAGGTCGTCGTCGGCGCACCAGACGCAGACAAAATCGAACTGGCGAACCGCGCAACCGTCGAAAATGCCTATCTCTGGGGAACTCCCGGAGAGGGCATCGGACTCCAGTTCTTGGGCGGCTCGAAACCCTGCTCGATGCAGGTCGCCAGCGGAACAATACACGGATTCGATATCGCGATCGATCTCTATGCCAACGGTGACGATTACAGCGGACAGGGCGACTGGTCGAACGGGAACCAGTTCTACGGCTCACTGGAAGCCTTCCGTGTTGGTGTCAACCAGCGGTCTGAGGGCGCTGAAGTCTCGGGGAACGTCTTCAAGTTGATGGTCCAGCCCGACAACGATGTGAGCGAATGGCTCTGGTACATGGAGGACGATCCCCGCTCCGATAGCGATCGAGACGACAATATGTACCGGAAGTCGGGGAACACTATGATGGTGTATCCGTGGGACAACAACAATTATATGGACAACAATCCGTTCGCTGAGAGTGGCGATCGGAAGCCACCAGTGTGGTATATCGGCGAGGGTATAAACTACGGTAATTCACTCGTTGACCAATCCGGGAAGCTCGGAAACCAGTATATCGTCAATAATTCTGATTACCCAGATCGAAATGGGATCTTCACCTATCATGGTGGTGAAGTCACCGGCACCAGGCAGTTCTCACACCCGCCTGCATACCAGCGGAATAGCGAAAGTCGTATGTGGCACGAAGATTCGAAGAACTGAGATTTGAACGGTGCTTAGGCGTTAATAGCGTGGGAGTAACTATCTACTCCACATTACGCGACTGCGGATGCCAGTGTCGGCTGTCGTTCCGCTGATATGCCGGATTCGTCTCAAACTCTGTTGTACCAACGACGAAGCCACCGTGTGCAGTGAAGATGCCGTTTCTGTCGGGCGTATCTGAATCGTTGAGCACGTACTGGTTTCCTCGTATCCCGCTCAGATCCACGAGTGAATTTCCGTACCGACGACCACGTCCGATAAACCAGAATGGCGCATCTCGATCACCCTCTGAATAATACGAGTTGTTCTGCTTGAATGACGATACGTCCCACGGATAAGCCATTACTGTATTGCCTTTCATGACGAACTTGTTATCACCGCGAGACTCTCGGGGGTCGGCCTCCATTTTCCAGAGCCATTCGCTCACTTCTGGGTCAGGCTGAGTCTGTACGCGGACAGTATTCCCGCTCACCTCCGCACCGTCCGACCGCATACTAATCCCGATCCGAAAGTCCTGTATCCGTCCCCAGAACTGATTCCCGTTCGACCAGTCGCCTTGTGGATCGCGGTTCTCACCAGTAGCGTAGAAATCTACTGCTCGATCAAACCCATCGAGGGTCCCATTGGCGACCTGCATCGAGCAGGGTTTCGAGCCACCACGGAACTGGAGTCCGATACCCTTGCCTGAGTCTCCGAGGAGATACGCGTCCTTTACCCAGGCGCGGTTGGCCGTATCTAACTTCTGTGTGTCTTCGGGACCAATAACAATCTGTGTCGAGCTCCAGTTTTTGCCGCGAGTATCGACAAACGGGTCAATCAGAACGGTATCACGGACGAGTTCGAAAACATTGAAATCCCCTGTTGGGACTACTTTAGCCCCATTACACTCCAGTCTGACACCTCTCTTTAGTCGGACAGTCTCGGATACTTCGTACGTCTCACCGGAGACCAGCTTGACGGTCTGTGCAGGAGCCTGTCCGAACTCAGATCCAGTAGATGCGGTATCGATAACCTCCTGTAGTTGTCCTGGTCGGGCGATGAACGTTCCGTCACTCATTACCGTGGCTCTCTCACTGTTTTCACCAAGCGAGACGGAACGTGCGCGCCCTGCCGTGCTTCCGAATTCCAGCCACTCTTCTCCGTCTCCGATAAATACACGTCGCGAATCTGTTGCGAGGAACTTGGCTCCCTCTTTTGGTTGATACTGCTCCAGATTTTCGGCAGCATCTTTGATCTCGACCTCAGTGTCGATACGAGAGAAATTCTCGTTCAACGGGATATGCCAATCTTGTGTTCCGCGATCCGGACGCTGGTAGCGATGATTTGTCGTCTCTTCAGCCATATCGGTCAATTTACACAAACCAAGTAAAATATACTGTTGTTACTCGCCCGGTGAGCTTGCGGGGATGCCATTACTCGGTCAGCGGCTGTGCGTAGGCAGTCTCTTCGGGCTCTGTCTCGATTTCCTGATACAATCGCTCGAACCCGTCCACCATCGATTTAATCGTAAACTCGCTTTCCGCCCGCTGTCCTGCGGCGGTTCCAAGCGTTTCAGCGAGTGACCGGTGCTGATGTAGACGGATAGTCGCCCACGCAATTTCGTCAGGTGACTGTACATCAACGAACAACCCCGTCCGGTAATTCTCCAACAGATCGCTAGTACCATCCACAGGTGTCGCGACAATCGGAAGCTCCGCAGCCATCGCTTCGATCACTGCACCTGGGAGCCCCTCGTAATGAGAGGCGAAGGCGAAGACATCCATCGCACCGAGAAGTGCTGGAACGTCCTGTCGTGTTCCGAGGAAATGAACCGAGTCATCGCATCCAAGTGAATTGACCCGTTCCGTCAGCCGCTCCCGATCGGCACCATCACCGACGAATACGAGATGTGCATCGGGGATCTCGGAGACGATAGTCGGCCACGCATCGAGCAGATCGAAGTGGCCTTTCCGCTCGACGAGACGACCGACGGTTCCGACTACAGTGGCCCCCGTCGGGATGTCTAGCTCTGATCGCAGCTCCGCCGAGTCAGTCGTTCGGTACTGTTCGATGTTCCGGCCATTGTAGACCACCGCCACGTTTTCTTCCTCTGCACCGCGTTCAACAGCGTAGTCCCGTCCCGCTGTGGAGTTCGAAACGATCGCATCTGAGAGTGAGATCGTCACCCGATCGATAACGCGGCGTACAAGCGGTTCGTCGTTAGGCACCTCGCGAACTCCAGTGATAATGGTTGCAGAACAGAATACGCCGGCGATCCTGGCAATTACGTTGTCGTAAAAAAGAAACGACTGTATGATATCGGGTTGCTCACGACAGGCGACGATACAGAACTTGAGCGGGGCGAGCAGATAGACGAGCGGGCTTTCGACTCCCTCTATCGCCCCGTTCGAAACACGACCAGCGTCGGTAAGCGACCGAACGGTGACCTCCGGTGAGAGTTCTGTTTCAAGCGGGTTCGTAGAGAATATTGTCCAGATAGTGACGTCGTACTCCTCTCCATTGACTTCGTTCGCAAGGTCGATGAGTGTGCGCTCGGCACCACCGACGACAAGTGCACCGATAAAGTACCAGAGAGTCTTACGCTCCGCTGTCATGCTTGAATCACTCCACTGGGCTGTCTACTATTTGCAAGATGAGGTGTGGACTCCGTGTTCACGCGAACGGTCATGCTCAAAGGTAACCCATGTTTTCGAGCTGTTCTGTCGTCTCCTCGTCGATGTCGCGTACTGTCTCCTCACTCTCCCCGGAGAGGATATCCGCTATCTCCGCCCGCGCTTCGCTCTCAGTAAACTGTGGGGCCCCATATGCCTGATGTCCCGGCAGGAACCGACAGTATGCATCTCGAAGCTTTCTGTTGTGGAAGACCTGTCGTCCGAAGGGTTTCTGCAGTAGCAACGCCAGAAAGACAATCGATGATGTCGTTTTGTGTCCGTCCACGAACGTGTGACCACCGTGTTCGTCCCAGAGGCTCCTGATTGTCCGCTCAAACCCGCCAGTGAGACTGACGACCTTCTCGGCGGGTCCCGGTAACGAGCCGTATCGAATGTGGTTCAGGTGCGTATAGCCGGTCGTCCGACCCTCACCCTCTGTGTTCCCATCTACCCTACCGAAATCAGGTTGCGAAGACATCGCACTGGCGACCGTCGGTAGGATGTCCACATGGTGTAAGAGCCCGTTCTCGCCGGAGGGGTCCAGATCCGGATGAATGAACGACGTCGGAACGTATACGACCTCAGGCGTCGCGAGGTGTGTGTGTCCGAAGTACCCGTACTCCCCGAGTACCTCACCGTGGTCACTGGTATAGATGACGAGGGTATCTTCGCGTAGGCCTCTGCGTTCAAGCGTCTGGAGGACGCGTTTGAACTCTTCAAACGAGCGGTCTACACCATTGTAGTAGTCTTTTCGCGCCGTTTCTGGGTCCGACGATACGCGCCAGAGATATTCGAGAGCGGTCTCGTTGCGGTATTCGTAGTCATCCCAGTCGAATCCGTCGTACGGCGCGTGGCCACCGGGTCGACGCGCAACGTGGATGAATGGTGGCTCAACATCGTCGATCGATTTCCGTGGTGGATTAGCAAACATCTCGGCAATACTGTGGTTCATGCCGCCCTGAGCAGCTATCGAAACGTCATGGCTCTCAATATCGAATACTGAGCGGACGTTCGCGGGCACAGAATGCTTGAAGCTGTGGATGTTGCTGTTCGGTGGTAACAGCCCGGTCAACAAACTCCCGAACGACGTGGGCGTGTGTGTTGAGGCTGCAATCGTCTTGTGGGTCTGCCCGAGTTCCGCGAGATCATCGTTAATTGCGTTATATCTGACAGCGTCGTCAACGTATATGAGGACGTTCTCTACGTCGATCTCCATGCTACCAGAGGGTGGCTACTACAACAATATAGTAAAGGCACCCCTACGAGGTATGAAACAGCACATAAAAACAATACCCGGTGACGGGGCGGGATATCTACCTAAAACATCTCATTTCGTAATTGCTTCAGTTTTAATCGAGTTGAGGGCCTTCATGGCGTTTTTCGCCGGCTTGTAGCTAAATCTGCCCCCGAGTGCAGCGAGTGCAAACAGCCACCTATCGGTTCGAAACGGCCAATAATACACTGATTTAAGCAGTTGCGTTCTCGCATCAGAGTATGCTCTGGAACGTAACGCTTCTTGGCCAAGAATGAACAGCAGTGACGCGAGGAAGGCCCGTTCGTACCGACGTCCGTACCCTGCAGCGAGTTCTCGGTGTTTCTCCACCATTAACGGGTACGAGATATCCCGCTTCTCAGCGTAGTTATTGCTGATTCGGTCCGCTTCTTCGGGGCAGTTCCGATATGTCAGTACTTCGGGGATCACGCGAAACTCGCTATGTAGCGAGAGTCGGATCAGCCACTCTCTATCTTGCCAGCTGGGAAACCGGTCGTCAGGAAGCCCGGCCTGTGGGATGATATCGGCCGCAACCATCAGTGTCGAGAATTCACCGAACGACTCCCCCAGGAGGAGGTCTTTGGTAACATCCCCTTCCGCCGTGAATATAACGTCCCGTGTGTAGTCCCCGTAATCGTACTCACAGCCGGTGTAAACTACACCAACGCTGTCAGCGCTCTCTTCCATCTCAGTAACCTGTCGAGCAATCTTTTCCGAGCCCCAGGTGTCGTCGTCATCTAACAACGCGATGTACTCGCCTTCCGCCTGCTCAATTCCCGTGTTCCTTGCCTGATTTGCTCCTCTGTTCTTTTCGTGACGGACACAGTTGACTTCGATACCCCGTAGCGACTCTCCGGCAAGTGTATCGGCTGCCGGCTGTGGGGAGTGATCGTCGACGACGATGAGTTCAATGTTTGGGTACGTCTGATCCGCGACACTCCGTGCTGCACTCCGAAGTCTGTCCGGTCGTTTGTATGTCGGGAGGACAACGCTGACGAGCGGATTTGGCATATGGCTGGTGGTGGTTTGCTGTATCGAAGTAAAGTTAGTGTCTGGCTATGCGTGGCTCTGCTGGCTAATTTTGGGGCGCTACGGACCACCCAGTGAACCCACCGTTGGTATAAACCTTGTTTGCCGTTGGATCGTTGTGCATTCTCGCCAGACTGTCTTCATCGTATCGGAATAAATAGTCCTGTTGGTCTTTTGTATAATACGAGGCAGTGTGCTGTTTGACATCGTGTGTCTTCGTGACAACGTAACTTCGGCCAAACGTGTCAGAGGCGATGACATCCTGGCTGAAATAGCCGAGGTTCCGAGGCAAGTTATTGTTCATACTGAAACTCTGTGGGTAGTAGCGGGGATGGTTTGTGCCTAAGACGAACGCTTCCATCTTATGTGACGTATCCATTGTATGGATTGGAACTCCTTCATCAATATTCGCTGCCATGAATTGAGACCCATCGTACTCTGCGTATGTCATGTGACGGTTTGGCTCGTAGGCAGCGCTTGCAGCGAGACAGGCACCTAGGAGTACGAGTACCGTCAAAGCAACGGTTGTTACCGAATTGCGCTTGATAGCGCTATGGATGAGTGCCATCCCCACGAGGACTGCAGCGAACAGGAGGGCGTATCTGTTCACTCTTATTATACCTTTCACGATGAGATTGCTAAGGAGAAAGATCGTTGCGATACCGAGTCCTGCGACGAAGTGAATCGAACCGAAGCCCCAGTCGTACCGCATTCGCTCGGAGAGAAACCAGTACAGGGTCAAAAGGACGAATACCCCGGCGATAGTGAAGTAAATTGTAGTCGAACCGTACAGAGTGATGAATTTCTCGGCGAGTTGTAGAGGTGAAAACTGGACTGAGCCGGCTCGCTGTACCTCTCTGGCTGCTGGGTTCATATCGTCCTGTGCCGCAACGACTTTTGTTATGGCCTGGCGTGTCTGACCGAAGTTGGTGAGCCAGGCGAATAGGAGCGGAAGGAAGGCCACGCCAAGTCGCGGACTGAGTTGCGGAGTGGACGATAGGGAAAGCCGTCCGAACAGCCCGGAATACACCGAGGTTAACAGTAAGATACCCAGCATAAACAGGGTTGTCATCGGGTGCGAATAGATGATGAACAGGCCGACCAGGAAAATCAAGAGCAGGTACTCATTGTCGTTACTCCGTCGGTACAGTTCTGTGAGCGTGAGTAGAACCGGAACGACCATGAATGAGTTCATCGCCGGGTGGTTTGAGAGATGGAAGGTCGTATAAATGAGAGTGCTGCCGGCTGCTAATCCGGCCGCGAGACTTCCCCGTTTACCCGAGAGCGTCTTCACAAGGACTCCGATTCCGATTATCTGAAGCGTCGTAAACAACAACGCTACCAAGTACGGCATCGCGTCAATCGGGACACCTAGCATCGCCATCTCGGCCATCAGCACATGTTCACCCGGATACCAGATTCCGGGAAGTGTTCCTGTTTCGAGGATTGACCTAACATCGCCGAAGTGTTGCAGTGCATCTGCCGTTCCTTGTCCGTAAAACCGATAGCCGCGAGCTTTTGGAAGGAAGAAGTACAGCGCGTAGTTTGAAAGGACGAGGCCAAGACCATGCCGCCAGTACCTCGTTTGCGTAATAGCCGCTGCTATCAGCGTCAATATTCCACCGCTCATGACCGAATAGAAAGCGAACCAGAACAGCTGGGACAGTCCATCTACCAGCGAGGTTTCATATCCGGTTACCGGTTGAATGGACAGGAAGAGCGCACTCTCAAGGATAAGGATCCCGGATAGGAGTATGACCAGATATTCCTGTATATCACGGTTGGCGAACTCGAAGCTGTCGAACGACTCCCGGTCGAGATTAGTCTCGTGACTCATTTATTACCCTTCTGGCCCGCTATGCAGTGTGAGATCCACGTCTTTCCCTCTCTTGTATGCGGTAGATATTAAGTAATCAGCGACTAACGTGCAGGGGATACGCGCCCTCACCAAAGTCAGGTCTCTGCCAGCGTCAATAGACCACCTGAACCGCAATGTCGATTGGGCCACGAAAACGCGACATTGGTGTGGAACTGTGCAACCAGAATCAGTCGAGGCTCGACTCGCCATTCGTTCAAATCTCGTCCTTGACCACAGGTGTGGGACTGCTGGTCGATTCCGTTTTGTCTCGAAGCACGGAGTCACCGATTTCAGCCACTTGGCCCAGTATTTCCGTTGTTTCTTGTACTGTCTCTTCCCAGTTGTAGCGCGTCGTGACGATTTCTCGGCCGTGTTTTCCCAGTTCTGAGAGGCGGCGCTGATCGCTGAGCAAATCAGAAATCGCCGTCGTGAATCCCTCGACGTTGCCAACTTGGACTGTTTCTCCTGTTTGGTTGACTATTTTCGAGGTCTGTTCGAGATCGCTGGCAACAACTGGAGTTTCACAGGCCAGAGCTTCGATAACTGTCCGTGGAAAGCCTTCAGTCCGACTCGGAAGGACGAAGAGGTCCGCTGCTCTGAATACCGAGGGCATCTGCTGATAGGGTACCCGCCCCATAAATTCCACAGCATCTGTAAGTCCCTTGTCAGCGACCATCGATTCGAGACTGTCTCGAAGCGGGCCATCGCCACAGAAAAACAGTGATGCGTCCGGACAGCGTTCTCGTACCGTATCGAATGCAGCTAACACGTCCTGCGGTCGCTTTCCGTCGACTAAGCGGCCGACAAACACGATCGCCTGACCGCTCTGGTTCGCGATATCGGGATGAGGCTGTCCAGCAGGGGAGAAGCGGTTGGTATCGATTCCGTTGTTTACAACCGCGATATCAGCGTCGACACCGAGATCACGGAGTTTAGATTGCTCGACATCGGTGTAGCAAAGCGTGACGTCGGCCGAGTCATACGTCCACTTGCCTAGCGTGCGAAGGTGTGTACGCGAGAACCAGAACGGACCTCGTTGTGAGTTGAGGCCGTGACACGTGATTGCAATCGGAATGTTGGCCATTCGGCAGTACAGCGCGGCCACGTTACTCGAGAAGAACAGATGAGAGTGGGTGTGAACCACGTCGAAGTCTTCCATACCACGTAGATTACCGACGGTGTTAGCGAAGATCTGATTCCCGAGGAGCTCTAGCTTCGGCGGTTGTTTGATCAACGTATACCCGTCTTGATCGGTAACCTCTCGCTCTTCCACATCTTCCGAGACAGTCAGGACGGTGACCTCATGCCCCATCGCAGCCTGATCGCGGCTCAGAGCATGTATGTGATATGGCGCACCACCGACGGTTTCAGGAAAGATGTCTTGGGCGACCCGGAGTACGTGCATTTATTTCGCCCGACTCTTACGGGTAGAGGGGTATAGTTAATAGTCCGATTTTTTGAGTAATAGGCCTTTATAGCCAGTACAAGACACCAGATGGTGGTATGTCGTCACATTAAATCCAGACACCGTATTTCTATTCGAGGACCCCCTGCTCTTGCATACGCACAGCCCAGTGCTTGAAGACGTATACAGTCCAGAGGAACCGCGAGTGATCGTGGTTTCCATCGAGGTGCTCCTCGAATAGTTCTAAAATCGCCGCGGTATCGAGAATCCCCAGATCAGTAGAGCGGACCATCGAGACGAACTCGTCGGCAAGTTCGTGTTTGAACCACTCACCGATCGGCATATCGAACCCGTGTTTGTTTCGCTGTAAGATAGACTCCGGCAGTACATCATCGAAGGCTCGTTTCAGCACACGTTTTCGATCGCGACCAGTTAGTTTGTGGTCTGTTGGAAGACTGAGTGCGTACTCAACGACATCAGTATCGAGGAACGGAACGCGTACCTCGAGTGAGTTGTACATACTGGCCTGGTCGACTTTCGTGAGCATCTGATCTGGGAGCGATAAGCGAGTATCGACAGCCTGTATCCGTGCCAAGCTCTCTCTATCGGCCAGTTCGGGGGATATCGCGGCGTGCTGTGTCCGGAGGGTTGTCTGCCCAGCTTCGATTGGGTCAACGTTCGTCACGGACTGGATCGCTTGGTCATCGGAGACACGCATTAAATCGAAGTGACGCTCCGGAACTGATCGTTCTCCGCTCCGGTTTATGAACCACTGTCCTTTGTATACGGCGTCGCCGACCGCAGTCCCACGTGAAGCGGGTAGTGCATTCACAGCCGGCTCGACGGCGTATTCCCGTATCTGGGACGGAAGCGCTCGATAGTATTTTGACAGGGACTCGACTCGGTACTTATCGTAGCCGGCGAACAGTTCGTCAGCACCGTCACCCGAGAGTGCGACCTTGACGTTATCTCTCGTGGCCTGAGACACAGCGTAGCTCGGCATCAGTGCCGGATCGGCGAAGGGTTCCCCCAATTTATTCAGTACGTCCGGTACGGACTCGCGTACGTCATTCGCTGTGAGCGTGATCTCGTGATGGTCGGTGCCGTGGAAAGACGCCACTTCTCGTGCCGCCCAGGATTCGTCGAACCGATCCTGATTGAAACCGACGGTAAACGTCTTCACGGGATCATCAAGTAACTGAGCCATCGTCCCGACGATTATCGTCGAATCGATCCCCCCGCTGAGGAACGCACCGAGTTCAACATCGGCCATCAGCCGTTTTTCGACCGCCGATTCGACGAGCGAGCGTAGGTGTGAGGCAGCGGTATCAATATCGGGGTCACGAGGCGTGATCGCTGGTTCGTGATATTTGTCGCGGTCGATACCGTCGTTCGATATGAGTATCCGCTCGCCGGGCCGGACCTTCGAGACGTTACGGAAGGCCGTTTTCGGTGCCGGAATATATCCGAATGCGAAGTACTGAGCCAGTGCATCCCGATCGATGCCACCGAGATCCATGTCGCTCTCGAACAGCGATGGGAGTTCGGAAGCGAACGCGAGCTCGTCGTCCGTTTCGGCAAGAACGAGAGGCTTGATACCCATCGGGTCACGGGCCAGTAACAGACGTTCTCGCTCACTGTCCCACAGAGCGAACGCGAACATTCCGTCGAGTTTGTCAACGAAACTGGGCCCTTCTTCCTCATAGAGATGAACCAGTACTTCCGTGTCGGTTTGAGTGGTAAATCGATGTCCTGCGGACGTGAGTCCTTCCTTGAGAGCCCCGTAATTATAGATCTCTCCGTTGAAGATGACGGTTACGGTACCGTCCTCGTTGTGGAGCGGCTGTCCCCCGTTCTCGGGGTCTATGATACTGAGTCGGCGGTGTGCAAGTCCAACACGTCCATCTCTGAAAACCCCATCGTCGTCAGGACCTCGGTGACACTGACAGTCGTTCATACGTTCAAGAACGTCGGTTTCAGGTGAGCCAGATCGAACATACTTACCACAGATTCCACACATTGTTCACGTAATCTACATCGATGCTCAAAATTATACCCTCCCTACACGGGCGAATCAGACGGGCTATCTTCCGCTCAACGCTGCCTATATGGGTCTGTCAGTCTGTTGTGGAACGTCCCCGTGGCAGTTCTGTCCCTTCCCGGCTGAATGAACTATTCGAGCCATTCGAATCGACCAAAGCATTGCAGGAAAGTCAGAAACGTGTCCCGAGAATCGGCGTAGGGTGAGTATAAACAAGCCCTTTCACACAGACTGTGAACTAATGGAAAGCACTGGACCGATAGCGTTCTTCGTTCCCTCTCTGACAGTCGGTGGTGCCGAGCGTGTGACAGTTTCTGTTGCGAACGGGCTCTCTAAGCGCGGATATGACGTAGACCTTGTCGTATCGTACAACGAGGGGGATTTCCGGACTGATGTCGCCGGAAGCGTAAACGTCGTCGACCTCGGAACACAGAGGATACCAGGGATAGGAATCGGTGCGAGTGTTCCCGCTCTCGTGCGATATCTGCGGCGACAATCTCCCCAAATACTCTTCTCACAGATGACGTATGCCAACGATATTCACATGATTTCGCAGGTTCTATCGGGCGCTGACACTACCGCCATCTCGACGGTCCACAACACGCTCGGGATGCAGGAGGGATCGAAAGAGAAACTTGTCCAGTGGCTGCAGCGTCGCCTTGCCAGTCAGTCGGACCAATTCGTCGCTGTTTCAGAGGGTGTCGCTAAGAGCGTCGTCGAACACGTCGGCATCGACCAGGAGAAAGTATCCGTCCTCCATAACCCGGTCCCTATCAATGAGGTGCAAGAGCGGGCAGGAGAGTCGGTGGATCATCCCTGGATCGAGTCTGCGAACCTTGACATCGTCCTCGGTGTCGGCCGTCTAGAGAGAGCGAAAAACTTTGAATCGTTCCTCCGCGCTTTCGAACAGGTCCATGCCGCTCGACCGGACACGCGTGCGATTATTGTCGGCCGCGGGTCGAAGCGAACCGAACTCGAAACCCTCGCGGCCGAGTTAGGTATCGACGCCGCGGTTTCGTTTCCAGGCTTTGTCGACAACCCTTACGGCTACATGGCGGGTTCGGACATCCTCGCGCTGTCTTCGGTCCACGAGGGACTGCCGACCGTGCTCATCGAGGCCCTTGCATGTGGATGTCCGGTCGTCTCGACCGATTGTCCCAGCGGCCCGGCAGAGATCCTCAAAGATGGTGAGTACGGCCCGCTCGTCGATGTCGATGACGACGAAGGACTCGCAGCGGCCATCCGGACGACGCTCGACGATCCACACCCGAGCGGCGTGCTGATCGAGCGTGCGAACGATTTCGCCCCGGCGGCCGTGATCGACCAGTACGAAGCGTTTATTCGAAGTTTCGTATCGGTGGAGACCACCGACAGTGTCGATAAACGATCCGAGCCGCTCACCCCCTCGTGACTAGCTCCGGTCTATACCATCCATCAGAACGGTCCAAACCTACTTCCGGACTCCTGTCGTTATTATCTCACGTTACGTCGACCCAAATGTGAGCCTCACGGTACGCGTTCTCAGCTGTGGGTTGATTCGGGGGACTTCCCCTGTACAACAAATACGTCAACCGCAGGCGCTCGCCCTCCAGTACCGGCGTCACCGTGTGACGCTGCAGCCAGCGGCCTCCAGCCGCTGTCCGGTTGCTATAAGTATCAAGACGTATGCGCTCGATGACCTCTCCTGTCGGCGCGGTTCGGGCTAACTGCACGACGACGACGTACTCAGTTGTCTCCATCTCGTGATTCGTGGCGGTGAAGTACATCTGTTTGGGCTCGCCCAACGCGATCTGCTCCGGATAGCCGCTTGCCTCCAGATTGCCAGTCTCATTCTCGGTCAACAGCCCGAATTCTGTGTACGCTTCGCCGCGTTGTGGCTGAGCCGCGACCAGCGTCACGCTGGCAAACGTCACGAGGATCGCTACACCGACAACTACGGTCCCCAACTGGACTCCCTCCCCGTCGGAACCACCGCTGGCCGCTCGTGAGTTCCCGAAGGGCATCGAGGTCTGACTCAGGCCCATCTGTGTCCTTTTGTAGCGCCGATACCCCGCGATTCCAGTTGCCACAACGGTTACGATAGCAAGGGCAGTGACAACCGGAGTCGGACGAATCGGCCAGGGCGTGAACTCAAGATTGACTCCGACGATAATTGCCAAACAGATGCTTGCCACAACCGAGTACAACATCCGTTCTGTGGTAATCAGCCGGTGGTGTTCACACTCCGGGTTCCGAGTTGGAAAAAGGGCCGCGACTACAGCATAGCCCGGGACGAACAGCAAGAACGGTAACGCGATGGCCGCGAGGAGTATTCCCTCAAGAGACGATAGCGTTGCGAGGAGTACAACCGCTGTGTACCCCACAGTAGTAAGCAAATCGACAGTCGCTGGCGAAGTATCCGACCACCTGCCCATAAGTTCCGCTCACGCCTACGCTATGATAAGTAAAAACTGCATAACGGTCATTGACGATGTCGAATGCGGTGTCAAAGAACAAGATCCAACCGTTCAGAGTAATTACTCTGATTCTGTTCGGGAGAGATACTTTTGTTGTAACCGCCAGACGTACCCACGAAGTAACAGAATCGATAGCTTCGGAATGAACGAGCCGTATCGAATCCCGCTCGACTCGTCGCCGTAGAGTGCTTCCATCGGTACGTCCTGAACAGTCATCCCATTCGCATCCAAGTGAATTAGCATATCGTTCAGAAATCCGTAGTCGTCAAACAGATCGTTCAGCGAGAGCTGTTCAAGCGCTGTCGCGGAAATCGCGGTGTATCCGTTCTGTGGGTCGCGCATTTGCCAGTGTCCGCTCGCGATCTTGGTCAACATCGTGAGGAGCGCATTCCCGAACAGCCGCCAGTTAGACATCTGAGTACAGTGGCGTCGCGATATTAGTCGGTTGCCTTTCGCGTAATCCGCATCCCCCTCAACGACTGGGTCGAGTATCTCATCGAGGATGTTCGGATCCATCTGGCCGTCGCCATCAAGGACTGCAACCGTATCCATGCCGCTCATAAGCGCCAGCTCGTATCCAGTTTGTACGGCGGCCCCGCGACCGCCGTTAGTCTGATGACGTACTGGGACGATCCGCTTATCGAGAAACGTCTGGCTTTCAGATACCGTTGTCCCGGCCCCGTCGGCGACAACTATTTGTTGTGCGGAATCACCGGTCACACCTTCTTGTTTTACCTCAGTATCCACGTATTCCTTGATTTCGGTCCACGTGCCATCTGTCGAGCAGTCGTCGATAACGAACACCTGATCGACGTACTCCGGAAGTGAGTCGAGGACCTCACCGATGAACCCCTCTTCGTTGTGTGCCGGAACGACGACACCGACGGTCGAGCCTTTATACACTCTGTGTCCCCCCTGTTGGTGAGTGGAGCGAGTCCGCTACGGTACGCACAGAGTTACCGAAAAGGGAGCTACTCATCTCGAGTCGGCTTTCATGCCAGACCCACGCGCCAATAGTAACCTCTGATTCAGTGATAGTCATGGTAGGTCGTAGGGCCGCTCACCGGCCACCAATAGGGCCCTCTCTGTCGTCATGTTGGGCAAATCGATCTATTGTTATTCCTTACTTTCCAGGGTTAGCGGTCATATACAGTGGACTGTCGAATCGATAAATATCTGGTTAGACCGATTCCGAAAAGCGCCCGCGTACGGCGATTACTATTGTTAGAGGGAGTGGTTATTCGAATTGATCCTGATACGTCGTCCTGATGTCCGCCTGACGACTAGCGGTTAGGTTCTCGTATGACTTCCCGTATGTGTCGTTGGCCAGTTCGTCCCAAGACTCGATTCGGTCACCGGAATCAGTCCGGAACTGTGCATCGAAGTCCGCTTCGACCTTCTGTTGGGTTTCAATTTCTAGTCCTGTGAAATTAAACTTCTCCCCAGATTTCACATCGGCACCGTACTCTTGCCGGGCGATTTCCTCACGCGTCCGCACCTCTGCGGCCGCAAGGCCGTCCGCGAACGGTTGGCGTTCGTGAATCTCTTCGATCTGGCGCTTCGTTTCACCGCTCACCTCATCATAGTAGAGCCCGTACTTGTCTTGGGTTATCTCATCAAGCGAAGCGCGGTCACCATCAGAGACACTGGTACTTCCGCCGGAACCGCTGGACCCGCCGTCTTTCGCCCATGACGGCTTGACCGACATAGCTGTTGACGCACGCGCGTCTTTTGAGTAGATGCCATAGATGTACGTCTGCAGACTCAGTGGTTCTACGGGGTAATCCGTCGAGTCGGTTACCGTGTATTCAATCTCGAACCGAACACGAGTCGACTCACCGGGTTCGAGCGTGACATTTCTGTCGACTCCATAGGCTTCCGGTCGATCATCGTCATCGCTATCGATGCGGTGCTGGATCGATTGAGTTCCGGTGTTTTCACCGGTGTTCGTTACGTCCGCGGAGAACACAGCCGTATCACCGACATACAGGACATTCGGTCCAGCCAAATCCGACACCTCGAAATGACTGTCCTGTACCGTCATCGAGACGGTATCTGTGTCGTCAGCAGCTCCAAGCGAATGGTTGTGTGTCCCGCGGCTCAAATTCGTCGTATTCACTCTGATAGACACCGTTGTCGTTTCGTTGGCAGCAAGTGAAACGGAGCGCGAATAGGTGGTGTTCATCGAATCGCTGCGGAGCGTGACGTTGTCGCTCCCGGCCACGTCACCAACGTTCTCGACGACTGCTGATACATTGGCAGTTTCCCCCCGCGTTACGTTGGCCGGTGCAGTCGTGTTCTGTACCTGAAACGTCGCCGGTTGCTGGACATAGAGTGTTCCGGTCGTTGATGTGTTTTCGGTGGCGACCCTGTATTGATATCGACCAGGCTCCAGATCAGCAGTTCGGACCGTGGCAGTGCTTATCTGGCTCTGGCCGCCCGCAAGCGAGTGTACGCTCTCGTTCAGCGTTTCAGCATCGGAGTACTGGCCGTTTTGGTCCGCATCGACAGCGATTTGCACTGTCTGGACGCCACGATATGCACCGACATTGGTCAGGTTTGCTCGGATAGAGGCGTTCGTTCCACGGACGATTGTAGCGTTTTCAGTGGTATCGGCGAGTACAAACGTAGGCGGGGTGAGGACAGCCACACTCCCAGTTGACTCCGAGGACGATGATTCTTCACCGACGGCAACGGCGTACGTGTATTCCCCGGGGCTGATTTGATCAGGCCCGACAGCGAACGTCACATCCGTCGGTTCTGCAGCCGAAACCTCGACTTGTTTTGTTGCGACCGTTTCAGGAGGCTGTCCGTCCCTGTTCAATCGTAGCGCTACTTGTTGTGTTGTCGTTTCCGACCCTGCGTTTGTGATTTGAAGTTGCACACGCAACGGCTCATCCGGGCGAATTTCAGTCGGAGACTGCACAGTACGTATCTCCAGTTCGTCCTCGCCCACAGTGGTCTCCGTATCGGACGGTCCATCAGCGAAACCACCGATTCCAAGCCCCAGCGTAGCGCCTCCAATGAGTAACAGTCCAGCGACGCACCCAATCAGTAACTTTCCGTAGCCTATGGACAACATGCGTACGCAGGTATGTTACAAATCATTATTGTTACGGCTGCTATACCCGTCGGTAGACACTCTTTGTATTCAATATCGAAGAGCGGATTTTCACAGGGGATGTCTCGGAACGGGTAGCATACGTTTACCACCAGACACGTCCATCTAAGTGGAACTTTCAGCCATAGTCGTAGTGAGTCGATACCGTCCGTTGGCGTCTCAGTTAAACGACTACCATTAGCTGAATCTATGGAAGGTAACCAGCTTGTGATTCAATACCAGAGTCTGTGTAATGCAGTGGCGTATACGCGAGATACCCAATTAAACTATAAGTTCAATTCGAATCGAAAACAGGGATAGAGATGGTTCTAAGTCGACGCAGCTGTGCGATCCTATCAGTTCGAGTCCGAGACGCGACGGTTACGCCATGTTCTTCCGTTCGATTGTTTCCCAAATATCGACACCCTTCTCAGTGATGTCGTACACGCGGCCTTTCTTCCGATCTTCCGAAACTAATAGGTCGACCAGTTCCGACTCACGGAGTTCCTGCAGGGCGCGCGAAACGTGAGCAATGCTCATTTCCCTGTCGTCCGCAATTAACGACGGTGTCGCAGGGCCTTCTGACAACCGGCGGAGAGTCTCGACTCGATACCGTGAACTGATTACGTAGCTCACTTCGTCCCACTGATCAAAGTCTGCCATCGTATCTATTCGTATGCACGAGTGTACCAGCTACCTTCTTTGGACACAAACTCGTGTACAGTGATGTTCCATGTGCCTGTGGTTAATTGTTTCGCTCGTGTCTCTTGGTCTCGCTTCGTAGCCATACACGACTCTGGTTGAGTACCCTGCATACTGAGTATGTGGTGAGTAATATCATTCTTCCACTCAATTCATAAGACGGTATTTCAGCCGTGCTCGGCAATCAGGCGACAGCCGATCAACAACAGATACTGCAAAACTCGTAAGGCTCCAATTCCTGACGACAACCAGAAGGACATCTTATCCAGAACTTCATCCTTGAAGCGATCTCTCTGCGGTTCAGATAGCTGTTCGATTGACACTGATAAGATTGCGTTACTTGCATGGCTCATAGAAACATTGCATATACGCTACGATTTATCCTGTACAATCTCCAGGAAGTGAATAGCGTGTAACCGTAACAGAGGGCCTCCTCAACGAATTTACGGCCAGTCTACGTGTTTTGTGTATCTCAACAGACACTGTGCCGGAGTTTTAGTATGGAACACCGATATTTGATTCAAAGAACGCTGTTACTCCCGGAATACCCAAACAACTACTGACTACCCCGACGGTAATCAAAGGAAAATTATCTAACTGGTTACATAACAAAGTATTAAGTAGCAAGGTGATGTTGATTTGAAATGCTGGCTGACAGCGTAACGCTCCGTCGATACAGCCGGGGGGCTGTGTGAGCGCGATTCCAGACGGGTGGACGATGTCGCAGCACACAGGAAGTGGGTAAATATGGGAGTCAAAGACACCGCACAAACGAAAGCAGAACCGAATGATCAACTAAGCGACGAATCTGTCCCATCGCCAAAAGGGAAAGAAAGCAGTGCGGACCAAGTGACGTCACAGGAGCAGGATGACTCGGGTGCATCTCTAGACGTTATTTTTGAAATACTGAAAAACAGCCGCCGCAGAGAGGTCCTCCACTTTCTTCGAGAACGAGGTGAACAGGTCTCTCTTGGAGAACTCGCAGAACACGTCGCGGCAATCGAGAACGAGACCACAACTGATGCGTTGACATCAAGTGAGCGCAAGCGCGTGTACGTAGGACTGTATCAGTGCCATCTCCCGAAGATGGACGACATCGGTGTCGTCGATTTTAACCAAGACCGGGGGCATATCACCCTTACCGAGAAGGCTGACGACTTCGAAAAGTACCTCAACCGCTCTGAAGAAGAGGAGGAGGTTCGACAGTGGTATCAGTATTACGCGGCCGTCTCGGTGCTCGGTGCGATAGTTCTAGGCGCCTCTATCGCCTTCTCACTTCCCGGGAGCATGGTTTTAGGTCTGTTCTCCCTGGTAGTGGGTGTTGCAGGCGCATGTTCCGTGTATCACTGGTCAGTTGAGCGGGAAGAGCCGGATACCGAGTAGCCCGATAAGAACGGTTTGTTTCCGCGGGCAGTTTTTACGCAGTACGCGTCACGAGTAGGCTATGCAGAGCAATACACTTCGTCCCCGGCAACGTATGTTCGTGCTATCGATGGAACCGGGTCTGGGTCAACGATAATAACATCAGCCCTTGCCCCACACTCCAATCGGCCACGGTCGTACAGGCCGGCAGCGGCAGCTGGTGCAGTAGAGACACGCAACACCCGGTCTTTGAGGGGCTCACCGTTGTCGATGAAAACAGAGCTAAGCAGTGATTGTGGACGAAAGTCGCTACAGAGAATGTCGACAAAACCGTCTCTAATTGCCTGGGACGCGTCGGGCCCGTCCCACAGACTCCCACCGCGAACCACATTCGGCGCACCCATCGCAACGGCCAAGTTTAGCTCGGTTGCACGCCGCGCAACTCGGTGGGAGAGTGGATATTCACTTATATCTACCCCGATAGCAGCGGCGTTGTCCACGCTCGAAACAGTTTCATCGTCGTGTGAGGCGACTGGGATATTTCTATTGCTCGCTAGCTCTGTAATCTCTCGTGCTCGCGAGGTTACTTCTGCTTCTGGGACATTGCGGCGTGTTTCGAGGGCCTGAAGGCTCGACTCTGAGACCCTATCTGGAAGATTATAGCGCTGTGTAAGTGCATTTTCGCCAGCGAACTGACCCGTTCCGGGAATGTGTGAGACAAGGGAAACGAGATCACCCCCTGATTGGATTTCTTGCGAGACGGCGTCGACAGCCGTTTCGTTGGTGAGTTCACAACGCATATGGAGTCTGTTGTCGACCCTGGCGCCGGTTTCGCAGTTGAAATCCCGGATATGCTCGGCCAAGTGGCGAGCTAATCCGATACTCCGGTTATCATCTGGGACGTCCTCGAACGCAATGGCATGATACTTTGTCGTAACTCCCGCGCTGGCATTGGCAATATCACATCGGTCCAGAGCGACAGTCGTGTTGACATGCTCACCAGCTCTCGGAAAAAGGTGCCGTTCGATATCATCACCGTGAAGATCAACCAATCCAGGTAGGACATACTTCCCCGTCGCATCAATATCCGGGGAGTCATGAGGCTCTGCTTCCACTGAGACTATTTTTCCATCAGAGAATACTACTGTCCCGTTCTCAATTTCGCTGGTCGGCGTAACAACAGTTCCGCCCGAGATCAATGTTCGATTTGCATTGTTTTTCATGCGATGTGGCTCCCTGTAAGGTTTACCAATGTGTTTACAATCGACTTCCCCAAAAGATGAATATGCGCTGACTACGGCTATGTTGCAGTCGGATATAGGGTACATATTTATATATGATTGACAGCCGTAGCTGTTGTGCTAAATGAAATAATGGGAGACGAGGCCGTCAATCGTCACTATCGTTGCTAAAGACGGACCCAAGACACCCCAACAATTCTCAGAGTTTGAATAGAGCCTCAACCCGGCGGAGTTGAACCTACATATTCATCAGGCAGTTTAGACAAATGTCAGATTACCCTAATTTCTAAGTCATGTTTATATAATACCTTCATAGAGTCGATGATTTGCGGGTAATTCTGGCGGATTCATGTCCATTAGGATACACCTACCAGCATAATGCCGTATTAACTGTTCGAACGAGCGCGTTTGAGCAGTACTTAGTTTCTATTTTTCCATAATGAGAGAAAGAGTATATAGCCCTAACTGAAGAAGAGAGCCTGTTGTAACAAGATTGCAGCATAGTAAGTGACTGACTCCGGCGACGTCACCCCACCAGTAGGTCGACGCGAAAACGACCGGACACCAGACGCCATCAAGACCCGGTAGATCGGAGTTATTGTGTATTTGATGGGGTTTCTACCACCGGCATGGTGTTTGCGTGTTCAGAAACCGAAGTTTTTAGCGCCAAGGTTTAAAACGTATTTGTATGAAAGACTGGATTGATACCTATAACGAGCGTGACTGGCAAACCACCACGGACGGAACGGTTCGATACGCACTGTTAGGACTTGGCTGGTGGACAATCGACCTAGCACTCCCCGCGGTTCAGGACTCTGATCTGGGTGAAGTTACGACGCTCGTGAGCAGTTCTTCGGAGAAAGCTAAACGTCTCGCCGACGAGAACGGTGTGGACCACGGGATTAGTTATGAAGAGTTCCACGACGGGGAGGCAGCCGACAGGTTTGATGCCATCTACATCGGGACACCGAACGCCTTGCATCTGGAATACGCCGAGACAGCCGCAGAGTTGGACAAAGCGATCCTGTGCGAGAAGCCGATGGAGTCAACAGTTGAACGGGCTCAGAAAATGGTTGAGGTCTGTGCGGACGCCGCTGTGCCGTTGATGATTGCCTACCGGATGCAAACTGACCCCGCTGTGAGGCGTGCGAAAGAACTCATCGAAGACGGATTCATCGGTGAGCCAGTATCCGTATACGGAAACAATAGTCAGCCGCTGCTTGAGATGAATCCGGACACGGACCAGTGGCGGCTCGATTCGGAACTCTCAGGCTATGGTACTTCAGTGATGGACTTAGGGATTTACTCGATCAACACGACTCGGTTTCTGCTCGACCGGGAACCACTGGCAGTGCAGTCACAGATGGATTCTTATAGCGAGGCCTTCGACGATGTGCCCGATGAACGCTCCGGGGCGTTGCTTGCGCTGGAAGACGGTATCAAAATGGTCACGACTGATAGCCAGAACGCCCACAGTGATACGCAACTGAAAATAACTGGGACGGACGGACAGATCGAACTCCGCCCAGCGTTCCATGGGAAGGCGAAACTACACCTGTCTCAAAACGAGACGACAGTAACTGTCGAACACGAGGGCTTTGATGCGGAGGACGAAATGCGGGAGGAGTTCGACTACTTCGCTGACCGCGTTCTGACTGGCACTGACATCGACCCAGACGGCCGCCACGGCCTTCAGGATATGCGAATCATCCGGGCAATTCACGAAGCCGCGGAGAGTGGCGATGTCGTCAAGCTGTAACTGACCCGTTCGGATTTATCCGATTCCATCGCAGCACGTTGTCTTGGAATTTGGTCACATGACGCTCACGGCTGTCGTGTGATGCCAGTCAGAACTATCCGGAACTGGAGATCTGTTCTGGAAGTCATATTAGATGATAGTCGTGCGAAGGTTTAGGATGTACCGCACTAGGCACCACTTAAAATGGCTGTGCCTCAGAGCTGAAGCAGGGGGTGTAATAACAGCCGTACAGATGTTATTATTTGGCACCAGCGAACTCGACAGACTCTAAACGGCCGGTGGTATCAAAAGACCGTGTTTGGGATAACAACTATTTGATTGGATACCATGGATATGGTATCCAGGTTAAATTTAAATGCCATTTATTATCCAAAAGGGGTCAGCCACAATGTAGAACCACATAGGCGTAGAAGTGCCGTTTCACACTGCCAATATTGACTTCAGAGATAAGATAGGGCATCCCATATTACAATCATACTTTTAATATCTAAATTTTTCACAAGCATATTCATAGTTGTTATATTTAACCAATTATGGGTTTATAGTAGTACATCTACAATCAAATAGTTCAAATAGATGGCATTCACAGGCA
This sequence comes from Haloarcula sp. CBA1127, assembly GCF_001485575.1. NCBI lineage: Archaea > Methanobacteriati > Methanobacteriota > Halobacteria > Halobacteriales > Haloarculaceae > Haloarcula > Haloarcula sp. CBA1127. The sequence goes on from NZ_BCNB01000002.1 coordinate 104,957, forward strand.
ATTCCGAAGAATCTAGCAGAGAACAGAGTTGGTCGATATTCACGACGGTGATAGGATGGTCAGTAGCTCGTCCTGCAAGCGGGCTCCAGTATGCCTACACGATAGCCATCTGGTTGATCCGAAAGTCATATACGTTATATTAGGCCAACCTAAAACATGGAAGAGACAGACGATGCAGGTAGTCTCACCAGACGAGACTACCTCTCCGGCGGTGGTCTGCTGCTCGGTACGTCAATCGTAGCCGGCTGCTCCAGTAACGGTGGCGAACCGCTCAGTACAGCAACATCGAGTAGCAAGGAAACGGGCACATCAACCCCGTCAGATGGCAGCTCCTACGTTGCCTCGCTTTCCCCTGTCGGAGAGGTCAAGTTCGACTCTGTACCGGAGAGCGTCTTCACGATGTACAACCAGTATGCAGATATGTTAGTCGCACTCAACCACGGTGATGCGGTCAATTCGATGTTCGTTCCAGATATGGCTGGGCCATCGATGAACCACTACTACGAACGACTCTCTGGAGTCTCTTTTGAGTGGGAGAGCCTTCCGAACCCCTACGACAATTTCAGCAAGGAGTTCTTCTACAGCCTCGGTAGCGACGTTCACTTCCTCGACCCCGCATGGGCGATTACCCAGGAGAACTGGGATATGAGCGATATCGAGGAAATTGTCGACAATGTCGGCCCCTTTTTCGGGAATTTCTACAGCGGAACACACGGTGACCCGCAAGAACCCTACAGTGAGAACTACCAATATTACACGCTTTGGGAGCTGTTCGGTCGTGTCGCCACCGTGTTTCAGGAGCGGAAGCGTTACGAACAACTCAGAGCCGTTCACGGAGAACTCATCGAGACTATCCAGACGAAGCTTCCACCCGAAGAAGATCGACCGACCGTAGTTCGGGTTACACTTGGCGACGGCCAATTCTGGACGTACCACCTGAACAGACCGGGGTTCTGGCTCGCCGACACGCGTCCGCTCGCAGCCAATGACGCCTTCGGGGACGAAACGTGGGACGGTCTCTGGGGTTCGGTTGGCTATGAAACGATGCTGGACGCGGACCCTGACGTAATCCTCCACCTCTGGGGGATGACACCGCGCTACGACATGGACGATGTCCGTGAGAGGCTCGCGTCACACAGCGTTGGAAAAGAACTCGCGGCGGTCAAAGACGACCACGTGTACGCACATGGAATGCGATACCACGGCCCGATCATGAATCTCTTCCAGATCGAAATGACCGCGAAACAGCTCTACCCGGATATCTTTGGCGAGTGGCCGGCCTACGAGAACGGAGACCACTATCCAGAGATTCCATCGGATGAACAGCTTTTCAGCCGCGATCGGGTTGCTGAGATCATTACGGACGGGTAATCAGTCGAGACGGTTCCCGGATCGTATAGCCGTTATGGCGTACTCCAGTCGTACCGCATGACGAGGTCGTCTTCGTCGATCTCACTGGCGAGTTTGTCCACGAGGTCGTCCCGTTCGAGGTCGGTAAACTGTTCCAGTTCGTACGGCTTGACCGTCACGGGCGAGGACTCGCCTTCGGCGAGGCGCTCTTGCAGCTTGGCGACGCCGTAGATGAGTGCCTCGGGGCGGGGCGGACAGCCCGGGACGTGAATGTCAACTGGAATGACTTGCTCTGCACCTTTGATAACGTTGTATCCTCCCTGAAACGGCCCACCGGAAATGGTACACGACCCCATCGAGACGACAAACTTCGGCTCGGGCATCTGGTCGTACACTCGCTTCATCCGCGGCGCGAACTTCGAAACGATGGTCCCCGGGACGATAATCAGATCTGCCTGTCGCGGTGATGCTCGAGGGACTCCGGCAGCAAAGCGGTCGAGGTCGTGTTTCGTAGCGAGAGTGCCCATCATCTCGATGGTGCAACAGGCGATGCCGAACTGCAGCACGAACATCGAGGACCCCCGGACCCAGTTCATGAACGCGTCGAATTTCGTGAGAATGAACGGGGACGAACCAAGCACCTCCCGAAGTGTGGAATTAAATCGATTATCCGTGTTTCTGTCACAGCATATCCGCTTATCAGACTGTGCGTCGTCCACATTTCGCCGATCGCTGCTCATGAACAGCTACGGATAGATAGTGGGGGCGGATACGAAAACTGTCGTACACACTAGTGTCTTTATATAGATTCCGTCACCAGAGCTCGTCCGTGAGATATCTCCGCTTAGAGATCCAGTATGCACCGGAGTATCAGCGCCCGATGCACCGCTTTATGACCGAAAGCGATGCAATCAAGCGCGAATGGCTCGTTACGTGGAAAGTCGGGGTCGAGGACGGGATCGCCTATACGTTGTTTTATATTGTCGGCGATCGCGAACCCTACGAATCGGCGCTTTCTGCGGTCGAAACCATGGAAAGCTACGATATTACACCCGTTCGGGACGAGGCGTTCTACGCGTTCGTCTGTGGCCGAGAGACTGAACAATCACGACAGTTCTACACGGCGTTCGAACAGCCGACGCTAATGGTGGTCCCACCGGTTGCCTACCGACCGCACGGAGTCGTGTTGTTCGATGTCGTCGGCGAACCCGCCACTCTCGAACAGGTCCGGGATGCACTTCCCGACGGAATCACGGTAAACGTTCGGAAGATAGGCGAATACGATGCCAGCCCTGGAACATTCGCCATCGGCCTCACTTCACGTCAGCGCGAAGCACTCGCCGCAGGACGGGAAGTCGGTTATTACGACGTTCCACGAAATGGAAGTGTTGAGGACGTTGCCGAGGAACTCGGTTGTGCCCCCAGTACTGCATCAAATCATCTCAGAAAAGCGGAGGCACGGCTTGTTGAACGCGTGTTTAGATGATAGCTACCGTAGAAAGTATCGATGCACCACCACTGGGTTTGAACTATTCGAATGGGAGGGAACAGCAGAACCCCACGGGTAGATGGTTGGTTATCACGATAGCTGGCAACTGAGTTGTCGCTGAACTGTATGGAAGTAGTATTCAGTGACTGTTGTGAGTACAGTAACTGCCACAGCGGGTGGTCAGGAGCGCTTCGATGACTAACGTGATCAGTGCGGTCCAAACAGTGAATTCTGGACCAAATACAGAATCCGAACCGTTGAGCGGATAGTATGAGACAGAGGACACCACAGTGTCTGCAGTAACACTTCTGCAAAGGTCCTCTAACACCATATTACTGCGGACATTATGGCGTCTGACGAAGGAACCTAGGGCATAATTCCTGGATAGACACCACGATGTCCGCTGTTCTACTGAGAAGGTTGAGAAATCATGAGTCGATTACTGCGGACATCGTGGTGTTATTTCGCCCAGGCCACACCACGATGTCCGCCGTTCTGATGGGATGGACACGAGAACAGCGGACACGACGGTGTGTTCTTGAATAGTAGAAGTACTATAAATTACTTATAGAGAGCCTGAGGACCGTAAATCGGGTTAGTAGTGAGAGAGAACACTCCCACCCCACTTTGTCCGCTGTTCTTCGAGAGAGGGGGCAGGGGGGCAGGAAACAGCAATATGTGATCCGGAGAGTAGTCAATTTAGAACAGTCTGGATGCTATCTGGACTGTATCTAGATGAAATCTCTAGGGAATCTATAGAGGATCTATATAATTTAGATCTTACCTAGGTTCTACCTAAACCCTACTAGGCTAGATACAGCGCTAGATATTGCTATAGTGCCTTTCTCTACAGCTACTAAATTGCACTACGGTCTAGCTCTCAGCAGACTATTATAAACTTTTCCCTAGTGAATAGTTTCTCTGTGTCACCCCCACCTACCGTTTTCTAGTTACTGCGGACATAGTGGGGTGGGAGGGTCCCACCATTCTTTTATAAGCAATAGAACAGCGGACACTCCGGACACTGCGGACAGGGGTGGTTTTATGTATGTTCCTTCCAATACATCAGGCAACGACTATGGGGATGTTCGAACGCGACACCGAGATCTACTTGGACCGGGATGCCCTTCGGGAGGACTATCAACCTGAGAACCTTGTCGGGCGTGACACTGAACTGAATCGGTATCGAGCGGCTCTCCAACCCGTAATCAACGGTGAACAGCCCAACAACATCTTCTTGTACGGTAAAACGGGGGTCGGGAAGACTGCTGGTACGCGGTATCTGATTGATCATCTCGAAGAGGACGCAGCGAAATACGAGGATATCGATCTCACGGTGAAAATGCTAAACTGTGATGGCCTCTCCAGTAGTTATCAGATCGCTACCCGACTCGTCAACGAATTCAGGGACGAAACGAGCCAGATCAGTACGACAGGGTACCCTCGTGCAACGGTGTATGATATGCTGTGGACCGAACTCGACTCTTGTGGTGGGACTATCTACATCGTGCTCGACGAAGTCGACCACATCGAAGACGACAGTATTCTCTATCAACTCCCGCGTGCGCGAGCGAACGACAATCTGAGTTCTGCGAAGATCGGCATCATCGGTATCTCGAATGATTTCTCTTTTCGCGACGACCTCTCCCGAAAGTCAAGAGCTCACTCTGTGAAGAGGAGATCCAGTTCCCAGCATACGACGCAAAGGAGCTGATCCAGATCCTGCAACAGCGCGCTGACGTAGCGTTTCACGACGGCGTCCTTGAAGACGGCGTCATCGAACTGTGCGCTGCGTACGGAGCGAAAGACGCCGGTGACGCGCGGCAGTCACTCGACTTGCTCATGAAAACGGGCGACCTGGCCCGCGACAAGGATACGGATACGATTTCGGAAGACCTTGTCAGGGAGGCCCGCGACGTTTTGGAACGAGGCCGGATTCAGGAAGGTATTTCGGGACTGACCCAACACGGTCATCTGGTCGTGTACGCAATGGTTACGCTCGACCAGGAAGGGAAGACGCCGGCTCGGACACGGGATATCAGACCTCGATACACGAATTTTGCCGAAAAGGCAGGAATCGATCCGCTTGTCCCACGCCGGATGCGCGATCACCTCGGCGAGCTGTCGATGTTAGGTATCATCTCGGCAATCGAACGGAACGAGGGACGACGTGGGGGAACCTATCGCGAGTATTCTCTCGAGATGGACCCGGAGATGATTCTTGCAGCGCTTGAGAAGACTGTCGACGATGTTGGAATCCACAAATCCGTCACTAACCTCGTTGATAGCGAAGCGACGCTTTCGGACTTCCAGTCCACTTAGGAACAGCGGACATGGTGGTGTCGAAACCGATTGATACGTAGCGGATTTCAGGAGAGAGAACAGCGGACATGGTGGTGTTGCCGCCGGTGATTGGAGGCTTCCATCTTTACTTCAATGACGTGCAGAACTACGGACACGGTGGTGTCTGATAGTACTGGCTCTACCTTTGATGCTATAATAACTACCGTGGAATCTACCGGTATTTCTTCTGAGAATTAAATCTGTATAATACGTTTGCAGCTAACTCTCTTTCAGGAGAGCCATACTGGATACTAGTTTTCCGCGTCAAACGATTGCTTGTTCGAAAACCAGAGACTATCTCGTCCATCACTGGGAACGAATCTCTCAACTAACCTATCTCGTAAAGCCCCTCCCGGCATAGCCTAATCGGACCGATTATTGTAGACTGTCGTAGTCTGGACCGTCCGGTGGTACGAAGTCTGCGATTCATGTGGTGAACATTTTGAGATATATCGGCGGTGGAGCGCGTATGCAAGGTGGTTGCAAACTCAGGCGAGATATTCTGTACCCCCGCGATTAGTTCGTTCTTGCACGGCTGCTGTCAGTGTCCGACAGCTGGATCACACCGTCAGCGCGAACTGTTACGATAATGTTGCGGTATCGAAAGGTGATGCTCTGGCTCGCTGATCCGATTGACTGGTCTGGCTGTGTCCCGAATAGTAGTGTCTCTACGGCATCGACATCGATGTAGTCGTGCAACGGCGCCTCACGGTGTGTTTCTGCATCCGCCTGTTCGGTAACGGCCTGAACAATGACCGTAGCAAGCTCCTGATCGCTGGTTGGATCGTACTGAACTTCAGTTAGAATACCGCTCGCTGCCGCAAATAGTCTCTCATTCCCATCAGCCTCGTCGCTCTGGCTGTCGTCAATCATTCACCTAGTAAACAACTGGAACGCACATATAATATATGTATGAATATTCGGGCATAATAACTACTACCTTCAAACTAATCTTGAACAAGCTAGTAGCTATCTCGATAAGCTATACGATATAGCTATACCATACTGCATTGGCCAGTCTATATACATACGACGAATTCATTCGCGATCAGAGTGAGATGTATATGATAATAATTGTCATGAGGTACTCGGTAGTATCTGTCCGTTGAGGGTATCCGCCTCCATGCACCAACTACCCAGACGGCAGTTACTCGGAGCCATGTGTTCGGCATTGACCGTACTCGCCGGTTGCAGCAGCGATCAAAATAATGGGTCAGACGAAACAGAGAGTGGCGGCGGAGCCGAACCGTCGTCTGAACCCGGTGAGACATCCGGCACAGATACATCGACGGTCAGCGGAGCCGACGACAGATCGACACAATTCGGTCAGGTTACACGGTTCCCCGAGTCGTATGCGATGACAGCCACAGTGCAGTCCGAAGGACGGACCGTGGAGATGTCTGGCCGTTTCTACCGGGGAGATATGTACTGGTCATTCGACCAGCAGGGACAACAGATGGAGATGTATCACATTGGGAACAGTACATATACCGTTGCTGGAGGGCAGTGTTTCCAGGGAACGATGCAACAGGGTATGGACCGTGACGAGGTTGATCCGGGTCGCTTCTCCGATCAACCGGAGGAAAACCCAGACATCACGCCGGTCGGTCGTGATACCATCGACGGTGAAGAGGTGCTGGTGTATGAAATCTCTCAGGGAGGCTCTCAGGACCCGGTTACATACTACATCCTCGCGGACTCCGGATACCCGCGACGTATTGAAGCTGAGTCAATGCGGTGGGACTTCCACTCCTGGGGTTCAGTCGAGCCGATCCAGAGACCCGAAGGAGACTGCCAGACGATGCCCGGTGGCGGCATGACTGCTGACGGGGGCAATTAATCGCTCAGCTAGACATGACTTGGTGGGCTACTCGGAGAGTAAACAGTTCTCGACATACCGTCGAAATTCGGCTCTCACGTCGTCGATTGTGTCCTCGTCGCTGGTAATCCGTTCCGCCTGAATCCCGACTAAAACTGTGTGGAACAGTGCGGCTGTCTGCGATGGGTCCTCGACAGCAAATGCGCCGGCGTCAACGCCCGCTTGGATGACACGGGCGATCTGTTTTCGAATAAAGTCATCACTCCTGCGAAAGAGACGGTTGTAATCGTTGTCGTGCGCTGCCTGCGCTCGCAGTTCAATCACAGCCTGTGAAAACTCGATATCACTGTTGTTGCTTGTCCCAAATATTTCGTCGACGATGACGTCAATGTACGCTTCAGGTGACTGATTGGGAAGCGGCACCTGGTTTTCGACCTGCTCAAGCATGTAATCAAGAAGATCTACCAACAACTCGTCTTTATTATCGTAATGGTGATATATAAGCGATTGACTCTTCCCGAACTCATCACCTATCTTGGAAATAGTTAGATCCGCGTAGCCGTGCTGACGCAGTGCATAGAAGGTTGCCTCGAGGATCTCCTCGCGAGTTCCCTCCGGGTTCTGGAAAAAGGATATTTCGTTAGTCATCTTTACATCGACCGTTCCCTGCTTGAGCGGTACGGTTCAAATCACTCACGGTTTTACCGTTCCCTCATTGTTGGCCACGTGGCTAATCTGGGGTCTCGTTTTCATCACTGGATTGAGTAAGGGCAGCTGTTGGTAGATAGCTATACAGTTGACTATACATTCAATAAACTTAAGCGTATTGTTGGCTCCTGTATCACGGGGTGAATTGGACTGCATTCTAGTTCTTTGTATTCACACACCCATCCTAGTGTATCGCACGTATCCGCACATTTGATGCTCTCTCCGCCCCTTCTAACGCAAACACTCTGAGGTGACAAAAATCAAACAGCGCGGGTTTTGACCGATTGGTTGTCCTATCTGATTTCAGGAGATACGAAAGCACTATATGTGATTGAACGTTTAGTCAACTACAGGAACATGACGACTGGTAACCGAAGAATTTCGAAGCCGTTTATGACTACCAACGAACTGCGGATTGAATGGAAGTCTTACTAATATGGCACCGAAAGCACAGAAGCTGCTACTCTTGGCCGTCGTTGGCATTGTCGTAACTAGCGGAACGGCAACCGCTGCGGTCGTTGGGAGCCCCGATATCGTTGCAACGCTCGAAGACGACACCGTCACCCCTGGTGAGCAAAAGACAATAGAAATTTCGCTGGTCAACACTGGCGATCTTGACAGTGGTTCCACCCAGAACCCGGCGTTAAACAGTGAGGTAACCACGGCAAAGGGACTCACTGTGTCACTTGGCTCCGGTGACGCGCCGATATCGGTCAAGGACTCGAAGCGAAGTCTTGGCACGCTCCAGGCCGGACCGAAGGTGACAGTCCCGTTTGAAATCAGCGTGGATGACGACGCCTCCTCTGGAACGTACGACGCACAACTGCGACTAAACTACAAGCATACAAGTTACATCTCCGAAGGAACGGGCGCACGGGACGAAGACACGGAGACCCGAACTATTGACATCGAAATTGATGTCACCGATGACGCCACATTCAATGTGACTGATGTTGCGTCGAGTGCCCGCGTTGACTCTACGGGCACGGTAGCGGTTACCGTCGAAAATACTGGAGACAGCTCCGCACGGGACGCTGCGGTAACGCTGGAATCCCGGAATCAGGACCTCGCAGTAAGTGGCGGCGATGCAACTTCACGGTTTGTTGATGAGTGGGAACCGGGCGAAGTCCGGACGTTCAACTATCGTGTGAGTTCCGCTGAAGCCGCCGAGCCGGAGTCGTACGGGTTTGAGCTGTCGGTCGCATTTGACAACGAGGACGGCCTCCGAACGCAATCAGCGGGACAATCCATCGCAATTGAACCTGATCCGGAACAGCGGTTCGCGGTCGTCAATTCAAGCAGCTCTGTCGCCGTCAGCAACACGGGAACGTACGAGGTTCAGCTCCGCAACACGGGCCCGTTGACTGTTGATGACGCATCTGTTACGTTTGCTTCACAGAACGCCGATATAACGTTCGGCAAGAGTTCCTCGACAACAGCATATGTGGGCAACTGGGAACCCGGTGACGTTCGGACCGTCCGAGTCGATGCAACAGCCAGCCCCGATGCCGAGGACCGAAGCTACGCGCTATCGGCCAACGTCCAGTATGATGACCACGAGGGCGACACCAGCACCTATGACGATGTACAGTTGAGCCTCACTCCGGCCCCTGAACAGAACTTTGGCGTGTCAAATATTGACGCATCGCTCCAGGCCGGTGAAGACGGCTCACTGAGTGCAACTATCACAAACACCGGAACGCGTGATGTGGAGAACGTTGTCATCGCTTGGGAAAGCCAGCAGTCGACGCTGTCTCCGAAAGAGACGCAGTACGCTGTCGGAAATCTCGATGCAGGCGAATCAGCCAACTTCAGCTTTGGTGTTGACGTGTCCAACAGTGCAGAGGCAGGCGCTCGGCAGTTTGATTTCGGCGTGAGCTATCGCGACGATAACGGTGACAGGGTTGACGCAGACACACTTGAGGTTCGTTCAACAGTCGATGGCAGTCAGGACGAATTCGACATCGAAGTGCAGAATTCAACGCTCGGTGTGGGACAAGACCGGTCGATTACGTTTACGATAACGAATACGAAAGACAAGACGCTGACCAGCATTGAGGGGAAGGCGTTCGTCAATGATCCGCTCAGCAGCAGTGACGATGAAACGTTTATCGCTGAGCTGGAACCTGGAGAGTCAGAAACGGTTTCGGTCCAGCTCTCAGCGGGCAGCAATGCGCTGGACAAGACGTATCCGCTCAATCTTGACTTCCAGTATGAGACGCCTGATGGTGACAAACGGGTTTCAGACACCTACAGTCTCCCAATAGAAGTCACGGACCAGTCCGGAAGCGGCGGGACGCCACTGTGGCTTATCGGTGGTGTTGGACTTCTCGCAGTCGTTGGCGGCGTGGTCTGGTACAGCCGACAGTAACTCTCCGAGGCTAACGTATATGTTACAATGTTAGACTATCAGAAATATATCGACATCTTGGACGATTGGATTGTCAACCGTGACAAGACAGTCGTCGCCGTGTTCATCGTCACAACCCTCATTCTGTCGGCGGGGTTCGGCATGACTGCGACCGACTCGGGGACATCACAGTTCACCGACGGCGTTCCTGCACAGGAAGCGTTCGACGAGGTCAACGACAACTTCGAACGCGAACCGTTCGGTGAGGGGACCGGCTCTACGACGCTCATCCAGAAAGACCAGAACGTCCTGTCGAAGCCGGCCATCCTCAATATGCTGGAAGCCCAGAACCGGTTGACACAGCGCGAATCACAGGACGTTGTCGGAACGACGAGTGTCGCACAGGCCGTCGCACAGACGCTTGAGCCGGACGCGGAGACACTGCCCGAACAGATCGATGCCGTAGAAGCAGCCTCACAGTCGGAAATCAAATCGGCCACTCGAACGACGCTCGAGCGCCAGCCGGCAGTCGCAGGACTTCTCAGCAACGACCTGAACCGAGAAGAGCCGTCTGCATCGGCAACACTGACGACTGTTACACACGAGGTGTCAGGTGTCTCAAGCAGTGCTGGGACAGAGGGCTCATCACCACTGACGCCCATTCAGCAGGAAGCGGAGTTTATCGTCAGTTCCGTCGACGGTGATATCTCTGTCTTCGGTAGTGGGCTCATTTCTGCCGAACTGAGCAGTGTCATCTCAGATTCGCTGGGACTCGTTGTCCCGGCTGCTGTGGTCCTGATTCTGTTCTTCCTCATTATCGCCTACCGGGACCCGTTTGATCTGCTCATTGGCCTCGTCTCCCTTGCGATGGCGATTGTCTGGACGTTCGGGTTCATGGGGTGGGCCGGTATCCCCTTCACCCAGATGCTGATCACAGTCCCGCCGTTGCTCCTCGCCATCGGAATCGACTTTGGGATTCACGCTGTGAACCGATATCGTGAAGAACGCGTCGAGGATGTCGAGCCAACGCCCGCAATGCGGACCGCAACAGATCAGTTGCTCCCGGCCTTTTTCATCGTGACAGGCACGACAGTGCTGGGATTCGCCGCCAACGGGACCAGTCAGCTCGGTCCGATCCGCGACCTCGGGTTTGTCGCCAGCGTCGGAATCATATTTACGTTCCTCATCTTCGGTATCTTCCTGCCGTCGCTCAAGCACTTCACGGACCGGCAGCGGGTGCGATACGACCTCCCCGAATTCAGTATCGCCCCAATCGGTTCTGAGGACTCCGCAGTCGGTAAATCGCTTACTGTTGGCGTCACAATCGCCCGCCGGGCCCCGTACGTATTCTTCGCTCTCGTGCTGGTGTCTACGGCAGCCATGGGGGCGTATGGAACTGGAATCGATACCCGGTTCACCACTGAAGACTTCCTCCCGCCGGAGGAGAACCCCGGATACGTCGAGGTCTTGCCGGAAGCTGTTGCTCCGAGCGAGTACACAGTCACGAAACAGATAAATTATCTTGAGGACACCTTCGAGAGCGGCGAGAGTGACACAGTAACGATATACGCCGAAGGATCGTTACAGGATGGAACAGCGTTAGAGGAAATCTACCGGGCGAATCAGGACCCACCCGATTCATTTGTCACAGCCGGCGGAAGTGCAGATACGACAAGTATCCTTACGGTGATTAACCGCTACGAGCGTGCTTCACCGGAGTTCCGACAACTCGTCGCCCAGAACGACCAGAACGGGAACGGCGTTCCCGACCAGAACCTTCCGACTATCTACAACGCGCTGTATGACTCACCGTACGGTGACCGCGCGGCATCGTACATGACTGACGACTACACGCGCACGCGAATCGTGTACTCTGTTGAGTCCGATGCGAGTCAACAGGAAGTGACAGATGACACGAGAGCCGTTGCTGAGGAGTTCCGGATGGAGGCGACCGCAACCGGCAGCGTTGTGGTGTTAAAAGCCGTCTCGGATGTAATCGCAGAATCAGCGTACATAAGCCTGGGTCTCGCAATTCTCGCGTCTGCAGCGTTCCTGTTCTTCGCTTACTGGCTCCTCGAACGCCGTCCCGGGCTCGGGGCTGCGAACCTCATCCCGATACTGCTTACCATTGCTGCCTTGGCTGCGACCATGCGATATCTGGACATCCCATTTAATGTCCTCACCGGAACGACGTTATCGATCGGAATTGGGCTCGGTATCGATTACTCCGCCCACCTTGTCCATCGGTTCTCCGAGGAGTACCGCGGCGACGTCGGCCTGCTTGAAGCACTCGACATTAGCGTCCGGGGAACAGGTGGCGCACTCGCGGGCAGTATGATCACCACAACTTCCGGTACCGGAGTGCTCGTCCTCGCAGTCGTCCCGATCCTGGGCCAATTCGGGCTGTTGATTGCCCTCAGCGTCCTCTATTCGTTCGTAGCGTCCATACTGGTACTCCCGACCTCGATCGTCATCTGGGACCGCAGCCGTGGAACGCTCGAGACCCTCCTCTCGTCGCGCAAATCATGGAGTGCGAATTAATGCGATCCACTCACTTCGGTTCCTGCTTACCTGAGATTCGTCGTGACCAAACTGAACGAACTGGCCAGAATCGCTCGGGCACCGCGCTAGAACAAGCGGCACCGTACTGCCACCACATCCACAGTCAGGAGGGGCGACTGTCTGTATGACTAAAGAGAGCGACGCCCTCTGTGAAACTGAAAAAGAAATTATGTACGCAACTCACCGAGCGCTTGTTAACAGCGGGTACGCTGAGCTCTCGATATCGCGTATCTCTGATGAACTCGACAAGGCCAAGTCGACGATATACCATTATTACGAGTCGAAAGACGCGCTGCTACTCCGGTTTCTCAGATTCACCGTTGACCGATTCGAGGCGACAATCAACACCAGCATCGGTGACAACCCAAAAGAAGACCTCAACCACATCATCAGAACGCTCCTCCCGTGCCAGCTACCGGAGGAAAAACGCCAGCTACACAGTGTTTTAGTCACGCTCTCCCCGCAAGCACTCGAGCGGGCGGTGTTTCGCGAGCAGTTCACCGAGATCGATACTCGACTCGCTACAATCATCGAAAAAACCGTTCGTCGAGGCGTTGATGCGGGCGTGTTTCGTGATGTCGACCCGACGCATGCGGCCGAACACATACTAGCAACGATTAAAGGAACCATGTATAGCCGTCTCACGACCAACCGTGAAGCTGCGACGGCCGCAGCGAAAGCGTCTCTGTCCTCGTACATCGATTCGCATCTGGTTTTGTAGTTCCTGCCGGTCTGGCTCCCGGTGAACTATCTCTGCCACACGGTCTGGAACAAGCTAATCACAGGCTATTCGCCTGCGGAACGACGGAGGTTGTGAAATTATCGAGGATTACTGTTTCTTATAGTGTGTTCCTGCCCGGAAAGACAGTGCAGTGGAGCCGACTGCCCCCCAGCCTCTGGGTGTCCTTCAATTAATAGCCGAGGTGTTCGCGGATGAGGACAACGGTAGTGCGACCTTCTTCGAGCTCTTGGCGGAGGATGAGCTGTTTGGCAATTGCGGAGCCGACGCCGTAGGCCTCCTTCGCGCGTTCGTTTTCGAGGGGGTAGGCGACGGTTTCCAGTCGGTCGAGCGCGTCTTCGAGTGTCGGTACGATCTTGTTCACGCCACTGACGATGACGACGTTACTGGCCGCGAACGGATACGCACCGATGCGGCTCCCCGAACGGTCTGCCGCGACGAGTTCGCCGGTCTGTGAAATGCCGTTGATGCCGCCGAGGAAGTAGTCGGCTGTCTGTGACTCTCGGCGGGCAGCCTGGCGCTTTGCGTCGTCGTCGATACTCCAGATCTCGTCGGGAAGACTCTCCCACTCGTGGTCTCCATCACTCAGGTACTCGTCGAACCCGATCTCTTCGAGTGTCGTCGAGTGGCCGTTCATCACAGACGCTTCTGCCGGGATGAGTGACTGCAGTTCCGCGAGCGCATCGTCGGCCGAGTCAACGACGATGACATCGAACCCGTTTGCCTCTAGGTTCTCGACGGTCTCCTCGATGGTTTCTTCGGAGGCCAGTTCGTCCAGTGATTCGTCGATATCCGCGTCGTCAGCGTAATCTGATTTCTGTTGAGACATATTTTGTCGGTAGGTGTATCAGCGTCAACACGAAGACGTAGCTAGCACAAAAGTGCTCGCGGACACCGGTGTCAGGTAGTTACACCGGTGATACTCCAGCCTCAGACAGGGTGAAATATGCGGACGGAACCTCTGTGAACACCGTTTTCTGGGCTTAAGAATTTCATACCCGGATGTGATCGGATTCGCTTCTGTCCCGAAACATCACGGGGTGGCTGTGATATCAATTGCTGAAAACCGGGGAGTAGCATATATTGCGCTCTATTCATCATGTTACAGTATCAATGCAAATGGATCGGAAGGAAACTACAGACACTACTGGGATTCCCTCGAAGATGGTACTGTTCTGTCCCGACTGTGATTTTGAGAGCGGGATGGTTGGTGGAGACTGGGACGTTTCCAGCACCGGACGTACGACCCGCTATCACTGCCCGCGATGCCAGCACTCGTTCGGTGTTTCCAACCGACGATGACGCATAGGCAGAGTATGTTGGACGCAGACGGATTGCACGTCCGGTAACACCGAAGATACTGTAACGCTGGATTTAGTATCAGTCGTCGCTCGGCACGGCCTTGACGGATTTCTGTCCGTCGTCCTGCCAGCTAAAGAAGCTCGCCAGCGCCGGCCCGGTGATGTTGTGCCAGACGCTGAACAGCGCCGGAATGAGTGCGGCTGCAGGCTCGAACAGCGTCGTTGCCAGCGCAACGGCCAGCCCGCTGTTCTGGAGCCCGACCTCGAACGCACAGGTTCGAACACGGTCTTTTGACATCCCAGTTGCCCGACCGACACCGTATCCCGAGCCAAGCCCGATAGCGTTGTGGGCAATGACCGCTACGAGCACAAGCAGACCAGCAGTGAGAATGTTGTCCACGTTCGCACCCACGACGCCAGCGACGATGGCGACGATGGCGGCGACACTGATAACTGGGAACACATCGGTACCGATTTCAGCGGCTTTGGGCGAATAGCGGTCCAGCAGATACCGGATCGTGAACCCGAACAACACTGGAATAATGACGATCTGAATGATGCTCTGGAACATCTCCGCGAAGGTGACGTTGATCTGCTCGCCGAGGGTAAACACTACCCAGGCCGGCATCACGATCGGCGCTGCAAGGGTGGTAAGCGTCGTGATCGCGACGGACAGCGCCACGTCGCCCCGACCGAGATACGTCATCACGTTCGATGCTGTTCCACCGGGAGCGGCACCGACCAGAATGAGACCGATACCGACAGCGTCCGGAAGGTCAAGCAGGACATACAGCCCGTACGCGGCGGCAGGCATCACTAGCCACTGTGTGACAGCGCCGATGCCGATATCCACCGGTTCCTCGATTAGTCGGCGAAAGTCTGTCGGCTGAAGCGTCAACCCCATCCCGAGCATTATCAGCCCGAGTAGCGGGGACACGTAGTCCAAAACTGGGACGAACGGGCCCGGCCTGACGAGAGCAATACCTGCCAGAAGGATTACCCAGACAACGAAGTACTTGCTTGCGGCCCGACTCACCGCTCGAAGCGTCGATATCGAAGTCACATATCTGGATGATGAACAATGTAGAAAAGGTTTACTTTGGGCGACTGTAATGCCGGATAACGAAGACCAAATACAGGACAGTTGCTGGTTCTTCGGAATCCTGGCCGATTGTCGGGACCGGGAGTGACCTAGATTTCGACTTGGACATCTAGTGCTGAGTCCAGTAATACACTCGGCATCACACGTGTTTAGCGTCTCTCACCAGAGTACGCCATCGGGACACTGGGAACGCGATAGATCGGATCAGGTAATCACGTTCTTGAGCGGGTGAGTGTACCTACAAAGATAACACAGTATATCCACTACTACACAATTATAAACTTCGCAGATCCGCAGGTATGTTCTGTGTTTCCTTCATTAGACATGGATAATGCGGTACGGGAGCTGAAACACTACCGCTGTGTTTTTATATGTGGGTACAGTATTGATTGACGGAAACAATACTATGCTCGACCACGAACTTGCTCAGACACTGAATGTCACAGCGAAGAACTGTCCGATGCCGGAAATCAAGGCGAACCAAGCTATTGACGAGCTATCGTCCGGTGAAAAAGAGGGTAGGGACGTTCTCAAACATTACGTCCGCAGAACGGAGTAACACGATGACTATGGGGCCTCAACAGGCGGCTACTGTAGATGTACCACCTGACTACGACAGGAGTAATTCCGCCAATAGTGTCGACTCGGGGCTGGCTGCCCAGCACACGACCGAGTCGAATCTCCAGTTACTCATCTCCCACTCATGACACGGGTATCAGACAAGGACGTCGACGCGACCGACTCGACACATCGGGAAGTCGGCGAGGGCCTGCTAGAGGAGGATATGGGTCCGAGTTCAGCCATGGCTCATCTTTACCGCGGCGAGATCCATCGGATGAAGTTCTGGCGCGAACGCCTCGACCGGACCACCAACTGGGCAGTGCTGGTAATCTCTGCAATCCTCACGTGGGCCTTCTCGCGGCCGGACATCCCTCATTACATCCTCTTGATCGGAACGGCCACGCTAGCAGTGTTTCTGTTCATCGAGGCCAGGCGATATCGAGGATACGACATCTGGCGAAGCCGAGTCAGAACATTGCAAGCAAACGTCTTCGCCTACGGGCTAGACCCAGCTGCAGGTGTGGCCGACCCGGACTGGCGCAAATCACTGAGTGAGGATTACCGACAGCCGACAATCAAGATCAGCACGGAAGAAGCTATCGCGCACAGACTCCGGCGAGTGTACCTCCCGCTTTTCACCGTCTTGCTAACTGCATGGCTGGTCCGAATCACCGTGTTCAGTCCTGGCCTGTGGACGGAGAGCGCCGCTATCGGAATGCTTCCCGGCGTCGTCGTCATCGGCACTGTCGGACTACTATACGCCGCTGCAATCGTAATCGCTGTCCGCCCCAGAACATGGCACGCAAAAGGAGAGCTTCGGTCTGAGGACCTCCGTCAATAAGGTAGTGATTGGCATTTCTCGAAGTCCAATGGGAACATGTAACAATGGCACGTGCTGTGGGTCGTCGATAACGAACACGAAATAACCGGTCAGTTCATCTGGCCTCTACACCAGTGTCGATGCACTATTAGAGGATTTTTCGCTATCCAAATGTAACCAACTGGAAACTACGATTAGTAGCACATACCAATCAGGCTGGGACATGACGACTCAACCTTCGGTACTACTGCCCCGGGATGGGCACCAGTACAGTACTCCGGCTACAGCAGAGGAGGGTCACCAGTGACCACGCTTGCACGCAATATCAGTTCCTGGCTACTCATCGCTACTGTGGTGGCCACCAGTGGGACAGTCGGGACGACAGTTGCATTTCAGGATTCTGCACAGGACATACAAACAGAGAACGAAGCTCTCCACGCTGAAAACGAGGAATTGCGTGAACAACTGAGCGAAACCCGGGAAGACGAAAAGGCCGCAAAATCTCGGGCTGAAGACCTCAACAAACAGTTAAAAACACGTAACGAGGACGTAGACACACTTGTTTCGGAACTAGAAAAGAAAGAAAAAATGCTAAATGCTAGCCAAGCCCGGCTCGCGGAGTCCCGAGAAAACCGAGCGGGCATGTCACGGTCCGAAATGAAGAAACGGCTCGATTATCTCTGTGCACAGCCGGAGAACAGGGATCGATTTGGATGTCAGAAGTTCGGTCCCGGTGGGTGATAACTGAGAGCTTGGCCCTCGAGTAAGCCACATTTCAGAACCGCTGAGTCAGTTCTATTCTGTTGGCTGTGGCCATTGTACGATCTCCCACCCCGTGTGGTGAAATTCTTTGAGGTATAGCCAACGGTGACAGTTACGGGAGCTACTGCACGTTACCCGGAATACCATTCTGTAGCTCGGTCTTACCTGCTCATCAGCGTTCTTGGAAGAGCGATGGGAGACCGTTCTTAGTCGACGGAAATCTGTGCTTGACTCCGCCATGGAGTCTCACAACCTCGGAGGATAGATTTGTTGTGTCCCTTTCTATCGGTGTAGGCGGTAGTGAACTACTCGATCAATACAGCTGCATATCGATCACCGATCAAGTGTCAAGAGATTATGCGGCCCGGTGGACACCGAGAGGAACACAGCGGAATGCAACACGTCTGTTCGCCCGTCGAAAAGTGTTTTACGTGATTGTCTGCTAGGTGGTTGGTGTACTGATGGAGCGGAGTATCGAGATCTCAGGCAACTCGATCGTATACCTCTTCTACGCGGTTTCGCTGGCTATCGTCCCGGTTTTGTTCTACTTCGTCGTATGGCCGCTGGATAATCTCACCAGCCTCGCTGCGGCTGGCGTACTCGCCGTGCTGGTTCTCGTGGCGGTGGCTGATTTCTGGTACTGGAAGACCGGCAAGTTGCGGGCACACCTCAGTAAAACTGCGAAGCGGGACCTCCCGTACGACATCACATACATCCCCTTTGCGGACCCCGGGCATATGGCCAAAGATTCCTGGCACAAGGCGGTCCGTCGCTTGCGTGGTGAGGACGACTAATCCCTCGACTGGACATCTGCGCATCGAAATGGCAGTGCATCACCGGACAGAAGCTAAAGAGAAGAACGGCTCTGCTGAAATCAACAGCGGCTGATACAAA
This sequence comes from Haloarcula sp. CBA1127, assembly GCF_001485575.1. Lineage (NCBI taxonomy): Archaea > Methanobacteriati > Methanobacteriota > Halobacteria > Halobacteriales > Haloarculaceae > Haloarcula > Haloarcula sp. CBA1127. Next base: position 123,757 of record NZ_BCNB01000002.1, read on the forward strand.
TGAGGTGCTGCATAGAAGGCGTGGATAGGTCACCAGTTCGGCACACGATTTCACCGACTCGAATTGGTCAGTATAGAGGATATACGTACCTTTTTGAGTAACCAAAGGCAGGGCTTGCAATGCGAGACGTGTGGACTGGGGCTGTCAGCCGCCGTGGCGGTAGGCAGTGCCCTTCGTCACGACTCGTCGTCCCGGTCCCGCCAGAGCAGGTAGTCAAAGGACTACCGCGTCCGGTTGTTCTACTTCGTGTTCGCGGTACTCTTGTACAATATCTGGCGGCTCACGGACTTCCTGCTGAAAGCGGGTGTCGACGACGAGATGGACTACGAACCAGTGTTGACCGCAGGCGAATGCATCGAGATCCTCGTTTCGGCGTTACTCCCACCCGACTGACCGGCTGGGCGCCCTCTGAGTCCGCTGCTCGTGAGTGGCGACACTATTCAGCAGCGCCTGAATTACGAGATTCCTCACGTCTATCCGACAATTGCCTCCATACCCGGCCGATATCGACCGTTGACCGCCGAGAAAATCACGACTCGAGGCAGATTCGTCCCAAACACGAGCGTATCCTCCGAAACAGTGGAGTCTACAGAATCCGATTTAGTATAGCGGTATGTGATTTATGTGCTGCGGTAATTCGATCGCCAGTATTTGTCTTGTTGTGGGTTTCTGCATGAGAAAACAATACAAGACAAACTATTAGTCGTACGACTAATATACGCTACATACGAAAAATCGGTGATTCAGACGAACCAGCTAGAACAGTTCGTCGGTTACTGCCGCTCCACCCCAAAACCCAATGAGTAAAATTCGCTACTCAACCATGGACTTGGCCGACTGCAAGTCCTTCTATCACGAAACAGTCGTACCGACGATGGAAACCGACGGCTTGGATCCGACCGCTGAAACCCCCACGTACACCTGGCTGAACGGACAGTTCCCGGGATTCGTAAAGCACCTCCAGCGGCGCTTCGACCTGTCCCCGGGGCAGTTCTATGACGAAATCGGAGTTCCTGAAGTCACGACTACATCAGGGTCATTTGACTTCCTCTCTGACAACACACAGCGAGCCATCGAGGAGTACCTCAATGAGCTTTCGACCCGACGCGGGCGTGCTGACGCGACAATCGACACACGGCGGTCGATTCTACGACGCTACGCGAAAGTATATACCAATATCCACGATACAAAAGATTTGCTTGCACCGCTGGAGAGTCCTGGCGAACGCGTTGCGGAGATGGACCGGGTAGCGGCGACGTTTGACGCGCTGGACCAACTGGACGATGCCCTGACGACGCTTGCGTCACGGCGTAAATACGTTCAGGACACACGGCAGTTCTACAAGCACCTGGTGATGTTCGGAAACGCCGCGTACAATCCACTCGCTGATCTCGAAATCCGGTTTGGATGGGATATGACTCCGTCCTGGGACAACAAAGCACTTGATAGAGACGCTGTCCAGCAGCTGTATGCAGCAGCGACTAATCAACGAGACAGATTTATCGTGGTTGCATGTTGTGGGTGGGGGCTTCGCCCGAGTGAAGTTGCATCACTACATATCCGGCAGCTCAACCTTGATCCGGACGATGATTCCCATCCGTACATAGAGTTCGGTGACGGCGAGCGGAAAAACGGTCCTGGGACCGTGGCTCTACTGGCCGGTCTGGAGACAGTAGAGCGCCGTATAGAGATGCTTGGCAGTCCAGAGTGGAGTGGCTATCTCTTGCCCTCTCCGTCCGCAGCTACTGGCCATCTAACCGCCGAAACAGTCCGACGGCGGTTCAAATCAGTGGCCGAGGCCGCAGATGTCACTGTCGACGGCGCCACACCAACGCCGAAAACTGGCCGTCGATTCTGGTATACTACGTACGGCGCTGCTGTTAGGCGGGTTGCAGAACGGTTTGAAGACGTCGCAGCGGAGCAGGGCTCGGCGTCTGCACAAGTCGTACTCGATAACTACCTCTCCGAGTCTGAAGCCCGGTCTCACCGACGGTCGGAGATGCGCGAGACGCTTGCAGGGCTGTTCGTTGAGTAGCCCACGTTTTGCAAGCCCGCTTCAGGAGGAGGCGTATGGCTATACCGTATAGCTATACCGTCTGACTAATCTTTATATCTGTACGGTGAATCCGATACGGTATGCTGACCTACACCGTGTACAGTGAGGCCGGCGGTGTCGGCAAGACAACGATGGCGGCGAACCTCGCCGTCGCCGACGCCCGCGCCGGTCACGACGTACTGGCAATCGATATGGATCCACAGGAGGGGAGCCTCTCGTTCCTGTTTGACGTTGCGGACCACCGGACTGACTCAGAGGCCGATAGCCTAGTTCGGCATCTTGTCGAGCGGCCACGCGGTCCCTTCGCTGACCTCATTGAAACCTCAGAGAATGTCGATGTCCTTCCCGCACACAACTCTCTGGAGGTGCTTTCGAAACATCTGCGGCGTCGTGAGGAGGAAGCGGCGGACTTCGGTGAGAACTGGAACCCGAACGTCCAGCTCTTACGTGTGCTAAAGGACGCAGGTGTTCCGTCTGAGTACGACACTGTCATCATCGACCCACCGGCGACCGCGGACGTGAAACTGTACAATGCGTTGCACGCGACGCGGAACCTGGTTATCCCGTTTGAACCCAGTGGAAAAGGACAAAAGTCCGTCGAGGGCCTCGCAGACCTCGTGACCGGACTTGAAGACACGCTAGATATCAACGTGGGCGTGTTAGCTGCTGTACCGAACCGGTTCAAAGGAACCAACGATCAAGAAGAGATGCTCAAACGGCTCCGTTCGGAGTCATACGATATTCCTGTAGTGTTCCGCGAGCGGACGTCCCTGCTCGAAGGATGCTGGCGCAAACAGTGTTCAGCATTCAAATACATCGAAGAACATCGGAGTCGGGAGCGTGACTACGAAATCGAAACATTGGAGCAGTTCGAGGAATTGGCAGCACACCTCCGACAGACCCGCGAACAGGAGGCAACAGCATGAAATCCGGCTCCGGCGACGACCCGTTTGCAGAGACGGACACAGATCCAGAGCCAGAATCGGACGACCACCAGGATGAGATGGCTGTCGAAACCGAATCAACTGACGTAGAAACCACAGCCCAGCCCGACATTCCATACAAATTTCGTCGTGACTCCGTCAAACAGGACCGCAAACAGCGACCGATTTTCATTCGGCCCGAAGTTGAGGAACGGGAGTCCACCTTTCTCCGTAACCTAGAAGATGAAGTCGGTGAGGATGTGTATAAGACCGACGCGCTGGAGGCTGCCCTCGTCGTTGCCATGGACAATCCAGACCTTGTGGCCGAAAAGCTCCGTGAGTGGGGTACGACTGGGAGCAGTCAACTGCTTCCCGCTAAGGTTTTTTCGTAATAAGTCGAGCTGTCGGTGAAGACATTTCTTCGCGCACTACCCGTCGTTCTGTTGATGTGCCTGCAGCTCTGATTCGGTAGGCTGTCGAACAAAACTGGAACTGATAGTTCTGTTTGCTGACTATCCCTACTCGCTGGCCCGTTCGGCTGCTTTTTCCAGCTACAAGAATCAACTATACTGTTTAGATATACTAGGTAGCTATTTTTCTTAGCTACTCCTTGTAGCTATAAAGGACAGTTAGTCTGAATAGCTAATCGGCTTGGTTAGTACTTGTAGCTGCTGTGGCGAGCTGATACGAACAAGCTCTATCTGGGCCACCCGACTCCTCAAACGGCTGCCACCGATATGCTCGACACCAATGACTGTTTGCGCCAGGTACGAAATAAGAGTAGACCGATCAGTAGCGGGCAGCGGCTCTCCCGTGGCGTAACCAACGATATGTCGAACCCGGCATCGACGGCCCTCGAACTAACACTGTCTCTGACCAGTGAGTGTTTAATCTTGATTGGAGGCGCTAAATGAAGGTTCGAACAGCGCTCAGAATATCTGCAGGCTGCTGCGGTTCAAAGCTCTCTTGATACTCAATATCAGACTTCGCCAAGCGAGCGATTCCGTCCAATCCGATGGTATGGTGGATGGGGGATACAGCACCGGTGATAGCTTTCGTCCAGAAGTTCTGGCACAACAACCTGCGTTTATACGACTCCCCTTGCACGAAGGATCTCACAGCAGCTTGGCCGGACTGTGCCGCGTGTACCATTCCAAAGCCCGTCAGGCGGTTCGCCAGTCCCATGGCATCACCCGCGATATGTACTGTGCAGTCGTTTAGCTCGTACGAGCAGTGTGAAAGGCTCCGCAAGCCGTTTGAAACGTCGGTTCCGCTGTACAGGGCCTCACGTTCCGGGGGCTCAATGTCGATTTCCGCAAGCAACTGTTGCATATCCTCGTACAGTTCGTCAGGAGACTTGTTCTCCCGACAGCCGAGTCCGACAGTTGCTTCGTCCGGCGATTGTGGCACGACCCAGAGGAAGTAATTCTCGTACGCAAGCGCTCTCGGTTCGGGATACAGATGGGAGAAGTCGGCCTCTATCCTCCCGCTCAGCGTCGGACACGCTACGTCATACGACAGGGACGTGAACCGGCTTGAAATCGGGAATTGCCCGGTGGCATCGACTAGCAGATCTGATTCCGCAGCTAGCCTCCGAAACTCAGCTTCGTCAACCTCTGCGTCCTCTACAATATCGGTCTCTTCGAGCGTGCCCGCCCAGTGTTTCTCTAATTCCCCTCTGTTCAGTATCACACCATTAGGGACATTTATTACAGTCTTCCCGTCGGAACCGACAAATATCCCGGTTTCAGCTTCCCTGACGTATCCGGGAACGTGCCTCTCCAGTGGCAATTGTGAATAGTCCCAGACCATTTCCCCCCAGGCGCCCCTTCGGTCACCGCTGTATGTGCCTTTATCGTAGAGTTGTACGTCCGATGTGACCTCTTCAGCCAGTTGGGCTGCCGCCAACCCGGCGAATCCCCCTCCGACGATAGAAACCCTCATATCGTCCCTTTTGTTGGAAGCTATTTCAAACACATCTTATTGCCTGCACGTATCTCCATTTTCCGAGTGCTGAGAGCAGTCGACCTGTGGGGCTGCACAACGCCCTGACAGTCAGAACATCTGCTCTGGCAGGGCGCCGGGACTTCATAATCCGATGAACCGTTTCGCTGTACGGTACAACGACGAACGTAGCCGCAAGATATCACAGCCGTTCCCTGTTTGAACGGTCCAGAGCAGCCGGGTACTGTCCTATCGGCACTACGCTATTCAGACCACTACCACACGGTCGGTCTGCCAGCAGCCTCGAAACTCGCCGACGGATTGCACTGACAGGCCGAACTCGTACGTGACTGTTCGTCCGTCCGGCCCCGTAATCGTCACCCGCTGTTCAGCGTAGTTCTCGGTTCGCTCGACAGGGCCTCGCACAGCCTCTCCGAAATCGATCATCGGGCGGTACTGCGGTGACTGGACCATGGCTATGAACCGGTCAAGTGGGCCAGTCGAGCGGCGGTTGGCTGGGGAGGCGAAATTGTACGCCGTCATGATGCCCGCGTTTTCAAATGGGTCGTCGTTCGTTCCTAGCGCATCGAGCTGGAGGGCAACAGCGTCACCAGGGCTGTATGTCTCGCTGGGTGTCGGAAGGTCGGCCACCGGATACTCGTGTTCTGGCATTGATATCGTAGGTGCCGTGTATCTTTGAAACAGGGGCTATACCAGCATGAATGGCACGGCTGATCGGCTACGAACCCGGATATCGACGGGCGTTTGTGTTCCCGGCAGCTAGAACTGGCGACTGCGAACATGGCCGAACTGAGGGACGCACTTATCGAAACTATGTTGCTCGACGAGGAGCGGTTTCGCCAGCGGCTTCCGAATCTTGTCGAAACACACCAGCTACGGAGTGTCGATCCACACCCTGCCGACGAGTCGCCGGCAGACATTCTCCAGAACCTCGATGCGCTCAAGCCCGGCTCTGTGACTCCCTTCGAGCGGGAGACTATCGCGAAATTGGTGCGACTCGGGACGGCACCGCTGGCCTGACACTCACTGGGCCAGCGTATCAGGACAATCCCGTCCGATATGCGACTCAGACGTTCAGAGAGATGACGGGCTATTCGCTGGCGGCACTCCGCGGCGAGAATCTCCGCCTCCTGCAAGGGACGGCAACGGACCCAGAGTCGGTCGCGACACTTCAAGAGGGGATCGACATCTGGGAACAGCGGACCGTCGAGCTATGGAACTATCGCGCGGACGGCACACGCTTCAGAAACCGGGTGACGATAGTGCCACTCACCGGTCCGACGGCTCATCACGAACTGGCTCGGTGCGCAGGAGGCCATCGACACGCCCGACAGCTGACTGCCGGTGGCACCACTCTGGTGACCGGCTACGTCTGTTCGACCGACAACTGAATCGAGATGCTACCCCTCGTCTACCTTCCCGTCGCGTTGGTCACGCTCTCTCGCCTCCGGGTCCCGCTCTGCCGGCTCACCGTGCCCGCCACCACCGGGTGTTCGGACGGAAACGGTCGACCCGGCCTCGATGTCAATGGAGGCCTTTGCGGGGACCGGCTCGCCGTCGACCAGATTCTCCCCCAGCGCGCCGTCCTCGCCGCCGTCGATTCCAGCGGGGGCTGTCCGCCGGCGCTCCGTCAACAGTGACACGGTGGCATCTGTCTCGACGGTGACGGTGCGTTCGAGGCCCAGCCCGCCGCGGTATCGGCCGTCGCCGCCGCTCGACGGACGCAACGCGTACCGCTCAACACGGAGCGGATACTCGGTCTCCATCGCTTCGACGGGCGTGTTGAGCGTGTTCGTCATTCCGACCTGTACGCCATCCATCCCGTCTTTCCCGGGCCGGGCACCGAACCCGCCGCCGATCGTCTCGTAATATGTGAAATCGCCGGTTCGGTCGCCGATGATGAGGTTGTTCATCGTTCCCTGTCCACCGGCAGGAACCCGGTCGGGGACTGCCGTGGCGAGCGCCGCCAGCGTGACATCCATGACGCGCTGGCTCGTCTCGACGTTGCCACCGACGACTGCGGCCGGCGCGTCCGGGCTGAGCACTGACCCTTCAGGCGCGGACACAGACACGGGTTCGTAACAGCCGTGGTTCGGCGGAATCTCCGGGTCGGTGATCGCCCGGACGACGAAGTAGACCGCGCTCTTCGCGACTGAGAGCGGTGCATTCAGGTTGCCTGCCACCTGGTCGGCGGTCCCGGCGAAGTCGACGGCTATCGAGGCCCCATCGATGGTGACGGCCACCTCGATCGGGATATCGGCATCAGTCACGCCGTCGCCTTCGAGGATATCCTGCGCTCGATACGTTCCGTCCGGGAGCGCGTCGAGTTCAGCCTCGACGCGCTCGCGGGAGTACTCGATGACAGCATCGAACGCATCGAGCAGGGTCGACCCGTGTTCTTCGAGGAGTTCACCGATGCGTTCCTCGGCCCGTTCGTTCGCAGCGCGCTGGGCCCGGAGGTCCGCCTCGCGCTCGTCCGGCGTCCGGACGTTGGCACGGATGAGGTTGTGGACCGCCTCGTTTGGTTCGCCGCCGTCGACGAGCCGAACAGCAGGCAGGCGGAGCCCTTCCTCGTAAATCTCCTGTGCACCCGGTGGCATACTCCCCGGCGAACTCCCGCCCACGTCGGCATGATGGGCTCGTGAGACGGCGTACCCGACTATCTCGTCGTTGGGCGCGATCGTCGAGACGAGCGTGATGTCCGGGAGGTGTGTTCCGCCCGCGAACGGGTCATTGACGATGAAGACGTCGCCCGGCTTCGGGTTCTTCTGGAGGACAACATCTACCGCGTCGGGCATCGCGCCGAGGTGGACCGGGATGTGTTCCGCCTGTGCGACCATCCGACCCGACGCGTCAAAGAGCGCCGTCGAGCAGTCCTGTCGCTCCTTGATGTTCGGGGAGTATGCCCCACGGATGAGTACGTGACCCATCTCGGTTGCAACACTCTCAAGCTGGTTCCTGAGGATCTCCAGCGTTACGGGGTCGATCGTCTCCTGTTCATCGTTCGGTATTGTGGCTTCGTCGTTCATGTGTCGCTCACCGCCGCTAGCAGTGTCCCGTCATCCCGTACCTGAACGTTCCAGGCCGGTGGGATGACGATCGTGCTCTCATCGCCCTCGACAATCCCGGGGCCGTCGATCCCGCCCTCCGGTGCCAGTTTCGATCGCTCGTAGACCGGCGTTTCGTGGACCTCGTCGGCGAACACTGCCTCGCGAGAGCCCTTCTGTGGGTCGCCAGCGGCATCGTACTCCACCGGCGGTGCGCTCCGTTCGACGGTCGTCGTCACGCGACAGTTCACCAGTTCGACCGACTCGTCCGCTCGATAGCCGTACGCGGACTCGTGGGCTGTGGCGAACCGCTCGCGGGCGTCCGCGGTGTCGAACGGCCGGTCGACGTCCACGGTGAGTTCGAAGCTCTGGCCGGCGTACCGGAGGTCGGCAGAGCAACGCACTGTCGCCGCCTCGCGGTCGCTAACCTCAGCCAGAAGCTCTTCTGACAGCTCTTCGTATACAGCGTCGACATCGTCGGGGTCGACCGCGTCGAGCGACCGCTGATACGTCCGTACTGCGTCGCGCTTCTCATCGGCTGCGAGGAGGCCATATGCCGACAGTACGCCCGAGGCGCGCGGAATCACCACCCGGTCGATATCGAGGCTGTCCGCGATTGCTGCCGCGTGCATCGGCCCGGCACCCCCGAACGCGGCGAGCCCGAACTTCCGCGGGTCGTACCCACGCTCGACGGTCACGGAGCGAATGGCTCTGGTCATGTTCGCGTTCGCGACGCGGTAGACGCCGCGGGCGGCTTCTAGAGGCCCATCGAGACCCGCCTCGGCGGCGAGATCCGCAAGCGCGTCGTGGGCCGCATCCGCATCGAGCGAGAGTTCACCGCCCAGACTGGTACTTGCGCCGATATAGCCCAGCACGAGGTTCGCGTCGGTGACAGTCGGCTCAGTTCCGCCCTTCCCGTAGCAGGCTGGACCGGGGGCCGCTCCGGCGGAGCGCGGGCCGATGCGGAGTGCGCCCCCGGCGTCGACCCAGGCAATGGACCCACCACCTGCGCCGACTGTTTCGACGTCGACCATCGGCGTCTTGATCGGCCGCTCGTTGATGACGCCCTCTGTCGTCCGTTCCGCCTCGCCGTCGCGGACAAGACTCACGTCGCTGGACGTCCCACCCATATCGAACGTAACGAGCCCGGCCTGTTCGTCGGCCGCCATTGACCCTGCCCCAACGACCCCGGCAGCAGGGCCCGAGAGTACGGTCGTCACGGCGTTCCGCCTGACGGTATCAGCGTCGGTGATTCCGCCGTTGGCCTGCATAATTCGGGGCTGTGGGACTCCGAGTTCCCGCGCACGGTCGGTGAGGCGACTGACGTAATGGTCAATCGCCGGGCGTACGTATGCGTCGACGGCCGTCGTCGATGTTCGTTCGTACTCGCGGAACTCAGCGAGGACTTCGTGGGAGGCTGAGACGGGAACGTCGAGTTCGTCGCGCAGGATTTCTGCCACCTGACTTTCGTTTTCCGGGTGCGCGTACGCGTGCAAGAGTGAAACGGCGACGGACTCGACATCCATCTCGCGTAACTGCTCGGCGATTGCCCGGACTTCGCTCTCGTCGACGGACTGTTCGACGCCGTCAGTGGTCGTCCGCTCGGACACTTCGAAGCGGCGGCGTCGGGGAACCAGCGGTGTCGGCTTTTCGGCGGACAGGTCGTACAGCGACGGCCGGTCCTGCCGACCGATTTCCAGAACATCCCGGAACCCGTCGGTCGTGACGAGTGCGGTCTTTGCGCCGTCCTCTTCGAGGAGCGCATTGACCGAGACGGTCATCGCATGAGAGAACTCGCTTACAGTCTCAGGGTCGATCTCGGCCGCTTCGCAGGCCTTCTCGATCCCGGCGATAACGCCCTCGCTCTGGTCTTCAGTGCTCGGGACTTTCGCGGTCACGAGTTCGCCGTCGAGAGACAGCGTCACGTCAGTGAAGGTTCCACCGACGTCGACGCCGATCCGCCGGTCTCCCATCTACAGCACCCCCGCGACGCTGAGCAGCGTCCGAACGCCGAGCCACACGACGATGAGCGTCACAATCGCGCCGAGGGCGTTCGCTATCGACCCGTTCGTGTACTCGCCGAGGAGGTCCCGCTGGTTCATCGCGTATATCAAGAATACCGCGACGATCGGCAATAAAATCCCGTTGACGACCTGTGCGAACACGATGATCTGGACAGGACTGCCGCCCAGCAGTACCGAGAGAACTCCGACACCGAGGATAGTCCCCCAGACGGCACGGAACTGTGTGCTCTGCATATCCGAATCCCAGCCGAGTGCACCTGTGGTCGCCCACGCACCCGCAAGCGGTGCTGTCGTCGCGCTCGTGAACCCGGCGGCAAAGATGCCGATGCTGAAGAACAGTTCGGCGTACGGACCCGCGATGGGTCGCAACTGTTCGGCCATCCGCCCGATATCGCTGATCTGGGTTCCTGGCTCGAACGCTGCGGCCGCGGTCACCATGATCGTAATCGTGATGACGCCGCCTGCGACGATAGAAAGCACGGTGTCGATACGTGAGTGGCCGATATCTTCGGGCCCGCTCCACCGCTCCTGAACGTTACTCGCGTGCAAGAACAGATTGTACCCCACGATGGTCGTGCCGATGAGGCCGGTGATGAGGTACAGCGACCCCGAGGGGATACCGGGGACGAACCCCATCGCAATCGCACCGGGATCGGGACCGATGAGGACCGCCGATGCTACGAACGAGAACGCCATCACGGCGACCAGACCAATGAGCGCTCGTTCGATCAGCTTGTAGCGCCCAGTGTAGAGCAGGAGTCCAGCCACGAGTCCCATCACAACACCCCACACCGTCGAGTCGATACCCGTTATCGTTGCGAGCCCTGCGGCACCGCCGAGGATGTTCCCGGCTTCGTAGGCGGCGGTTCCGACGCCGATCGCCCCGACAACGAGGAATATACTCACGTACTCGACGAGCTGATTGTCGAACCGTTCCCGGAGTGCTTCGCCGAGTCCTTCGCCCGAGACAAGGCCCAGTCGAGCACTCATCTCTTGGAGAACAATCGTTGCAACGATCGAGAAGACCATGGTCCACAGCAGCGCGTAACCAAACTCCGCACCGGTGACGCTCGCAGTCGTGACCGTGCCTGGGCCGATGAACGCGGCGGCGACCATCGCTCCCGGGCCGACGGCTTTGAGTCGTTTTGTAATACTCATGATTGTTAGTTTTGATATCCACTGTCACGGTCCCAGCAGGTAATGAAAAACATTGTTAAGACCCGTGTGTGGTCGGAACATCGGTCGTATGAACGCTGTGTACGTGTCACTCGGTGTGTGAACTAGTAAGAACTGCCCCATCCCCCGATTCGAGTCTGTTTACGTCCCGTGCCGGAGGTATTCACGGTTCTTGCTCTCTCAGTAGAACTTTCGAAACGCTCTCTTCGATCTCGATTTCGAACGGGAGGTCGGTAATGCTACCGCGGATGAACCGGATCATCAACCATCGCACCGACTCGGATGGGAAAACCACGTGGAAACTCCCTTTTTCGTCCCGTCGAACGGTCAGGAACCCACACAGCGAGAGCCATTCGAGAACGTCTTCGAGCGAATCGAACCGCTCGGCGTACTCCTGGGCGTGGTATTGGGCCACCTGATCGATCATTTCAAGAACTGCCTCGTCCTTTTCTGCTGGATCGCTAAACTGGCTCAGGAGAGCGTGCAGCAAGTCGATGTCCAGAAGCACGTGTTCGCCCGTCGAGAGCATCTCGTAGTACGTCTGGAGGTGGTCGCTGTCGCTCGCGTGCGCCGAGTCGAAGTTCGCCGCGTAGAACGCGATTGCCTCGCGGATCAGTTGGCTTTGACTTTCCCCAGTCCGGTCGGTCAGACTCTCTAACGTCTCCTTGGTCTCCTCGTCGAGAGAGACGGTGACGCGGTCGGTTGGCATAATGCCCCTCGTCGCTGGACGGCCTTAATATCGTGTCGTTTGGTGACAGAGCGCTCTCAGACCAGTCAGCGACGCGCGATTGGCCGTGGTCCGGGACTCGCTTATGGCCAGGTGCCGCTCTGCTCGCCGGCGTTCATGACCCGTTGGAGTGCGACGACGTATGCGGCGGTCCGGAGCGACGGGAGTTTCCGCTCCTCGTAGGCATCGACGAGGTTCCCGAACTGGTCGACGATAATCGAATCCAGTTCCTCGTTCACGCGCTCTTCGGACCAGTAGAAGCGCTGTCTGTTCTGGACCCACTCGAAGTACGACACGATGACGCCCCCGGCGTTCGCGAGGATGTCCGGAATGACCAGCGTCTCGCAGTCACTGAGAACGTCGTCTGCTGCGGGAGTAATCGGACCGTTCGCGGCCTCGGAGATGACGTCGGCAGAGATGTCGTGTGCCAGGGACTCGTCGATGGCGTTCTCGAGTGCGGCCGGGATCAACAGGTCGACGTCGAGCGTGAGCAGTTCCTCGTTCGTGAGTTCCTCTGACGCGTCCGTATATCCGACGACACTCCCGGTTTCACGTTTGTAGTCCTTGACTGCGACGGGGTCGAACGACGCGTCGCTGTAGATAGCCCCGCTCGAATCGGACACGGCGACGACGTTAGCGCCCATTTCGTGAATGAGTTTCGCCGCGATCCAGCCGGCGTTCCCGTAGCCCTGGACCGCGACCGTCGCGCCTTCGATGTCCTTGTCGAGATACTCGAAGGCTTCACGCGCTGCGACGACCGTCGAACGCCCGGTCGCTTCCACGCGGCCTTCGCTGCCACCACTTGCGAGGTCCTTTCCGGTTATCACGCCGGGCTCGGTCGTGTTTTCGAGTGTCTCGTAGGTGTCCTTGATCCAGTTCATCTCGCGCTGGCCCGTGTTGACGTCGGGTGCGGGCACGTCGCGGTCGGCCCCAATCAGCGGCGTCAGTTCCTTCGCGAACGAGCGCGTGACCCGTTCGAGTTCGCTCTCCGAATAGTTGCTCGGGTCGATGACGATGCCGCCTTTCCCGCCGCCCAGCGGGATATCGCCCGTCGCTGTCTTGTAGACCATCCAGCCGGAGAGCGCCTTGACCTCGTCGCGGTCTACCTGTGGGTGATAGCGAATCCCGCCCTTGTACGGGCCGCGGTCGCCGTTAAACTGTGACCGGTACGCACGGAACACCTCGACCGACCCGTCGTCCATCTCGACAGACAGGTTCGTTTCCAGTATCCGCTCAGGGGTTTTCAGCCGTTCCAGGTGTCCCTCTGAGATGTCTAAGTATTGTGCTGCTGCGTCGATTTGCGTCCGCAGGCTTTGGTACGGATTTACATCAGACATATATCGACGGGATTCATCGAGATACCAAAAGCTACCTATTTCTACCAGGAAAATTACTATATCGTTCGATATAGTAGAGACTAACTGAGGGGCTTACAAACGCGACTGAGTCCGAATTTCTTATCCTATCTTCACATTCTTATCGAATTCTGACACAACTACGCTTCCTGTATTGTCCGTCACCCGAACAGCGGTGTCCGTATCGAGTGCCACAGCGTCCGCAACCTGTTCCGTTCCACGTACTGGAACGTCGACCCGGTCGACGTCCGGGATCAGACAGTCACGATGCTCGGCACGTTCGAGCAGGACGTCTCCGCTGGGGAAGTGCCAGACCCGCGTCACGGCTCGGAACACTGGCAGCGACGTCGGCGCTTCGACGTGCCTGATAGCTCCCTTCTCCGTCAAGCGACGTTGTACGTCCATCATAGCTGAGCTGAATCGGCGGGAGCTATTGGCTCGCAACTGCCCGAACGACGGGCAGAGACCGACCGTGTCGGCGTCTGTGTGATGTCCGTCATGTGTCTCCCCGAGTACCGTCCGTCGACCGATGGCACTCTATCGGAACGACCGCGGGAATGAGCAAATACTAAACTGTTTAGCAACGAAGTCCCTCTGACACCAGGTGTTTACTATTGAACCCTCTATCCAAAACGCGGCAACTGACGCACCCCCTCCCCGACCGGTGGCGCCAACTCGAACGAGCGGTCACGCATAGCGTCAGTGGTCTCAGTGATAGCTCCGTGCACGGGAGGATCAGATGAGCGACGCCGGGAGTCCGCTCGACACGGCACAGGTTCTCGTCGTCGGTTCGGCGAACTGGACCGAGCCGTTCTCAGCCGCTCTCCAAGCGAGCACTGAGGCCGCTATCCTCACTGCTGGGACAACATCGGACGCTCTGGATACGGTTCGCCAGCGCTCGGTTGACTGTCTCGTCACGGGAGAGACACTCGACGACGGGAGTGGCATTGGGCTGGTCCGACAGCTCCGGGAATCGGCTCCCGACCTTCCAGTCGTCCTCGGAACCACAGACGGAAGCGAGGCCCTGGCGAGCAAGGCAATTCAGGCCGGCGTTTCCGACTACGTCCCCCTCACAGGGACAGACGGCCTGCGGATAGACGACCTAATCGAGCGAACCGGGAACGCGCTCCAGTCCGCTCGTCGAGCGATCACGCAGCGCGAACGGGCACGCCAGTTCGACGCCGTTTTTCACGACACACAGACGGCCACGTGGGTCCTCGATCCGGACGGCTCGCTCGCCCGTGTGAATCAGACGGGACGAGCAATGATTGACAAGGACGTGGACGCAGTCATCGGTAACCTGTTCTGGACGCTACCGTGGTGGTCACAGTCCGACGCGACAGAACGCGACATCCGGAACCTCGTCGAGGCCGCACGCGACGGGCAGTTCGGTAACGCAGTCGTTCACCGGCTGGCAACGGCTACGGACCGCGTTATCGAGCTTTCAGTCCGTCCGGTCGAGAACGACTTCGGCGAGGTCACCTCGATCGTGATCGAAGGGATCGACATCACGGAACAGGTCACCCTCGACCGTGACCTCCGTCAATCTGAGGAACTCCACCGGGTCACGCTCAGCAATATGACCGACACCGTCCTCATGACGAACGAGGCCGGGGAGTACACCTACGTCTGCCCGAACGTCCACTTCATTTTCGGCTACACCGACGACGAGATCCGCGAGCAGGGAACAATCGACACACTCCTCGGTGAGGACCTATTCGACCGAGCGGACCTCGCTGAGACGGGCGTTCTCAAAAATATCGAGTGTACTGTCACCGACAAAGCGGGTCACGAGCACACACTGCTGGTCAACGTCCGCGAAGTCGCGATTCAGGGCGGGACGCTGCTGTACAGCTGCCGGGACATCACGAAACGGAAACAGCGCGAGGAAGCACTGGCGACGCTGCAGGAAACCGCACGGAAGTTCCTCTACACGGAGACCAATCAGGAGATCGCCCAGCACATCGTCGATGACGTGCTCAGTGTGTTCGATGTCTCCGCGAACGCCATCTATCTGCACGACGCTGAGACGAACGAACTCCAGCCTGTCGCACAGTCACAGGCGATGACCGAACACCATGGGCCACTTCCGGCCGTCCGCACGAACGACGACACGCTTCCGAGTCACAGCTTCGTCAACGACGAGACACTCGTGTTCGACGACGTCCACACGTCGGACCGGCTGGAAAACCGGGCGACCGACCTCCGTAGCGTCATGTTCATTCCGCTGGGCAACCACGGCGTGTTCGTCAGCGGCTCGACAGCCGTCGGGGTGTTCGACGACGTGACACAGGAACTCACCGACCTGCTCGCAGCGACCGCCGAGGCTGCCCTCGACCGGGTCGTCCGAGAATCTCAGCTCCGGGAACAGGACCGCGAACTCCAGCGGCAAAACGAGCAACTGACCGCCCTGAATCACATCAACAACACGATTCGGGAGATCGACCAGACGATCGTCAGCGCCGAAACACAGGAAGAGATCAACCACACTGTCTGTGAACGGCTGACTGACACGGACCGGTTCAAGTTCGCGTGGATCGGGAGCGTCGATCCGGGCGGTACTACCGTCGAACCGCGAGCGTGGGCCGGCAACGAACAGGGGTATCTCGACAGTCAATCAATCGCCGTCGCGGACTCCGAGACTGAGCCCGCAGGCCAGACGGCTGCGACCGGCGAGGTGACGATGATCCCTAACGTCGCCGCCGACCTCCGAAACGCGCCGTGGCGGTCGGACGCGCTCACGCGCGACTTCCTCTCGGTGTTGAGCATCCCGCTTGTGTACAACGACCTCAGGCACGGCATCCTCACCATCTACGCGGACACGAAAGACGCGTTCGACGAGACAACGCGCACAGTCTTGCGCGAACTCGGCGAGACGATTGCCTCGGCGCTCAGCGCCATCGAACGGAAACACGCGCTGCTTACGACGTCGGTGACTCGCGTTGAGTTCGACATCGATGACGAGCGATTCCTCCTGTCGCGACTCGCTCGGTCGGCGGGGTGTTCCCTCTCCTACGAAGGCGGCATCCAGCACGCGCCGACTGGTAACAGCGTGTTCGTTACCGTCGAAGACGCTGACGTGCGCACGGTCGCGGCGGCTGCCGTGGACATGACATCGATTGACGACGTGACACAGATCAGTGACGACGACACCGAGACCGGCGTCCTGCGACTGGAGTTGTCACAGCCGTTCCTCGCCTTAGAACTGGCCGACCACGGTGCTATCTTCCGGGAAGCGACTGCGGACCCGGACGGCACGACACTCGTCGTCGATGTGCCACAGAGCGTCGACGTTCGAAACATCGCACAGTTGGTCGACAGCACGTTCTCCGGCGTCGAACTCAAGCGCAAGGAGACGCTCGAACGGGGTATCGAGCAGGACCGGGGTCCGGAGTTCCTCACGGACCTCACGGAGCGCCAGCTCGAAGTGATTCAAACCGCCTACTACAGTGGCTACTTCGAGTCACCGCGCACGAAGTCCGGCGAGGATATCGCGACGATGCTCGAAATCTCTCCGCCGGCGTTCTACCAGCACGTCCGGACTGTCCAGCGGAAGCTGTTCACCACACTGTTCGAAGACCTGAGCGTCTCGGGTCTAGAGTCGTGAAGGGGTTTAATAATAAACAACCCAATCTCACCCTGCCTCTTTATTTAACCTCTGAATATTCCTTTGATGTCCTTCTATTCCTTAATCGAGTACTGGCGGCCTGACACCGTCACTCGTGAATACACATGAGAGATGTAGAGCAAGACCACGACGAGGAGACACCGTACGAGTGCTTTGCGTGTGGCAAAGTCATCACTGCAGAGAGCCAACCGGAGAACTGTCAGGACTGTGGCGGTGAAATGCGCAATCGACTGACACCGCTGGAATAACGATGGGATCGGAACTGAGCTCAGCTTCTCCTTCGGAAGACTCGTCGACGCCGTCCGAGCCAGAATCAGCGCTCGAAACAGCCCGTCTGCAACTCCACCGAGCCGCGGACCACCTCGATATCGACCCGAACATTGTCGAACGACTGAACCATCCGCGAAACGTCCACGAAGTCACTGTTCCGATTGAGCGGGACGATGGTACAGTCGAAGTGTTCACCGGGTATCGAGCCCAGCACGATAGCGTCAGGGGACCGTACAAAGGTGGGCTTCGCTATCACCCCGATGTGACGAGAGATGAGTGTGTCGGACTCGGGATATGGATGACCTGGAAATGCGCGGTCATGGACCTGCCCTTCGGCGGCGCGAAAGGGGGTATCGCCGTCAACCCGAAAACGCTGAGCCGAGACGAGAAAGAACGGCTCACCCGCCGGTTCACACAGGAACTCCGCAAGGTCATCGGCCCGAACCTGGACATTCCCGCCCCGGACATGGGAACAGACCCACAGACGATGGCCTGGCTGATGGACGCCTACTCCATGCAAGAAGGCGAAACGATTCCGGGCGTCGTCACCGGGAAGCCGCCGATTGTCGGTGGGAGCAAGGGACGCGAGGACGCGCCCGGTCGGAGCGTCGCGATTATCACACAGTTGGTCTGTGAGTACTACGACCAGCCACTGCCGGAAACCACGGTCGCAGTACAGGGCTACGGTAGTGTCGGTGCGAACGCAGCACGGTTACTCGACGAACGGGGCGCGACTGTCGTCGCGATCAGCGACGTGAACGGGGCAATGTACGACCCCGCCGGAATCGATACGGCGTCAGTGCCGTCACACGACGAGGAACCGGAAGCGGTCACCGAGTACGCCGACACCGTGATTTCGAACGACGAACTGTTGACGCTGGATGTCGACGTCCTCATCCCGGCCGCACTCGGGAACGTTATCACCGAGGCCAACGCGGACGACATCGCCGCGGATTTCGTCGTGGAAGGCGCGAACGGTCCGACCACGTCCACTGCTGACTCCATCCTCGCTGACCGAGATGTCATGGTGATTCCGGACATCCTAGCGAACGCCGGTGGCGTCACGGTGAGCTACTTCGAGTGGCTACAGGACATCAACCGTCGGTCGTGGTCACTTGAGCGCGTGAACGACGAACTCGACGAAGAGATGCGGGCGGCCTGGGACGCAGTCCGGACGGAGTTCGAAAACCGCGACATCACGTGGCGCGATGCGGCGTACATCGTCGCCCTGTCCCGTATCGCGGAGGCCCACGAAGCGCGTGGGCTCTGGCCGTAGCACTGTTTCTGTCGGTTCCAGCACTGTCACTGTCGGTGCCGAGAAACCGCGACCATCGCTTCCCTCAGTAGCGGAACTCGAACTGTGCCCCGCCAGCAGTGCTCTCCGTCACACGGACAGTCCAGCCGTGCGCTTTGGCGATGTCCGCCACGATCGAGAGTCCGAAGCCAGTGCCCCCTTTGGTAGATGTCACGCCGTGTTCCAGTACTTCCTCACGCTTCCCCGGCGGAATCCCGTCGCCGTCGTCCGCGACGTAGAACCCGTCACGGCCGTCTAGTTGCCCGACGGTTACTGTGACATCTTCTCCACCGTGTTCGATAGCGTTTCTAAAGAGGTTCTCGAACAGCTGCGTCAATCGGCCGGCGTCACCAGCCACTGTCGGGATCGCCTCAGCAACTGTCAGCGTTGCGTCAGCGGTGTCGACGTATCCCCACGCCTCCGTCGTCACGGTCTTGAGATCGATTTGCTTCGTATCCGTAACTGTGCTCTCGCCGCGTGCCAGCGTAAGGAGGTTGTCGATCAACTGCTCCATACGGCCATGTGCCGATTCGATTCGGTCCACGTGACTGAGGTCACCTGTCTCTTCGACGATGTCGAGAAAGCCGATAGCGATGGACAGCGGGTTCCGGAGGTCGTGGGCGACAACACTGGCAAACTCATCGAGCCGCTCATTCTGTCGCTGGAGTTCGGTTTCCCGGCTTGCGCGTGTGAATGCCGCCTCGACAGTCGCACCCAGTATCTGGAACAGGTCCACGTCTGTAGCAGAGAACGTCTGTTCCTGTGTCGTTCCCACGCCGATAAGCCCAAAGTCGCCCAGAGGCACGAACAGGCCACTCCTGAGTTGTGCGTCAGCCTGGCCGAGTGTCACTTCGGACTGGAGATCGTCGTATTTACGCAACTCCGACGCCTCGAACGCCTCCCACGCAAGCGCCTCTCCGGACTCCAGCCGCGGGAGCTCACCGAGCAGTTCTCTTGTGGCTGCACTCGCCGTCAGCGGGACGAGCTCGCCGGCTTGGTCGGCATACTCCCAGATCCCGGTGAGTTCGAACCCGAGAATATCGACGGCAGCCTCGACAGCGATGTCGCCGATTTCGGCACTCGACTGTGCGCCACTGAGCCGCTGCGCAGTCGCCTGCAGTGATCGGAGCTTCGACTCTAACTGCTTCTGTTCGGTGATATCCTCCAGAACGGCCAGTATGCTCGTTATCTCCCCATCCGGAGCAGTGATTGGGGCAACCGACAGGAGTAGATCCAGTTCCTCGCCGTCTTTCGTTTCCCGCCGTATCTCCTTGCCGCGAATCGGCTCGCCGCTCAACGCGCGTTGCCGGTGAGAAGCGAACTCAGCCTGCTGCTCGTCCGGGACCATCGGATTGAACTTGCCAAGCACTTCTTCCCGCGACCAGCCGAACATGTTCTCGGCCCCGTCGTTCCAGCGGATGACCGCTCCGTCCGTGTCGATTTCCATGACGGTGAGCGGCGTCGCCTCAATGAGTGATTCGAGTCGCTGGTTCGTCGTTTCGAGTTTGCGTTGTCGGTCGACCTGTTCGGTTACGTTGCGGGCGATACCGACAATCCGGACGATCTCATCGCCGAGCATAACTGGTGCGAGGCTCGTGTCCCAGAACCGCGCGTCGTCAGCGATGTCCAGTTCTTCCCGATACGAGATCGGCGCACGCTCCTCGAAACAACGAGTGTAGTTCGCCGCGAGTTCGGCACCACGCTCGTCACCGAAGATCTCCCGTGGTGTTTCCCCTCGAACCTCGTCAGTCGTGAGACCTGTCTGTGACTCGTAGCCGGGGCTGAGTCGCGCAAACTCGAACACTGGATCGTTACCAGTCGTATCGACGTCGAGCATGAATATGGCGTCACCGGAGCTGTTGAGCAGTGCCTCGTACTCTTCAGCAAGTTCCTGATGCGCTCGCTCCTGGGCTTTTCGCTCCGTGATATCCTGAAAAACGCCTCGAAGCACGGGCTCATCGTCCTGTGGGTCGTCGACGCGTTCTCCCCACGCCCGAACGTCGCGCACGTCGCCGTCGGTCCGAACGATCCGGAGATCGATGTCGTACGGTTCCCGGTCCGCAATCGTCTGCTCGACTGCCTGCGAAATCTTTTCCCTGTCGTCAGGGTGATAAAAACCAAGCGCGTCATCGAGTGACGGGTCGTACTCGTCGTCAACGCCGTGAATCCGACGGACGCCGTCAGACCAGTCGAGGCTGTCTGTCGACGGGAAATACTCCCACACACCGATATCTGCGATATTCTGTACCCGCTCGAACAGGAATTCCTGGCGCTTGAGGTCAGTCTGGTCCTGCATCCGTGATATTTCGGCGCTCACGAGCTCCGAGAGTAGCTTCACGAACGTTTGCTCAAGCGCTCCGAAGGGCGCGACTCGCGTTGTCGGACTCGAAAAATTGACCGTCCCGTACCGGACTCCATCGACGATGAGTGGCACGCCGATATACGATTCCAGCTCCAACTCACGATACGCAGGGTGGGTTTCTTTGCCATCAGCGACAGCATCTGCGAACGAGCAGACTGCATCTGTCCCGACCACCTCCGCGCAGTACGTCGATTCGAGGTCGAACTGGTCCTCGGATTCTATTTCCGTATCCGGGGCGTGTACTGCCCTGACCGTGTAATCATTGCCCTGAACGTGTGAGACGATTCCGATGTTGAGCCCGAGCGTCTGGCAGCCAAGTTCGAGCAATTCTTCGAGGCGCGCCTCAGCAGCGATATCACCCTTTGCCATGACAGTCTGGAGTTCCCGAAGTGCATCCCGCTCCTGCTCTAACTGTCGTTTTGCCATGCTCTGTTCGGTGATGTCACGGGCAACGACGAGCACCTGCCGATCATCGTCGCCCCGGAACGGTGTGACGCGGACGTCTAACGTCCGCTCGCCACCGCCGGTCGTCACATCGATTTGCAGGTCTGCGTCGTACAACCCTGTAACGCCACCGTCGCTCTCGATATCAGTGACTGTCGATTCGACCGCCGCTGTGAACCGCTCGGCATCGGACTTGGACATCCGGTCTCCCACGACTGCTTCCAACTGTTGTCCCGTTATCTTGGTCGATTCTCCCCCGGTAACCAGTCGTCTTGAAGCGGTGTTCGCGAACTCGATTGTCCCTTCGTCATCGAGAACGAACACAACGTCGTGGATGTTTTCGAGGATCGCTTCACTGCGCTCTAACTCCAGTTCTCGTTCCCGCTCCGCCGTGGTTTCCCGTGAAAAGACGGTCAGACCGTCATCGTCGGGAAAGACTCGTATTTCGACCCAGTAATCCAACGGTTCGCCAAGGTACTGTTCGAACGACACCGGGTCGCCGGTCTCCATCGCGGTTCGGTATTTCTCTTCGAGTTCCGTTCCAACTATCGAGGGGAACTCTTCCCAGATAATCGTCCCGACGATAGTTTCCGGTTCGCGGTTGACGCGCTTTGCCATCTTCTCGTTTATATATTCGATCCGCCACTCGCTATCGACGGCATAAATCCCGTCAGTTGCCCGCTCCAGCGTTCGTTGGAAGCGGTCGGACAGTCGCTCGGCGGCCGCTTGTTTGTGGGCGGCTTCGGTGAGCGTCTGGATGCGGCTCGCAAGCAACTCGAAACTGTTCTGGCCCGCGTGGACCGGAACGTAATCGGAGACCCCCGCCTGTGTCGCTTCGCTTGCAATTTGCTCGCTCCCTCGGCCCGTAAACAAGATCGTCGGTAGTTCGTACTGCTCCGTTCGTAACCGATCTAGGAGGTCGATTCCCGTCCCGCCCGGCAATGAGTACGATGTGACCACGCAATCGATAGCCGAAGTTGCAAGCGAGTCGAGAGCAGCCTCGATACTCCCGACTGTTGTGACGTCAAAGCTAGATGAGATATTCAGGAGCTTCGTCTGCGCTAATTCAGCAAAGTCACCATCATCGTTTACATACAAAACGTGAATGGAATCGGGAGTCCCGCCACCTGCATAGGCCATTGCCACAACTATGTATCGAGCTTTTATGAATCCACTGCGCCAGTTCTTATATGTGATATTATAATAGGCGATAATATCTGTGCCAGCCAACCTAACTACGTCTCGAGCGGCCTGTATGCACTCATTCGGATAGTTACCGAAATTCAACAAATAAATGACGGCCCTATCGGAGTATATATTCTGATACTTGGGTCAGCAACTTTATCGTCCGAAATTAGGTACATTCGATATTGTGCCAGAGATGTCGAGTATTGCTGTGCTTCATGTTGATGATGAACCGGATTTTTTAGATGTGGCAACCGAAATGCTCGAACAGCAATCCAGTAAACTCGACGTTATAACTGCAACAAGTGCTGCTGAAGCCCTCGACCGACTTGCTACCAACCCCGTTGACTGTCTTATCAGCGACTACCGGATGCCCGGGAAAGACGGTATTGAACTCCTCGAAGTTGTCCGCGAGGAGTTCCCTGATCTCCCGTTTATTCTCTTCACCGGGGAGGGAAGCGAAGCGGTCGCCGGCGACGCCATTGCCGCCGGTGCAACCGATTATCTCCGGAAAGGGCACGGAACGGAGCGATACGAACTCCTCGTAAACCGTATCGAAAACGCCGTCGAACAGTACCGCACCAATCAGCGTGCTGCTGAACTTGAGCGGGTCCGCGCGCTCGTCAGCAGCATCGACCAGGCTCTCATCCGAGCGAGTTCGCTATCGGAAATCAAAACTCGTGTCTGTGAGATCATTAGCGACTCTGAACCCTACCTGTTCGCATGGATCGGCGAGCGGGATCCTGACACAGACCGAATCGAGCCACAGGCATGGGCCGGCGTCGAGGACGAGTACCTCGATACTATTGTTGTCACTGCGGACGACTCCCCGACCGGACGAGGTCCCGCGGGCACGGCCGTTCGTGAACGACGTATTGCGACGTCACAGAATATTCAAGACGACCCGGCGTTCGAGGTCTGGCGAGAGGCGGCACTCGACCGCGGTTATAGAAGCACCGCTGCAGTTCCGCTGGAATACAATAGCACTCTGTACGGTCTCCTGTGCGTCTATTCGTCCCGTTCGTTTGCCTTTAATGGGGACGAACAGGAGTTACTCGGCGAACTCGGGGATAGCATCTCGCACGCCATGCACTCGCTGAAGATTCGAGACGAACTGCGTGCAGAGCGGACCTTTATCCACCAGGCACTCGATTCACTTGCCGACATATTCTACGTGCTCGATTCTGCGGGCAAAATCCAGCGCTGTAATGAACAATTCACAACGCTGTCCGGACACACTGATGAGCAAATCACGAATCTCGACGCGGTCAGTCTTTTTCCGGAAGACGAACGGGACGCAGTCGCCGAGGCAATCGAGGAGGCGCTCACAACGGGGCACTCGACCATCGAAGCGGACTTCCTTACTGGAGCGGGGAAACGTATTCCCCACGAATTCACCGGTGACCGCTTGACGGATCAGGACGGTAACCTGATAGGGCTTGTCGGCACCGGTCGAAATATATCCGAACGGCAAAAGCGTGAACGGGAACTGCAGGATCAGAAAGAACAGCTAGAGCAGTTTGCCGCTACTGTCAGCCACGACCTGCGGAACCCGCTAAACGTCATCCACGGTCGGCTAGATCTCGTTCAGGAAGCGCATTCGAGCGATCACCTTGCTGTGATAGAGACAGCGACTGAACGGATGGAACACATTGTCGAGAACCTCCTCTGGCTAGCGCGGGAGCAACGGGAAATCGGTTCACTGGAACCTGTTGCGATAGAAGTCGCTGCCGAGGCGGCGTGGAAGCTTGTATCTGATCCTGCAGATGAGGCCGAACTGCACTCCGATTGCGAGGCCGATACCCAGCCACTAATAAAAGCGGATTCCGACCAATTCCGGCACCTGCTGGAAAATCTGTTCAGGAACACGATCGATCACGCTGGCCTGGATGTCACTGTCGTTGTCGGCGGTATCTTCGATGACACCAACGGATTCTACATCGAAGACGACGGCCCTGGAATCCCCGTCGAGGACCGCGAAAAGGTGTTTGAGGCTGGCTACTCGACTTCCGAATCGGGGACTGGTCTGGGCCTCAATATCGTCAAACGAGTCGCTGACGCACATGGCTGGGATATTCGCGTAACCGAGAGCTCGATGGGTGGGACGCGATTTGAGATCACGGGTCTCGAACTCGTGGAATAACTCACTATTTAGAACCGTACTGTTTCGAACCGGTCATCGGGCTTCCTGTGCGTTGGTGGATTCACCTTTACTGAGTTACTTACCTCCACCGAGCTGGCTACGATTTCTACTTCTCTGCCACGTGCTGCTGGATTGAATTTCCCTTCCGTTACACATCCAGGGACTCGGAAATCACAGGAACTAGTACAGATGCAAGTGTCCAGTCATCGTCCACCTCGATGCCGCAATTGCGGACGCTCAGTGACCGCATAGCTAATAAAATGGCATAAAACGTCATAATCGTTATTTCGTACCAACTGTATGTTACTTAATGCGGTTCTGGTCCCCGCGCCACCTCCCCCCACTGAATCCGATCACGTTCATCAAACGGTCCGGGTCCAGAACCCGTCGACGCGGATAACGACCCCGAATGGTGCGGTGCACACCACTCCCCCCGGCTGCCCACCATTCCTATGCTGTTGCATGGGATGTCCTTCTCACGCTATCAGATGGAAACAACGCCAGTAACAAATGAGTGGCTTGCGACCAAATCAACAGACGGCGTGGGGATATCATAAACACTTTATATACACTCGTATCGGAGCTAGGTGGGTTCTGTGCCCTGCCCAATCGCACTGGATTCACCCACACGATTGCTTCGGGCTGGAATCCGTCGTCGGTTTCGACGACTTCCGATGGGACGTTGCCCCCCATTTCTCCCACCCCCACAGCAACGTCCCATCCTTGTACGTGATTGGCGGAGCCGTGCGTTCTGGGGATGATTGTGTTGAGCGAAATTACAACTATGTTCGGAGTTAGCATAAATCACATGTCGAACGGTGCATTACAGTTACTCGGGTTCTGGTCCCCGCTTTGGGCCGCTTCCTACTTTGCGCCCACTCGCCCCATCCCATGTCTCGGGTCCAGAACCCATCCGTGCCTCTGACTGCAGTGGGTGGCACAACACGGTGCCCATCGCCACCCGTCATCCGATTTCGCGCAGGCGTGCAAAACTTGCTATCCCTGCTTTTGAGGGGAACTGCTGTTACTGTGAGTCGGTAGCCTTGTTCGTTTCACTGATAATATCCGCGAGTTCCTCGCGATCGAACAGCTGTTCGCCCTCGGGAATCTCTGGAAGCTCGCCAGCGGTGATCTCGCCCGGCCACTCACCGAATTCGTTGGGATAGAGCTGCTTTCCGAGCATCTCTGTCTGGAAGAGATTGATAATCGGACCCTGATAGGCTGACCCGCCGACGTATAGTCGGTCCTCCTGAACGGCGGTGAGTTCCTGCCCCAGCGAACTGTCTCGCATCCCTTCAACTGTCTTTCGGAGCGCATCCTCTCCGTTCCAGTCGCGGTAATTGACGCCGAAGTGGAACACGAGCACGTCGGGATCGACCTCCAGCAGTGCCTCGTAGTCGACCTGGATCCCGGACTGGCCATCGTACTCGCCCTCGAACGCGTCGACAATGCCGAGATCTCGGTACTGTTTTTTCCCGTATGCCTTGTCGATCTCAGTCCTGGGGTTGTAGGCACGGAAGAACCCCTCGTTGTCGGGTTTATTTGCGCGTTGAGCAATCCGACGCTCGGACGGTCGGACACCGGTGGAACGCGCGACCGCATCTCCTGTAGCGCCTGCTCGTAGAGGGTGTTGATAGCAGCGGCTGTCTCGGACTTTCCGAGCAGTGCTCCGTATCTGCTGACGAATTCGGGGATATCGTAGTAGGCGTAGGACTCACCACCGGGCCAGGTGGGCCAGTCGTCGCCGCGTTTGCGGCGGCTGGCGTTCCCAAAGAAGGGCCCAATCGAATCGTTGATTTCGGAAATATCGCCCTCGTCAGCACCATAGTACGAAATGAACCGGTTCGGGTCAGTAGCGAACAGGTCCGGGTCGAGTTCATAGAGAACCTCGGTTCTGAGTGACCAGTCGTCTGTCCGGACCAACTCCAGCGACTCGGGATCGGGGACGTCTACGCCGGGAAGCTGGTCGTAGAAGCCGGTGAACCAGAACTGGTTGCCCTCGGCGGCGATGAGCTTGTCGGCTTCTCCCAGTGCAGTCAGGATGTCCTCCTCAAACCCCCACCCGCCGACAATAGTCTCCGGACTCGACTCAAGTCTGAGGTTGCCCACCGGCGCCATCGCCCCTGAATAGGACCGGTCAGTTCGTGCCCGGGTTTCGTCTGCCTCGGTGCCCCCACTCGAAAGCCCAGTACAACCTGCGAGCGAGCCAGTGGTCAGCAGCGCGGTCCCGTACTTTACGCACTCTCTCCGCGTCGACCACGTTTTGTCCTGATTAGTCTCCGCCATGGGTTTTAGCCCAGCCTAAAATAACAAATACCCTTCGATTTTTAGCCAGCCCTAAAAATAGGGCAGCCCAGCCATGCGAAACGAGTCGTGGTTGCCGGGACGAGCGGGTCATCTCTAATCCGAGATCCTTTTGTGCTAGGAGGAGTTCCATTAGCGGGGTATGAACGAGTTACGTACTGGACTGAGTTACGGGGACGTGCTTCTCGTCCCGAAACGATCACCGGTCGACAGTCGGAGCGACATCGACCTCTCGACGCCGCTTACGCCGACCGTCGAACTGGACACGCCGCTCGTCTCCGCGGCGATGGACACCGTTACCGAGGCGGAACTGGCAATCGAGCTTGCGCGCTCGGGTGGGTTCGGGGTACTACACCGGTTCCTGACGCCCGAGGAACAGGCCGAACAGGTCGAGCAAGTGAAAGAAGCAGGCGAACAGATCGGCGCAGCAGTCGGCATCAACGAGGATTACGTCGCCCGGAGTGCGGCCGTGATTGCGGCCGGTGTCGATGCGCTCGTCGTCGACGTGGCCCACGGTCACCTCGACCGGTCGCTCGATGCCGTCGAAACCCTCGCGGACGAATTCCCCGAGACCGACCTCATCGCCGGCAACGTCGCGACGCCCGCGGGCGTCGAAGACCTCGCCGCCGCCGGGGCCGACTGTGTCAAAGTCGGTATCGGACCCGGGTCCCACTGTACCACCCGGAAAGTGGCGGGTGCCGGTGTCCCCCAGCTGACCGCTGTCGATGACTGTGCGACAGCCGCCGAAGATCTGGATGTCACCATCTGCGCGGATGGCGGGATTCGCACGTCCGGTGATGCAGTGAAGGCCCTCATGGCCGGGGCAGATACTGTGATGCTTGGGAGCCTCTTTGCCGGCACAGAGGAGGCCCCCGGGGCGGTCGTCGAAGTCGATGGGACGCGGTACAAGCGGTCACGAGGGATGGCGACCACTGCGGCGGCCGAGGACCGCGATGACAAGCAGAACAACGTCAGCGCCGACGAAGGGGTTGAGGCACTGACCCCGTACAAAGGCTCGGTCGCTGCTGTGGCCGAGGAGTTCTGTGCTGGCATCCGCTCCGGGCTCTCCTACTGTGGCGGGCATACCATCGCTGCGGCCCGCGACAAGGCGGAGTTCATCCGTGTCGCCCAGAGTGCGAAGGAGCGCGAGGGGTTCCACACGGACCACGACTGGGAAGGCGTCAACGTGGAGAGTGAAGTGACACAGGTCCGCGACGCCGGTACCGAAGCGACAGTCGACAGCGACGACTGAACCGGTACTACGCTGTTCAAGAAGCGCGCCTACCTACCGCCGTCGGTGTAGCCGCCGTCGTTACTCGCTGTCTCCACCGGTCGCTGCCGGGCCATCGTCCGCTTCCTCAGCGCTCTGTAGCAGGAGATCGGTCCCGGCTGCGGCGACCATCCCGACACCAACCGCGCGCAACTGTCGGCGATACGCTGGCTTCACCGTGAGCTGGGACGCGTTCTCGAAGTTCTTCCCGATCATACGCTTGATAAGCTTGACACTGATCTGTGGGAAGAGTGCAGTTACGACGCCCTGAACGAGTACCATTGCCGCACTGAGTTTCCGGTTCTTTTGACTGCCCATCATACGTATAAATATAGTTCCAAGTGGGATTACCATTGCGCCTAATCCACTGCTGTGAGAAACGTAGAAATTGTTTTATTGTCCCTTACAGCGAGCCGGCAGCTCTAGTCTCTCGCAGGTTGTTTCTCCGCCTACTGACAGCGTCTGATAGTGAATTTTCTATGCCATTTCGGCATCGACCGCACTACATCGTCCGGTTGTCCCGGTACCCAGTCACAGGAATCAGGATGAAACCACACCGCCCTAACTCACCGGGTTGTATACCACCCTCAAGACCTACATGCTCGACGCTCAAACATATCCAGAGTTTCTCCAGAGCGTCTCCGAACTCGTTACCTACCCTCTGTGGCCGACGATGACTTCTGCACCTGCACCGCCGAATGCTTGTATTCGGGAATCTCGGCGACCGGGTCGAGAGCATCACCGGTTAGCGCGTTTGCGAGCGGGTCCAGATAGTGGAACGTACAGAACACGACCCCGGGCCGGATAGCCGCCGTGACCGCCGCTGATACTGTTACGCTGCCGCGGTCGTTCTCAACAACGACAGTATCGCCGTCCTCGATATTCCGAGCGGCGGCATCGTCCGGATGGATCTCGAGGACATCCTCCCCGCGCATTCGCATGAGCGTCTCCGACCGGCGAGTGAGTGCGCCACTGTTGAAATGCTGGAGCGCGCGCCCTGTCGTGAGAACGAGTTGCTCCCCGGAGACGGCATCGGCCGGCGGCGTCGGCGAGATCGGGCGCAGCGGTGCTGTTTGCTCGCCCGACGCGAACGTCTCCGTATGGAGCACATCGGTGCCGGAATCGGCGTCCGCCGGGAACGGCCACCGCTGGTAGCTGTCGCCGATACCGTCGTAACTCATGCCGGCGTACAGCGGATTGACCCGCGTTAGCTCCTCGAACACCGTTTCCGGGCCGTCGTAGTCGAACGCGTCCGACTGGCCGACCAGCCGCTGGCCGAGGGCGGTGAGGATGTCGAGGTCACGGCGAGCGTTCCCAGGCAGGTCAGCGTTCGGCCGCATCCGCATCACCCGCCGGTCAGTGTTGGTCACTGTTCCCGATTTCTCCGCCCAACTGCTTCCCGGGAGCACGATATCGGCGTGGTCGACGGTCGCTGTCTCGAAGAGGTCGATGACGACGCAGAAATCGAGGTCTTCAAAGCCGGACCGGACAGAACCGGCGTTCGGTTCCGTGACAGCCGGGTTCTCACCGAACACGACTGCAGCTTTGACGGAGTCACCGAACTGGTGTGTTGCAGTCGTCTCCGTCAGGCCGGGTTCGCTCGGCGGTTCGACGCCCCACTCGTCGGCGATACGTTGTCGGGCATCCGGGTCCGTGACTGGTTCGTATCCGGGGAGTACGCTTGGAAGCGCACCGACATCGCCGGCCCCCTGGACGTTGTTCTGGCCACGGAGCGGGTTCACGCCCGTGCCCGGGCGACCGACGTTGCCGGTCAGCAGCGCGAGGTTCAACAGCGCGTGCACGTTGTCGGTCCCACACGTGTGCTGGCTCATCCCCATTCCGGTGACAATCGCCGCGCTATCGGCCTTGGCGTACGCCCGGGCCGCCTCCCGAACGGTTTCCGGGTCGACGCCGGCCACGTCGGCACCCGACCCGACATCAACGTCATCGAGATGTGCTGTCAGGTCCGCATAACCGGTCGTGCGTTCCTCGACAAAGGACTCATCGACGAGTTCCTCATCGAGGACGACCTTCGCCATCGAATTGAGCAGTTGAATATCGTATCCGGGGCGAACGTCGAGGTGGATGTCGGCGGCCTCGGTCGTGTCTGTCTCGCGCGGGTCGATATGAATGAGCGTGGCGCCGTTGCGAATCGCCGGCAGAAAGTACGAACGGAAAATGACAGGATGCTGTTCGGCCGGATTCGCGCCGGTGACGAGCAGGCAGTCGGTTTCGGCGAGGTCATCGAGTGTGTTCGTCATCGCCCCGGCACCGAGGCGCTCGCTCATCGCGGCCACGGTCGACGAATGACAGAGGCGAGCGCAGTTGTCGACGTTGTTGGTGCCGAGCATCCGCGCAATCTTCTGAAAGACGTAATTCTCCTCGTTCGTGCAGTTCGATGACGCAAAGAACTCGACGGCATCTGGCCCGTGCTGGTCGATGATTTCCCCGAGCTGGTCGGTCACGCGAGAGAGGGCGGTCTCCCAGGGTGCGGTGACGAAACGCCCATTCTCCCGGACCAGTGGCTCGGTTAGCCGGTCTTCGTGTTCGACTACGTCGAATGCGGCTCCGCCTTTTGGGCAGATCTCTCCTTTCGTGTTCACTGGCCCCGCTGTGCCGGTCGCCTTCCCGTTGCCCGCGTACTGTATCGTACAGCCAACGCCACAGTACGGACAGACTGTCTGCTCGGCCCGGGGATTTCGGTTCTGGTCGGTGCCCATTTCTACGTAACATAGTAGAAGCGCAGCTACAAGTAGTCAGGCGGTAAAAGGTAGGCGATTTTATAACCGTGAGGATACCCACACTACTCGAACGCCGTCAGAGCTGGGGTCTGGACTGGTGTGGCTGGCCCTGTGTGCAGGTGCGCCGCCAGTTTCGAGAGCCACACCACATACTGTAATGGGGCGTCGCTCGTAGTGTCGGTAGATGCGACCAGCTCTGACGACTGTGCAAGTTTTTGCGCTACTCGCGGTAGTTCTCAGTACACTGGTCTTCGCTGCGTCGTTCGCCGTCGACACCACCAGCGCCCGCCCCGAACCGGTGGCGTTCGATACCACTGTGCAACGCGGTGTTACGGCGGCTGACGAACAGATCGCCCGGAATCAGAGTATCAGCGTTCCGCGCGCGCAAGTCTTCTACTCGCAGTACCGCTATGTCGTCGGCTACGTCGGTATCGGTCAGGCCGTGACCGCGCTCACGGAACCGGGGCACGAGCAGCAGTTCGGGTACCCACTCGCAGTGTACGTTTCCGACTACAGTGACAGGCCGGTCAGGTGCGGCGACGACGGCTCGCTCCGGACCGCCACACGCCGGACTGGGTCGAAGCCAATCAGGCGCACTACGTTGTCGATGGCTCGGCGCGGGTCCCGTCCGGGCCGGCAGTTGTGCCCTTTGCCGACCGGGACGACGCCGCGGCGTTTGCCGACAAATGTGGCGGACGAACCATCGACTGGGAAGCCCTCAAGACCTACTCGTTCGACCTCGAACAAGCGGCAGCAGTCCGAGAGCAGGTCGGTCCGCGACGAAGCGATGCGAACGCCACTGTACAGGCGGCACGACAGCACCGAGATCGACCTGTCTCGGTCGAAGTCGGAACCGATGCCCCGACGGTTCAGGCGGCCGTCGATGCGGCCCCGCCGAATACGACCGTCGTTGTCCCGGCTGGCACCTACAACGAACAGGTGACGATAGACAAGCCACTCACCCTCAGTGGCCCCGGAGCGACGCTTGACGGTGGAGGGAACGGCACTGTCGTGACAGTGACTGCCGACCGCGTCGGTGTCACCGGGTTCGAAATCGTCGGCGTCGGCAACACGACGGTCGGCGACCCGACGCAGAGCAACGATAGCGCCTGGGACGCAACCGTCACGACCGCCTACGGCAACAGCGACGCCGCCGTGACCGGCCGTAACGCCTCCGGACTGTACGTTGCGAACCTCAGCGTCGAGACGCCGGCCAGTGGCGTCGTGCTGCGGCGGACTCCCGGGGCGGTCGTCGAGAACGTCACGGTCAACGGGACGGCAGACTGGCAAGATGGGTTCATGGGCGTTATTGGGATGCACGGGCCGATTGTCGTGCAGGACTCGGCCTTCAACGGCGGGCGTGACAGCGTGTACCTCCACCGGGCCGACGGGACCGCTGTCCGGAACAACACGTTCAGAGACAACCGCTTCGGCGTCCACCTGATGTACACCTCCCGGTCGCTCGTTGCGGACAACGTCGCTCGGGGACAGGAGTACGCCGGCGTCGTCGTCATGACGAACCCCGTGGCGAACGCTATCGTCGGGAACGACGTGCGCCACTCCGGTAGCGGCGTCATGTTAGCTGGCTCCCGGAGCTATATTGCGCACAACGTGGTAGTCGACACTACTCAGGCAATGTCGACGAACGCCGACCGGTCGCTGTACGAGCACAACGTCCTCTACGGGAATGACATCGGGGTGCGGGCCTCAACAGTCGTTCCGTCGAACATCGTTACCGAGAACGATTTCATCGCGAACGACCGTCACGCCATCTCAGGACCGGGGCCGCTACGCGTGTACACGCACGACGGCAGGGGGAACTACTGGAGCGGCGCGTACGACCTCACTGGCAGGACTGGCCCAGTGTTGGCCAACTCCTACTCACCCACCGATTCTGTCGACCGCCGTCTCCATCAGACCGACGCTGCGGTCGTCCTTAGGTCGGCACCGAGCGTCCGTGGCCTCCGGGCGCTTCGCGGCACCACGCCTGGATTCCGCCGGGGAAGCATTGTCGACAGGGCTCCGCTAGCAGACCCTGCGAATCCCGAGACCGTCAGGCGTCTTCGAAACGAGACATCGATGGAGGGGGCAGCATGACTGGCGAGACGTACCTCATGGCGGACGAAATCACGAAACAATACGGTGATGTGACAGCCATCTCGGAGGTGTCACTCGACGTGCCGTCCGACGCCGTGACCGGGTTCATCGGCCCGAACGGGTCCGGGAAAACGACGCTCCTGCGCATGCTTCTGGGCATCGAGCGACCCACCAGCGGGACTGTCTCCTACTGCGGGCCCGATGCCGAACGGCAACTGGGCTATCTGCCACAGCGGCCGACCTTCCGGCCAGGGTTCAGCGTCCGGGAGACGGCCGCGTTCTACGCGGACCTCGTTGACGACGACCCGGCTCGACTGCTTGAACGTGTCGGCCTCGAAGAAGTGGCCAGCCGCCCCGTGTCCGGGCTTTCCGGGGGAATGACGCGTCTCCTGGGAATCGCACAGGCACTGGCCGGTGACCCGCCGATTGTGATGCTCGACGAACCGGCGAGCGGGCTCGACCCGGCGATGAGTCGGCTGATATTCGACATCGTCGAATCGATTGCCGACGCCGGCCGCGCCGTGGTTCTTTGCTCGCACGAACTGCCGCTCGTCGAGGAGACGGCCGACAGGCTGGTAGTGCTCGAATCCGGCCGCCTCGTGCGGACCGGGTCGGTAGAATCGCTTCGGGAACAGACCGGCGGGCCGCTTCACGAGACGTTCACAGCGCTTCTGGAACAGGACAGAGCCGCTATCGCCGCTCCGGGGGGAGAGCAGTCATGATGAACGGAAACCGGTTCTGGACGGTCTTCGTCCGAGAGGTACAGAGTGCAGTCAGGACACGCACCTACATCGCGCTCGGTGTGGTCACGGGAATTGTCCTGTTCGGCCTCGCCTATGCCGGGGGCGGCCCCGCCGGCGGCTACGTCCCCACTGTCGTCGATACGCTCGTCGCCGTCGAAGTCCTCGTCCCGACGCTTGCCTTCGCTGTCGGCTATCGCGCCATCGCCGACCCTGCTACCCGGGGTGAGCTAGATATCCTCGACACCTACCCGCTTTCGACGTGGTCGTACGTCGGCGGGGTGTACGCGGGACGTGCCCTGCTGTTGCTCACTATCGTTGTCGTCCCGTTGCTGGCGCTGGGCGTCAACGTAGCGACGACTGCAGGACCGGAGACGACAGTGTTTGCGAGCCACCGCGGTGTCGATTCCCCGTTCCTGTTCATCCGCTTCATCGCGCTGACAGTCCTGTACGCGCTCTCGTCGCTGACTATCGCATTCCTGCTGTCAGCGCTCGCCGGCAGCCGGGGCCGCGCACTCGTACTCGCACTCGCCGGGCTGCTTGTCCTCACTGTCGGAAGTGACCTTGCGGTGTTTGCGGCGCTTGACACCGGCGTCACCACGGGCACGCTCGGCGGCGCGCTCGCCATGACGCCGGCCGGGGCGTACCGCGGCCTCGTGTTCGATCAGGTCCTGTACGTCGCTGTTCCGGGCCGGTCAGCGTTCGTCCCGACGTGGGTCGCCGCCCTCTCGCTCCTGTTCTGGTGGGGACTCACATTCGTGGGGGCGATGCTTGCGACGGATGCAGCCTGATACTGACGGCTGTAAGCCCGGAAAGAATGACATCCTCTGAATATCCCGCAGTAGTTACGGCCGAGAGTAGCAGTTCAGTCGTCGTCCGAGGCGGCTGCGAGCCCTTCGTCGACCAGCCGCGTGAACCGGTCGATGAGACGGTCCGTAAGCGATGGTCGGACCACCGCGAGCAGCCGCTGTGTCGCGTCCGGGTCGGTCAGAGCGACGACGACACGCCCCCGTTCGCCGTACGATTTTTTGAGTATCTCTGCGTCAGCCAGTGCCGAAACGTGCCAAGAGACCGTACTCCGGGCGACTCCCAGCCGGTCGGTCAGTTCGTCTGCCGACAGGGAATCCGCTTCTAGCAGATGCAGGAGAATCGTCCGCGCAGTCTCTCGCCGGGCAAACGCGAGCACACGTCGCTCCCAGGGACCGTACTCCCGGCTGTAATAGTGCGTCTTGCCCTGAATCTCCTCGGCGACGACGTCGCCGGCACGGCGTAGTTTCCGCAGGTGATACTGTGCCTGCCCAGTCGCGATATCGAGATCCGCTGCAAGCGCGTTGAAATGGACACCCGGTTTGGACTCGACGTGGGAACGCACTTGCTCAGTAACCGTGGACATAGTCTTCAGTACGGCTTTCCAGCCTCCGGGACAACAGGGTATCGGACGTTCTCACTGCGCGGGAACTCGCTTACATCCCGCCCACCAGTTCTCGGGTTATGTCTTCCGCGGGGAGGGTCTGGCCGCCGTACTCTTCGGCGAACGACTCGGCGTCTGCACTGTCACTGAACGGGACGATAGCGGGCCCCATTGCCCCCTCAACATCCGAATTGGCGACGACCGTGAGTTCCCCCACTGGGGCGAACGCCTCGGTCTTCAAGTGCCGGGAGATGATGGTCTTGCCCCCATCAGTCCGGACCTCGTAATCGGTTGCACTGTAGTCGGTCAGGAACGTCTCCGCGGGCGTCCACCCCGACTGTTCTTTGGCGAACCGGTGCCGATACGTGCAGGTCGTACTGCAGAACCGTGCTGGCGGGTCGTGCCCCTCTGGCGTGTTGTCCTGATAGTACGTTTGGCCGACTGGACCCGGGTGCTGGTCGATGACCATCCCACACTGGTCACAGTTCTGGCCGCTCTCGATGGCAACCGGTTCCATCTCTTCACTTGTCCCCAGACACCCCGAGAGCGACACGACTGTCGCGGTCCCGACGATGAAGTGCCGGCGTGTCAGGGCTGGTGCATAGTCAGACATACTAGATAGTACACTAGACGACACCAAATGGTTCATGGTGTGACCGTCGAAACACCGATCAGTCGGGGACGCTCGGCGGTGCGACCGAATAGATCGCACTCAGCACCAGCAGCGCGATGAGGAAATCGAACCCGTGTTCGGTGAGGTGATGTACTACCATCGG
The DNA here is from genome assembly GCF_001485575.1 of Haloarcula sp. CBA1127. Taxonomy (NCBI): domain Archaea; kingdom Methanobacteriati; phylum Methanobacteriota; class Halobacteria; order Halobacteriales; family Haloarculaceae; genus Haloarcula; species Haloarcula sp. CBA1127. The sequence goes on from NZ_BCNB01000002.1 coordinate 159,695, forward strand.
GACAGCCCCGAGGACAGTCCCGATGCCGACCACCGACCGAAGGACCAGTAGCCCGATAGCAACAGTCAACAGAACGTACGGCCGCGACCGGCGTCGGTGTGTACTGGCCGCCGCGACCAAAAACAGCGCCAGCGTTCCGAGCGTAGCGAGTCCCAGCACGGCTATCAACATGGCGGATTGACCGGGACTAATCCAGTCAGCCGTCGGTTGGAACATCTCTCAGGTCACGTTTCGGGCGGTTGCACTGGAATCGGTTTCGGTCGCGGTCGCTGTCGTGCCGCTTAACGCCAAGGTGAGTGCTCCGAGACAGCTCCGCCGGTGTCTGCCCGTCTGAAAGCGTTTCTGTGTAACTCTCTCAGGCAGCCACCAGCACCGGTCGTCCCGCGTTCTGGACGACCCGGTCGGTCACACTTCCGATCTGGTCGCCTTTGCTGTGGGAATGGCCGTGGTATCCGAGCACGATCAGGTCGGCGTCGACTTCGTCGGCATAGCTGATAATCTCCACGTACGGTTTCCCGTGGCAGCACCGAGTGGTGACCTCGACATCGAGTCCGTCGCCTCTCTCAGCGATTTCCGTGAGCTCTTTGTTCCCCCATTCCTCGACTTCGATGGTTTCCAGTTCCATGCTGCTCAGTGCTGGCTCAGCGTGTCGATCCGTATCGACAACAAAGACTGCGTGAAGCTCGGCACCGTGTTGCTCGGCCTGTTCGAGCGCGTGTGTCGCTGCGCGGTTCGCGTCAGCACTGCCGTCGGTCGCAACCACAATTGTGTCGTACATACTAGAAGAATCGACCGCCCCCTATTTCAATCCGCTGACCATTATCAACTATCGATAATCTATTGTTATGTACACCGAGCGGCCACAGCGCAATCAGTCGGAGCTTGCCAGGATACCGTATTTCAATCACCGAAGCGCCGTTTCCTGTCACAGGCCATCCGCAGTCACGGCTCGATGTTCTCCCGGAAGTCGGGTGCCAGTCCGGTTTGTTGGATACCAGCAAGGTCCGTTATCTCGAACTCGTAGAGTGCGACCCCGCCGGAGGTGGTGGCCGTCTGGAGCGTGTTGGGTCGCCAGGCGTTCTGTGTCATCGCCGTGATATCCGACCAGTCGTCCTCCGGCACGCTGCTGATATCGCCGGCAAGCATCACGCTCTGCCACTCGAACGCCGTGTCAATGTCGTAGACGAGAAACCGGCCACGGCCGGCCCGCTCAGTCAGCTCCGCTTTCCGGCTCGATTCGCCGAGGAGGTAGGTGAAATAGAGGCTGGCTCCGTCATCAAAGCCGTACGATAGTGGTAGCAGATACGGGACGTCTGTCGTCGGCAGCCCCAAGACTCCGGTCGAGTGTGTGGCGAGGAATTCCCGAATCACTTCGTCGTCCATCTGTTCGAGTCCGTACTCTTCTAATTGGTCGACTGTCATAGGTCGCGTCTGATCATCCAGTTACGTATCACGAATGCAACCCCACGCTAAAAAAAGTAGAGCGGGCTCTTCAGGGGGGAGTGGCTGTTCACAACACGGCACGGATACTGTCATCTCTCCGAAATCAGCCGATACTCGTCGGCCGGTAGTACGTATGTCTGCTCATTTTCAGCCAGTGAGAAGTCCCACCGGACGCTATATTGTTGCACTGCCAACACAAATACATGGACTTCGATGAGTTCACCGGCGAGATACAGCACAGGCTTGAACTACCCGGTACTGGTGAGGCCGTTCGGGCGACCCGCGCGACACTGCTATCCTTGGGAGAGCGCATTCCCGCGGAGAACGCCGCGGACTTCGCTGCCTCTCTCCCGATGGAAATCAAGTGGTATATGACCGGCGCCGTCCACGACCACGGCCAGCGGTTTGACTGGACGGAATTCGTCGACCGTGTCGGCGAAATAGAAGGGGTTGAACCGTCGGACGCAGCGTATCACGCACGCGTCGTTGTTGACCTGATGCATACGGTGGTCCCGGCCGCTGATTTTCAGGACCTCCGCGGCCAGCTCCCCGAAAGCGGGGACGGGGAAAACTGGCGTGAACTATTCAGCATAGTCGATGCCGGTGGCTGGGGCGAGGCGGAAGAGGCGCAAACCGGCGGTGGTCCACAATAGTCCGCTGAAACCCCTCAGTGAGATAGCCAGTAGCCGCTCTCATTTCGCTTTCAAACGAATATATATTGACACAATCTGGTAATAGCTGTACGATCGTTACGCTCCCCCTCATACTTTGGGAGCTACACCGACGAGAACTGCTGGCAACGGAGTCAAAGTATTTGGGACGCCGCCCTCAACGACCGGATTTCTAATAGCGTGAGAATCGCGACTGCAGTTTATTTACTGACAGCAACAACTTGTAAACACAGCAATGTTCGATTCAATTCTGGTCCCGACTGACGGTAGCGAACACGCGACCCGTGCCGCCGAGCACGGGGCAGCGCTGGCCCGTGCGTTCGGCGCGAGCCTGCACGTCATCGCTGTCATCGATACGCGAACAGCAGGCGGGCCGTTCAGCGGTGACGCCCTCGAAGACGAGACACTCGACCGCATGACGGCCGACGCGGAAGACACGGTCGCGGCTATCACGGACGCGGTGGACGCCCCCGGAGCGATACAGACGACTATCCGCAAGGGCGATCCAGTTGACGAGATCTGCGCGTACCGCGACGATCACGATGTGGACCTGATTGCTATGGGAACACACGGCCGCACAGGCGTCGGACGATATCTCGCCGGGAGCGTGACAGAGAGCGTCGTTCGACAGGCCGACGTCCCTGTTCTCACTGTCCGTGCAACCGACCGGAGTCGCGACACTGCGCCCTACGACGATATCCTCGTCCCGACGGACGGAAGCGCGTCCGCAACGGCCGCAGTCGAGCCCGCATGCGAGATTGCGGCGCAGTTCGACGCCCGCGTTCACGCCCTGAACGTCGTCAATCTCAGCAATATCGCAACCGGCTCCGAATACACGCTGCCGAAAGACTTGATCGAGTCCCTTGAATCGCAAGGGGAGAAAGTGACTGAGCGGATTGCAGCGCGAGCACGCGAATCCGGCGTCGAAACTGTCACACGGGTCGTCAGTGGATTCCCGGCGGCAGATATTCTTGAGTACGCTGACGAGAACGACATCGATCTGATCGCTATGGGGACGGCCGGTCGGACCGGTCTCAATCGGTTCCTCGTGGGAAGTACGACAGAACGGATCATCAGACACGCCGATATGCCTGTACTCGCAGTTAACGCCCGAGACCAGCGTGTCGACGAAGCCTGAAGACTGGAACGCATCTTCCTGTCTGTCAGCGTCGGACTGCGTGCCGGGCTACCGTGTTCCGGCGAGGCAGCAGTCAGACCCGACACGACCATGCACTTATTACTGTTGCTGCCGTGACATTACCCATGGCTGCGGACAACCCGGTTACGATGGCGGACGAGGAACGGGACGCGTTTCTGGACAACGGGGGGACGGGCGTCCTTTCGCTCGCCGCCGGCGACGCGCCGCCGCACTCAGTCCCGGTTTCGTACGGGTACGACGCGCTGACCACGACCTTCTTCTTCCGGCTAGCGGTCGGTGCAGAGCGGTCGAAGGGTGAACTCGACGACCGCGCGGCGACGTTCGTGACTTACCACGAGACGGATGCGGGATGGCAAAGCGTGGTCGCGAACGGTCGGCTCGAAGACGTCGAACGGGAGGGAATCGAGACGGAAACGCTGGAAGGACTGGAACACGTCGATATGCCCATGGTCGACATCTTCGAACGCCCCCTCCGCGAGGTTGACTTCGAGTTCTACCGCCTCGTGCCCGATGAGCTAACCGGGCGGGCCGAGTCCTAGGACGGGACGGTTCTCCGCAGTACCGCCTCAAAAAAACCGCTGTACTGGATAGGGGAACTCATATCAACACAGCGGCAGATCACCTTCCATGTCCGAGGCCGCCCACACACAACCGACTGCCGACGTCATTTCGGGGCTCGACAGCGAGTCTGATGGGCTGTCGGCGTCGGAAGCCCGAACGCGGCGCGACAGACACGGCGAGAATGAGATTACACGGGGGAGCAAACGGACACCGCTCGACATCGCTATCGCTCAGTTCGATAGCGCTCTTATTTGGGTTCTCGTCGCGGCCGCGATACTGTCCGTGTGGGCGGGAAATGCTGTCGACGCAGTACTGATAGCCGTGATTGTGGTCGGGAACGGCCTGTTCGGCTTCGTCCAAGACTACCGCGCAGAAGGCACGCTCGAGTCCCTGCGGGAACTGACCGCACCAACAGCGACAGTCCGACGCGACGGCCAGTCCGTTGAGGTCGACGCGACCGAACTCGTCCCGGGTGACGTTATCGAACTGGAGAGCGGCGATGTCGTTCCAGCCGACGGTCGACTGATTGACTGTCGGTCGCTGGAGGTCGACGAAGCGGCGCTCACCGGTGAGAGTACACCGGTCTCGAAGGGGGCCGACCCGGTGGACCCCGACGCGCCGCTTGCGGAGCGCGAATCGATGGTGTACAAGGGCACGAACGTCACACGCGGTTCGGGCATTGTCGTCCTCACGGCAACCGGGATGGACACTGAGGTCGGAGCCATCGCCCGCCAACTCGCGGGAACGGAGGAAACCGACACACCGCTGCAGACTGAACTCGACACGCTGGGCCGGACGCTCGGCGTCGGCGTGATGGTGCTTGCTGCGCTCGTGGTTCCACTCCTCGTTTTCCGGGGGACCGAACTGGTTCAGGCGGCACTCACCGCGATATCGCTCGCTGTGGCCGCGGTTCCCGAAGGCCTCCCAGCGGTGGTGACGCTCACGCTGGCCCTCGGTGTCCGGAAAATGGCCGACGAGAACGCTCTCGTGCGGCGCTTGCCCGCCGTCGAGGCGCTGGGCTCCGTCGATGTCATCTGCACCGACAAGACCGGAACGCTGACCGAGGGGCGAATGTCAGTCAGTCGGATCTGGGTCAACGACGCCGTTGTCGACAGTGACGAGATGGACGGGGACGCCATGTCGGACCGCGTTGCCACGGTGCTCCGCGCAGGGACACTGTGCAGCGATGCGACGCTCGAAGCAGGCGACCCGACGGAGCAGGCCATCGTCATGGCGGCTGCCGAGTCCGGAATCGATGTCGAACGCCTCCGTGAAGAGCATCCGAGGACGGACGAGATCCCGTTCTCATCGGAGCGCAAGTGGATGGGCACTGTTCACGATGACACGGTCTACGTCAAAGGCGCGCCTGAAGTCATCCTCTCGAAATGCGCCCGCGTCCTCACCGATACCGGGCCGGCGGACCTCACCCCCGACAGAGCCGAGCAGATCAGAGAACAGGTCGGCGCGTTCGCTGACGACGCGCTCAGGGTACTCGCAGTGGCGTACACAGAGGATGTCGACGTAGTGGAACGGGATGACACTGGTGAAGCCGACGATGTCAGTGACGACCTGATCTTCGCCGGGCTGGTCGGTATGATTGACCCGGCCCGCGAGGAGGTCGCCGACGCGATTGCGGCGACCGAGCGTGCAGGCGTTGGCGTGAAGATGGTCACCGGTGACAATGTTCGGACCGCCGCAGCCATCGCCAGCGAACTCGGTCTTGGCCAGCGCGTGATGGAAGGCGGTGATGTTGAGGACTGTTCCGAGGACACGCTCCGCGACCGTGTCGAGTCTGTGGACGTGTTCGCGCGCACGTCCCCGGAGCACAAAGTTCGCATTCTGCAGGCGCTGCAGGCGAACGGTCACACTGTGGCAATGACGGGCGACGGGGTCAACGACGCACCGGCGCTGAAAAACGCGGACATCGGTGTCGCGATGGGCGTCCGTGGGACTGACGTGGCCAAACAGGCCAGCGACGTTATTTTGCTGGACGATAACTACGCGACAATCGAGCGGGCCATCGAGCGCGGGCGAGCCATCTTCGATAACGTCTGGAAGTTCGTCGGCTACCTGCTGAGTGCCAACGTGGCCGAGGTCGCCATCGTCTTTATTGCCTCGCTCTTTGGCTACCTCGTCCTGCCGGCAGTCCAGTTGCTGTGGATTAACCTCCTGACTGACGGGCTGCCAGCACTTGCGCTTGGGGCCGACCCGAAAAGCGATGACGTGATGCAGCGACCGCCCAGGGACCCGGATCGTGGGATTGTTGATCACGATATGCTCGCCCTCATCGGGGGCACAGGGGTCATCTCGACACTGGTAATGCTCGGCCTGCTACTGGTCACGCTTGCCGGCGCACCCGCAGTCACGCCCTACGCGATGACAATGGTATTCACCGGCTTCGTCTTCCTTGAATTCGAAAAGCTGTACGTGATCCGCTGGCTTCGGGAAACACCGACTCTCTCCAATCGCTGGCTGGCATCCGCAGTTGGTGGGTCGATACTCCTGCAGCTTGCCGTCCTGTACACCCCGCTCAACGTCTACTTCGGGACGGTCCCACTCGGACTCGCCGACTGGGGGCTGATTGGCGGCGTCCTCTTACTTGCCTTACCGCTGTATCTCGCGGTTGCCAGCGGGGTGAAGCGGCTGTAACGGGTCGGCCCGCCCTCACTCCAGTTGTCCGTTGAGTACTTTCGCGGCGACCAGCACCGGGTCCCAGACGGGGCTGAACGGTGGGGCGTACGCCAGGTCCAACTGTTCGAGTTCGTCGATGGTCATGTCCGCCTCGATGGCCGTCGCAAGCGTGTCGATACGTATCGCCGCCCGGTCTTCTCCGACGATGGCGCCGCCCAGCAGACGACCACCCTTCCGGTCTGCGACCAGCGTCACGTCGGTGTCGTCACCGCCGGGGTAGTACCCTGACCGGGAGCCGGCCGTGACTGTCTTCGACACCGGGTCGAAGCCGTTAGCGCTGGCCTGCTCGCGGTCGAGGAGGCCGACGCGACCGCATTCGAGGTCGAACGCCTTCACGACAGCTGTTCCGGCGATGTCGCCGACAAGGGAGGGGTCACCGGCGACGGTCTGCCCGATTGCGCGACCGGCCCGGTTCGCGGTCAGTCCAAGAGGAACCCAGTCAGGCTCGCCGGTCACGGTGTGGCGGTCTTCGGCGCAGTCTCCGGCGGCGTAGACCCCGTCGACGCTTGTCGCTCCGTACTCGTTGACTGCTATCGCGCCTGAATCGCCGAGGTCGACCGGCGTGTCTGCGACGAGGGCCGTGTTCGGCCTGATGCCGATACCGACCAGCGCGAGGTCAACATCGGTGGTGCCACTGTCGTGGGCAACCGCCGCGACGCGCTCGTCCCTGTCGCCGACAATCTCCTCAACAGCGGTGTCCAGATGCAGTACCACGCCTTGCTCTTGGAGCTGGTCGGCAACGCGCTCGCCGACTGCTTCCCCGAACGGCGGCAGGAGGTTGCCTGACCGCTGAAAGAGGTGTGTCTCGATGTCGTGGGCCCGGAACGCTTCGGCCATCTCCACGCCGACGTAGCCGCCGCCCACGATGGCGACTCGCTCCGGCGGTTCCCAGTCGGTGTACTTCTCGACGAGCGCCGTGTCGACGTACTCAATACTCGTATCGACGCCGGAGTCCCCCGGCTCGGACAGCGCGGCACGGACCGCAGCGGCCGAATCAAGCCCGTGCATCGTGAACGCGCCGTCGAGTTCTGTCCCCGGTATCGGCCCGGTCACCGCGCGTGCCCCCGTCGCGACCAGGAGGTCGCTGTATGGCTGGCTGAACGTCTCGTCGTCGTGGGCAACGGTAACCGTCTCGGCATCGGTGTCGACGCCGACGACCTCGCGGTTCCGGCGGAGGTCGATCCCCCGTTCGGCCGCCTGTTCGGGCGACAGCGAGAGGAGGTCCGTCAGCCGCTCGACAGTCCCCTTGACGTAGTAGGGCGTCCCACAGTGGGCATAGGACACCCATTCGCCCTTTTCGAAGACAATCACGTCACGGTCCGGTGCCTCGCGAGCGAATTTGCTTGCGGCGCTCAGCCCGGCTGCGTCACCGCCGATGACTACGAACGGGTCAGTCATACAGACTCTCGTCTCGCTACGGTACTAATGGTTGAGTGAGGTGTAGGTAACCCGTGATACCGCAGCTATCGACTGTGCCCGACACGGATTCAACGCTATTCGTTGGTCTTTCCGCGCCGCAAAAACTGCCTGTCTCCAGTTGTCTCGACTGAATTGGATTGCGGAGATGCTGACCTGACTCTTGTGCGATTTCAGGACCGGCGATGACGAGTCCCGTGTATCCAGCCCTTATTCCGCGTAGGATTCGATGAGTGCCCGGAGGTCATCTTCTCCTTTGACGCCGACGACTTCTTCGACCTGCTCACCGCCGGCGAACAGGATGAGCGTCGGCACGCCCCGGACGCCGTACGACTGAGCGAGTTGCTGGTTGGCGTCGACATCGACTTTGGCGACAGCCGCGTCAGTTTCTGCGGCCAGTGTCTCGACGACGGGTTCGAGCATCTGGCACGGACCACACCAGTCGGCATAGAAGTCCGTGAGGACGAGGTCGTACTTACTGACGACATCATCAAGCTGGTCTGCTCCGTCGATGTGAAGTGGCTCGTTTGTCGTGGTGGTTCCAGCGTCGGATGCAGTATCAGTTACCATCACCTGAATGTACGCGGCAGCGCCAGATAAGTCTTTGTACATAATGCACAATACTATGAATACTGCTGCCCGGCCAGACGGAGTGGGTCAGTTACCGCTTCACAGGGAGAAATCCGCTCGGCTCGTGAGCGACAGAGTGTAATAGAGAGAGGAAGGTGGTGTTAGCTTTCGACAGTCGGGGCCGAGGACTCGGACTGTTCGTACTTGTTCTCGAACTCCTGAATCAGTTGGCCCATCTTCGCGTACCAGTCGTTGAGCATCCGCTGCATCTCGTCTGCAATCTGGGACGGGTCCGTCGGCGAGTAGACGTGGTAGTAACCGCCCTGGTCGTAGTTGATCTGGTCTTTCTCGATAAAGCCCGTCTGGAGGAGCCGTTGGACGGCGCGATACGCGGTCGAGCGCTCGCGGTCGACAGCGTCGGCGAGTTCGTCGACGGTCAGTGGTTCGTCGGCCTCGACGAGCGCCCGAAAGCATTCCTTGTCGAGTTCCTTGAGCCCGTGGAAACACTCCAGCAGTCCCTCGCACTGCATATCCCGGCGGAGTTGTTCAGACATCGAATCTGGCATCGTTATCACCTGTTCGTAGCCGCTACGCGGTAATAAGACTTGTGTACAGTTCACACAAATGCACGCACTATCCGGCAAAAACTGCCCTCGGATGGGCGGTCAAGGCGTCCACCTCACAGCCGACACACACGCCCGCGAACGGCTAGTCTGCGCCCGTTGCGGCTGTCTCGCGAGTCTCGCTCCGGGTTCGCCAGTAGCCCTGGAGATACGCGCCGATGAACATCCCGGCGAGCGCCCAGAGGATAGTGACGTTGCCGATACCGAGGCTCGCGTAGGCGGCCCCCGGACAGATGCCGGACAGCCCCCAGCCGACGCCGAAGATGGCACCGCCGACTAGGACGTTCCGGTCGAAGGACTTCAGACGCCGTTCGAAGGTATCGCCAGTCAGCGGCGCGCGGCCGAGGAGGCGGGGCGCGAGGAAGAAGGTCACTCCCGTCACGGCAGCGCCGCCGAACATCACGAACACCAGCCCGAAGTCCTCGAACTGGAGGAAATCCAGAACGACTTCGGGGCGTGCCATGTGGCTGTACGCCAGTCCGAACCCGAAGACGAGGCCGCCGACGAGAATCAGCGGCATGAACGCGGGGTGGCGGTCGTCGCTCACGTGTCGCTCCCTCCGGTCGCGCCCGGTCGCTCGTCTCGAGACTCTCGCACCGCTCGAGCCTCGCAGCTCACGGACTCACCCCCAGTGCCGAAACCAGTTGTGCAGTGATGATGGCGACGGCGAGGAACGTCAGGACGCCGATGATCGACGTTTTCGACGCCGAGCCGACGCCACAGACGCCGTGGCCCGACGTACAGCCCTTGCCGACGCGTGTTCCGATGCCGACGAATAGCCCACCGAGGAGGAGTCGCCACGGCTCGACGTCCGTGGTCCACGCGCCGCCCTGATAGGCGACCGCGTACACGGCCGCCCCGAGGATGATGCCGAGCGTGAACACGACGCGCCAGTCACGGGAGCTGACGTACTGCTGGAACCGGGACCGGTCCGAGACGTACGACAGCGTCGACTCCAGAAACGTGCTCGCGCCGGCGCTGATGCCGGTGCCGAGATAGATGACGACAGTCCCGAGCCCGACTAGCAGGCCACCGACGGCGTAGCGACTGATGCCGTTCGGAAACAACTCGGCGGTTACCTGCAGTGGGAGTGCCTCAATCACCATTGGCGTCGTTAGTCACCCGCAAGGGATTCCTGGCTAGCGGCGCAGTTGTTCGGCCCGAGTTCCAGCGTGAACGCTTCCTCGTCGTCGACGGCGTTCTGCCCGAGGTTCGTCGCGATGATTTCCTCGTAGTTGGCCGGTCGCGGCGGCATATCCGAGAGGACGAGCTCGACGAACGCGTCCTCGTCCATGGTGAGTGCGTCCATTTCTTCGACGAGCTCACCGATTGGTGCGGTAAAGGTGCCGTCCTCGGCGGGTTCGGCCGCATCGCTGAAGTGCGCGCCGCCGACGAGCGTGTCGTCGGGCAGGGGTAGCACGCGCTGTTGAAGGGACTCGTAGAGCATGCGTGCGGCTTCGGGCGCGCCCTCGTCGCCCTCTTCGAGGTCGGGGCGAGCGACGCTCTCGATGAAGAGCCCGTCGCCGGTTGCGAGCAGGCTCCCGTCGACAAGGTAGGAGGTCATTCCGGTCGTATGGCCGGGCGTGGAGACTGTCTCGATAGTCGCGTCGCCGACGTCGAACGTGTCGCCGTCTTCGGCGGTCGTCAGGCCGTCGGCGTCCTGCCGATCTTGCGAGGCAGGGCTCGTGGAGCTTTGCTCCGCAGCGTAGGTGACGCCGCGGTCGACGGCAGCCTCTGGAATGACGCCCTCGACGCCTTCTGAGTCGAGGTCGCGAACGCCGGAGATGTGATCGGCGTGGATGTGCGTATCGAGCGCGTACTGCAGGTCGACGCCGAGGTCGGCGGCGTCTTCGAGGTAGCGGTCGGTGAACGCCCGCAGGGGGTCGATGATGGCGGCTTCACCGTTGTCGTAGAGGAGGTAGCCGAGACAGCCCGAGGACGGGCGCTGGTACTGGAGGAGCGTGCCGGCGCCGTCGTAGCGTTCGACCTCGACGGCCTCGTAGATACTCGCCCACCCGTTCATGCCGTCTTCGAGATGGTTGACGTCGTAGCCGTGTTCCGCGAGTGTGCCTGCAACGTATTCGCTTGCGCCGCCTTTCGCACACAGGACGGTCACTTCGCGGTCGTCGGGGACCTGAGCGAGGACGTCGTCGTCGATGTCGTCCTCGAGGAACTCGAAGTACGGGATGTTGAGCGTGGTGACGTTTTCGCCGTCGATACGCCACTCGTCGTAGTCAGATTGCATACGCGCGTCGAGAAGCGTCACGTCCTCACCGGCGTCGATTCGGTCTTTGAGCGATTCCGGATCGGTCGTTTCCACGTCGACATCTGGCGTCGGAAAGTCGTCAGCGTTCATTTTGTGCACTCGTTTCTATCGGACGGACGCACAAAAGCATTTGCATAGTAATCCACATTCTAAACAATACTATTGGCGAGGTAGGGCCACAACTAAATCAAATATCGCCTTTATTAGCACAATAGGGCATTTGAGGGCGGATATCCCATCAGTGGTTGTTTGCTGAATTTACAAGAATCGACAATCTTTTACTTGGCCGGGCGGTATTGTGCATTAGCTCCAAGACAATTCAACGGAGCGAATAACCAATGAACGCTGAATTTGATATCGCGGAGACGCTCGACGTGAAAGGTGCATCGTGTCCCATGCCAGTGGTGAAGACGAAGTCGGCTACCGACGACCTCGCCGAGGGTGACGTCCTCGAAGTACTGGCGACTGATCCGGGAAGCATGAGCGACATTGACGGCTGGGCCGCCGGCACCGAGGGCGTCGAGCTCGTCGATCAGGAGGAGGGCGACGACGTGTACAAGCACTACGTGCGCAAGACGGAGTAACGATGAGCACGGACACACCAGACGCGCCGTCCGACGACACGCCCTCGCGTGCGGAGCTAGCCGCTCGCGTGGACGAGCTGGAAGCCGCGCTCGCGGAGGCCACCAGTGCGGACGACACGAAGAAGATGAGCATCATCGCGACGAAGGGGACGCTCGACATGGCGTACCCGCCGCTCATCCTCGCAAGCACCGCGGCCGCGTTCGGGTACGAGGTAACCGTCTTCCACACGTTCTGGGGGCTGGACATCCTCCACGAGGAACGCTCGAAGAACCTCAAACTGAGCTCCGTCGGAAATCCGAATATGCCGGTGCCGAACGCCGTCGCCGCGATTCCCGGCATGGACCGCGTAACGACGAAGATGATGGAGAAGAAAATCGCGGACAACGACACCGCCACTATCGAGGAACTCCTCGAGACGAGCCTCGACATGGGCGTAGAGTTCCAGGCCTGTCAGATGACCATCGACCTGATGGACTACGACGAGGCCGACTTCTACGACGGCGTCACCACCGGCGTCGGCGCTGCGACAGCCCTTCAGGACATGGCTGACGCCGATATCCAACTCCTCGTCTGAAACGATTAATCGCGCAAAGGTCTCCGGCGGCCAACTATTCTGCTTTCTCCTCGGCGCGCTCACGGCCGACTGCGCCGGCAAGTGCCAGCAAGTAGCCTAGCCCGTGCTGGACGTCCGGGTCGCGTAGCCCGCGAAGCAATCCGACGGGGCCGACCGGCTCGGGCGGATCGCGCTCCGCTTCACCGAGGCCGGACAGTAGCGTCTCGATACCGTCGCGGGTGTCGTCGTCCGCAGCCGTCTGTGCGACTTCGCCGAGCGCGGCACCCGTGCCAACCAGCGAGGTGACCATCTCGTCGTCGAGCGCGGCGGTCGCCAGCGAGCCGACGTCGGCGAGTTCGGCCAGTTCGTCGAGCGTGCCGCTTCGCTGGAGCACGAGCAGGGTTCCGAGCGCGTCCTGCAACTCGTCGCCGTTCTCGCCGACGGTCTCGGCCAGAGCGACGGTCTCGTCGGTCGCAAGCCCGTCTGCGGACTCGGCGAGCGTCGAGCCCGTGGTCGAGAGCTCACGCACCATCTCGTCGGAGAGCGCACTCTCGCCCAGCGAGAGCACGTCCAGCAGTTCGTTGACGGCGTCGAGGTGTTCGACGAACTCCGCGACGGCTTCGGGGTTCTGCTGGATCGCCGCTTCGAGGTCGGTCTGCTCGGAGACCTGTTCTTCGGACATGGTCAGAGCAACCCCCGTGCGGTGAGCCAGTAGGACTCGTTGTACGCCAGCTTCGACCAGTGTAGTTTCTCCGAGGGCGGTGCCGGCGACGGCTGGTTCTCGTAGTCGAACTCGACGAACGACGCCGCGTCCATCCCCGTCTCGATGAAACACAGCGTCTTCCCGTCGTAGGTCGCTGTCGCCGGACGACCGCGGATTTCGCTGGCGAGGCGTTGGCCGACGACGCCGGCCTGGTAGTGGGCGACGCTGCCCGCGTTCGGGACGCCAGTTTCAGCGGTGTCGCCGAGCGCGTAGACGTTGTCGGCGGCTTCGGCTTCGAGCGTGTGCTTGTCGACGTCGACCCAGCCGTCGTCGCCGAGCCCCGCCTCCTCGATGAGGTCGATACCGCCGTGGGGCGGAATCGTCACGAGGAGGTCGTAGTCGAGTTCGGTCCCTTCCATCGAGACGAGCGTCTCCGAGTCCGGGTTGACTTCTTCGGCGTTGAAGAACGTCTCGACCTCGATGCCGCGTTCGTCCATAATCGGCCGGGCCCATTCGGCGATATGGGGGTTGCCGTGGACGCGTTGGATCGGGTACGTATAGGTGATGTCGACCTCGTCGCGGAGCCCGCGCTCGCGGAACCAGTCGTCGGCCATGAAGACGAATTCGAGTGGCGCCGCCGGACACATATGCGGTGAGCCGATGACGCTCAACACGAGGTGCCCCTCGGTGAACGAAAGCAGTTCGTCACGGAGGGGTCGAGCCCGATTCGCTGTAGTAGTCGTGCCCGCCGTCCACGAGGCCGGGAATCCGTTCGGGTTCGAGCGTCGACCCGGTCGCCAGCACGAGGTAGTCATAGTTGACTGCCGGGGCGGTGCCGTCGAACCGTAGTCGCTGGGCTTCGGTGTCAATTCCTGTCACGCGGTCGATTCGAAGGTCGACGGCGTCGTCGACGAGCTCGTCGAGCGGTCGCCGACCGTCGTCCGGTTCGCGTTGTCCGAACGGCACGTACAGCCAGACCGGCTTGTACACGTGGTCAGGCCCGTCGTTGACCAGCGTGATTCGGACGTCGTCGGCGTCAAGCTCGGCCCCAAGTCGGTCGGCGAGGTCGTTCGCGAGGACGGTGCCACCGGTCCCGCCGCCGACGATGACGACGTGCTCAGTCATGATTTCTCCACGTAGAACGCGTTATGATCGTCGAACTCCTCGACGGCAAGCAGTTCGTTGCCGGCCTCTTCGGCCCACTCCGGAACGTCCGTGAGCGACTGGTCGGTGTCGCTCAGGAGCCGAACCACGTCACCGGCTTCGGAATCTCGGATCTGTCCGATGAGGTCCATCAGCGGACCGGGACAGGCTGCGCCTCGGGCGTCGACGGTTTCGTCAGGTTCGATGTCAGTCATGGGAGTCTCACAGGAGTTAGTTGGGACTCACCCGTATTAGTATTGTGCGTAAATTCCAAGATTATGAAAACAGATAAGTCCGGCGCAGTGGAGCAAGCGTATCGAACGGACGGCGAGTACGAAACCGCCGGGAGCGCGACGCTATCTCTATCGGGTAAACACGAGGGCGTAGTGGTACGGCGGCAGTTCGACCTGCCGCTCAAGCGTGAACTCCGACGCCGAGAGCACCGCATCCTCGGTTTCCTCGGGTGTCATCCGAAGCGCTGTCGGCGGTCCTCGCGGTTCGCCCGCAACGGTCGTGGTTTCGCGCGGACGGTCGTGCCAGTTCACGACGCGTAGGCTCCCGCCAGCCTCAATCGCCCGGAAGGCCTGTCGGATAAAGCCTGACTGTTCGTCGACGCCGTGCAGCGTGTTTGCTATCATGAGCGTATCGACGCGGGCAGGGAGTGCTGAAGGCAGGTTCCGGGCATCGCCGTGGATCGGAACGACGTTATCGATTCCCTGTTGGTCGGCGAGGTGTTCGAGTTCGTCGAGGAGGGCCGCATCCAGATCGAGCGCGTACACCGGCTCAGGCTCGACGATACGGGCGGCCGGGAGCGCAAAGTACCCGCTTCCACAGCCAACCTCGGCGACGGACTCGCCGGACTCGACGCCGAGTGTCCGGAGCGTCGCGCCCGGCGTCGGCCAGAGTTTGCTCCACCAGTCCCAGTCGGGCTGGCCGGTGTTCTGGAACCGGTCCATTCCTATCGGGAACCCGACGTGTCGATACCTACCAGTCGGTACAGGAGACACACCCGGACGAGGCCAGTCGCGACGAGGACGACACCAAGCAGTGTCACGACAGCACCGACTGTCGTCTCCAGACCCAACAGACCGCCGAGCGTCGCCAGTCCAACAACTGCCAGCCCGAGGCCAACAGCGATGCGGGTCAGTCTGTCAGTGGCACCAATATTGTTTTCCATACCCACAAGTACACAATACAGACACCTAAGTCTTACTTGATGCACGGCGGCCACCGGAGCAGTCGCGCCGAGAAAATCACACCGTAACGGACTGCTACGGGACTGGCTATGACGCCCACACTGCCGGCAGTCTCGTGTAGACGGCTGCATTGTCGACGAGTACATCGATAGGGACGTACTCGTCGGGGGCGTGGACGGTGTCGGTTCCGAGCGCGAACTCGACAGTCGGGACGCCCGCGTTCCGGAGTGTCTTGGCGTCGCCGCCGCCCGTGGCACTCCGTCGGAAGACGCGTTCCCCTGTGATGTCCGCTGCCGTTGACGTGACGGCTCCGACGAGCGGGCTGTCGGGCTCCTCGGCAGTCCCGACGCTCCAGGAGACATCAGTAATCGTAATTCCCTCGCAGTCGGCGACACAGGACCGAATCTCCGAGAGCACGTCTGGCGTCTCTACCCCGGCGGTCAGTCGGATATCGATTTCGGCGCGAGCGGACTGCGGAACGCTGTTTATCGCGTCGCCGCCTTCGAGAACGCCGAGGTTTATCGAGGGATACCGGAACAGGTCGCGAGCGACATCCTCGCCCAGTGACGGGGCGTAGTACTCGACCGACTCGTCGACAATCGGCTCCACCGCCGGAGCGATATCGAGTCGCCTGGTGCCAAAGCGGTTCCGCAGCGTCTCGACGGCGTCGTAGAGCCGATCGACCGCGTTGACACCGAGTACGGGTCGAGAGCCGTGAGCCCCCTCGCCGCTGGCTTCGAGCGTCAGCCAGATGCTGCCCCGGTCAGCAACCGTGACGGAGTGACGGCCCGCCTCGCAGGTGGGTTCGCCGATCACGCACGCGTCCGCGTCGAGCTGTCCGGCCTCCAGCAGCGCGGGAAGGCCGGCGTCGCCGCCCATTTCCTCGTCGCTCACGAAGGCAAACAGGAGCGTGACGGGCGGCACAGCGTCGGTTGCGGCGAAAGCTTGGATAGCAAGCAGCATCGACGCCACGGCGCCTTTCATATCGGTCGCACCGCGCCCGTACACGCGGTCGTCGACGCGCTCGCCGAGCGGATCGCGAGTCCACGCGTCGGCCTCGAATGGAACCGTATCGAGGTGCCCGTTGTACAGCAACGTTTGGTCCGATTCACCAGGAATCCTAACGAGAAGGTTCGGCTTCGCCGGGTCGACTACGAACCGCTCGACATCGACCGGAAGCGGGTCGAGGAACCCCTCTATCTCGGTCACAATCTCACGCGTATTCCCGGGCGGGTTCGACGTGTCGATCGCCAGGAGATCGAGGGCGAGTGTGACCAGTTTTTCGCGGTGGTCTCGAACGTAGGCGAGGGGAGTAGCGTTGCTCATGCGTGGTCATTGCCGTCGAGGATATTTGCTGCCGTCAAGACCATTTTCGAGTGGTCGACGACCAACGACATATCGGCCATACCTTGTAATTGGATCAGTATACGCAAAAGCATTTCGCGGAGAATACAATACTGTGGGCTATTGACTGTTAGGACGCGAGTGCTGAGTGAAACGTTGTACACGACCGTCCGGAAGATGTCCAAACGAATCGCTGCGAGTTCCCTGGCTTATGAGATGGGGTTTGCTTCCCGTTTCGACCCAGGTGAGCTTGCTAACCGCCCGAATCAGGCGTATTCTTCGATAACGGAACGCAGTTGTGCTTCGTCCTGCATTCCGACGAGTCGCTCGACCGGCTCCCCGTCAGCAAATAGAAGCAGCGTCGGGACACCCCGAACGCCGTACTCCGCGGCGAGCTTCTGGTTCGCGTCGACGTCGATTTTCGCCACTGTCGAAGCGGTCTCGGCGGCGACGGTTTCAACGACGGGTTCGAGCATCTGGCACGGCCCACACCAGTCGGCGTAGAAGTCGACCAGAACCACGTCGTGATCGGTAGTCGTGTCGGATAACTCGGCTTTTCCATCGACCGTAATCGGCTCGGCGGGGTTTCCTGATTCAGATTCGTTGGTACTACCCGACTCATCTCGGGTGCGGAGCTCGTCCAGTTTTTGTCGTCTGATCTCCTCTAGCTCGTCAGTCATCACTCCGACATTCGGACCGGGTCGACTTATTTGTTTTGTACATTCTTTGCAATACTAGGTTGCACTGCGGGAGTCTATACGAGAGTCAAGAGTGGGACCTGACCAACAGTCGATTCCCATCCTCGGTGTCACGGTCGTCGGTTCCATCAAACGGTCACCGAGGCAGGACAGTCTCATATATGACAGCAAGTCGGTGTTACCTATCGTGTGGGGTGTCACAGATAGAATCGGCTCAGTACCCGTGGAAGTGGTCGGTAATGGCGCACTTTACTAGCCATTTAATAACCACATTTATCCGAAGTACCACATAACAATACATACTCCGCCGACGAGCTACGGTTGCAATATCGACGAGTAACGAACATACTGTCGATCCGGAACTCGAAAATTCTCTCTGTCCTTTCGACAGCGTACCCGAAGAGACTTTGTTCTGTAGGCACAATACAACACACGAATGGTACTCCCAATCGACCCGAGTCAGATCAACCCTGAAGACATCGGCGAACAACAGGCGACGCTCGAAATGAGCCACGAGGACGCGATCGAACACGTCCGGGACGTGTTCACCGACGCCGGATTTGGTGTCCCCGTCGAGTTCTCGCCCTCCGAAATGCTCAACGAGAAGATCGACGCGGAGCGTGACCCATACTACGTGCTGGGTGCCTGTAACCCCGAAGTTGCCGACCGCGCCCTCGATGCGACGGACAACAAACTTGGCGCGCTCATGGCCTGTAACGTCGTCATCTGGGAGGAAGAGCCCGGGCAACAGCGGGTCTATCACGTCTCGATTATGCGTATCGCCCGCCTCGTTGGGATGGCACCCGACGACGAGGAGATGGCAGACATCGTCGCTGACACCGGTGAAATCGTTGACGAGGCGTTCCAGAACCTCTAACATGGGCTATCACACCTTTGATGCCGGCCGGGCCGACAAGCTCGAAGACGCACAGCAACGGTACCGTTCTCTCTCCGCGGAAGAACTCCGTTGGGCGCTGTCGGCCAGTCGTGACGAGACGGTCGCAGACCTTGGGAGCGGAACCGGCTTCTATACCGACGATGTTGCACCGGCCGTCGACCACGTGTACGCCGTAGATATCCAGGAAGCGATGCACGACTACTACCGGGAGAAAGGCGTCCCCGACAACGTCGACCTCGTGACGAGTGCAGTCGACGACCTCCCGTTCGATACCAGCAGTCTCGACGCGGCGTTCTCGACGATGACGTACCACGAGTTCGCTAGCGACGGGGCACTGCGCGAGGTTGCACGGGTGCTCGAGCCCGCTGGGACGTTTGCCATCGCCGATTGGGCGGCTTCTGGAAGCGGTCGCAACGGCCCGCCCGTTGATGAACGGTTTTCGGCTGACGAAGCCACGGACGCGCTCCGCCAGCACGGATTTACGATCGAGTTCGAGGCAGTGCGGCCGGAGACGTTCCTGCTCGTCGCGAGTGCTGAATAACGGGTCACAACTGACCACCGGTCACGCCCGATTTCTCCTTTCCTCCAAGAGCCGGTTCGGAAACAGAACTGGTCGGACTGTTACGCTCGAATCTGCTGGCCGTTAACTGGCGAACAGCCGGCGCTCCGCCCGCTCGTGCTCGGCGGCTAATACGTCTACCAGTGGGGCGAACGGCGTCATCGCATCCACTGCTCCGTCAGCACTCTCCTCGACAACGGCCGTCATCACCGGCTGCAGGTCGTTCAGGATTCGCTGGGCATCCGTGTGGCCGAGTGAGAGGAGACGCTGAGCCGCGCCCAGCAGTCCGGTGACGAACCCGTGACAGCACAGCAAGCAGGCCTCGCGGACGGCTACGTCGGCGAGGGCCGTCACGACGCCGAGCACGACGGCGTAGTTCCCGGGTGCTTCGTCGGCGTCGACACGCTCCGCGTACCGGTCCAGCACCGTCTCGTCACGCAGATCGGTCTGAAGCGAGAGCAGTCGAGAGCCGGACTGCTGGGCACTCTCACGAAACTCGGCGGCCAGCGTTACGGCCGACAGCCGCCGGTCGGCCCCGCAGATCGCGTCGATATCACCGTCGGTCGCGGCGGCGTGTGCTGCCCGGAGCGCGACGAGTTCGGCGGGGCCGACCTGCCGTCGGAGGTACGTCGACAGGAGCGCTTCGAGGTCTGCCGCGCCTTCCACCCGATCGTCCTGAATGAACTGCTCCAGTCCGTATGACACTGTGTAGGTCCCGACCGGCAGGAACGAATCCGCGAGGCGGAACGATTCGAGCGACGCAGCGTCGCTCACTGGTCCCCTCCGTCAATAGTACGGACGCCGTGGTCGTGGGCGTGGCCAGCGCCGCCGTGACTGTGGCCACCGTCGTCATGGGTATCGGTGCCGTCACCGTGGGTGTGGTCGACTCCGTCATCGTCGAACGTCGTCGGTGGCACGTGCTCGTACCGTGTCGGCACGTCCGCAGGGAGCAGGTCGGCGACCGTGTCCTCCATTCGTTCCTTCGAGTCGGTCACGGGGAACAGGGCCTCCTGCCCGCGGACCGCGAGGTTCCAGTGCTTGTTCCCGACTGCGTGCCCGAGTTCCAGGGCCGTGGCCGGTGAGATATCGCTGTCGGCGAAATCGAGCACGAGGGCCTCGATTTCGGCGAGTTCGACAACGACGAGAGTGCCGTCCGCAGCTTCAAGCACGTCGCCGTCCGCGAGGTCACGGGCAACCACGATACCGAGGTCCCGGCCGGCCGTCGTTTCAGTCCGGACACGCGAGCGCTGGCGTTCGGTGTCCGAGAGCACGACAGTGGCGTAGTCCGATGCATCGACGGCC
Source organism: Haloarcula sp. CBA1127 (assembly GCF_001485575.1). NCBI lineage: Archaea > Methanobacteriati > Methanobacteriota > Halobacteria > Halobacteriales > Haloarculaceae > Haloarcula > Haloarcula sp. CBA1127. Next base: position 180,076 of record NZ_BCNB01000002.1, read on the forward strand.
TCGGCGACAGCATCGTCATTGTGGTGGCCGAAATAGGTGTCTGCGACCAGCATCAGTACTTCCTCCCGGACGGCGCAGCGGTGTCCAGTAGCTCGGTGCGTGTGTGGTCCCAGGCTGCGTGGAGCGTCGACTGGACGGTCTCGGCGCGGTCGCCGAGGGCACGGACCGCGACCCCGGCACCGTTCGGCAACGCTGTCGCACCGGCTCGAGCATCACTGTCGGTGACGACCGCGTGGAGCGCATCACTCAGTTCGGCCTCGTCGTGGTCCGGCGCGAGGACGAACGTCGTCCCGTAGACGGTGAACTCACCGAGGACGCCGGGGGCTGTGGGGTCATCGTCCGCTGGCGTCAGGTGTGTCGCGTCCTCGAACAGGAGTCCGTCGGGTCCGGTCCCGCGCACGCGAGATAGATACCGTTCGAACTCGAAGCGCTCGCCTCTAGCGAGACGACCCGGGACGACCACGTCGCTGACCACGGCGGTCGCGCCGGGGGCCAGATCGACCGAAAGCTCTTGCAGGTACCGGGAGTCAGCGTGGAGGATTGTCGGCTCGGGCACGTAATCCAGGTGACCGCCAGCACCGACGCGAAGCGTCGTGTCGGCGGCGGCGTAGTTACACGTCATCGTCTGGACCTTCGTCGAACTCTGGGTCGAGACGTGTGCGACGGCCTCGTCCCCGACGGTTATCGACACGTCATGGCGGTCACCCTGCGCGACGCCGCCGGTCGGCGACTGGATGAAGACGGTGTCGGCCTCGGGGAGTGGGTCGTGGCCCAGTGTCCCCGTGATGTGGAACGGGACTGTCGCATAGTCGTGGACTAGGGTCGTTCCCTCAGCCGTCCGCTCGAAGGTCAGTTCGAGCACGCCGTCTTTCCCGGGAGACCCCACGGCGGCCTGTGGCACGGCTTCGGTCGCATACCCCTCGAACGCTGGGTGGGGCGCGTCGGCGGCCATCAGGCGAACAGCACCCCGTCACGGACGTGTGACAGCACCGTGTCGATGTTCGTCTCGTCTTTGCAGTTGGTAAAGACGACGGGTCCGTCACGAACCTCGTTTGCGTCGTGCTCCATCACGTCGAGGTCGACGCCGACGTGGGGCGCGAGGTCGGTCTTGTTGACGACCAGCAGGTCACAGTCGACGACCCCTGGGCCGCGTTTTCGGGGGATGTCCTCCCCCTCCGCGACCGAGATGACGTACAGCGAGTAATCAGCGAGTTCGGGGTTGAACGTCGCCGCGAGGTTGTCGCCGCCGCTCTCGACCAGCACGAGGTCCAGTTCCGGGTGCTCGGCGAGGAACGAGTCGATTTGCTGGAGGTTCATCGACGGGTCTTCCCGGATGCCCGTATGCGGGCACGCGCCGGTTTCGACGCCGGCGACGAGGTCCTCGGGCACGACGCCGGCGAAGCGCTCGCGGAGCACGTCCGCGTCCTCCTGTGTGAGAATATCGTTGGCGATGACGCCCACATCAAGCCCCTGGTCGCGCAGTTCGGGAACGAGCGCGGTCAACAGCGAGGTTTTTCCAGAGCCGACCGGCCCGCCGATACCGACCGTCGCCACGTCGCGGTGTGTGAGACTCATTTGTCTGTCTCCGCTGAGTCCCCGCCATCCGCCGCCGTCTCCTCCTCAGATGTGTCGTCGGCTGACCCGACACTGTCGGAGCGAATCGGGTCGTGAACCGTGACCAGTTTGGTTCCGTCGGGGAACACCGGTTCGACCTGAATCATGTCTATCATCTCCGGCACGCCGTCCATCACGTCCTCGCGGCCGAGCAGTTTCGACGCACCGGAGCGGATTTCGGCGACCGACTGCCCGTCACGACCGCGTTCGATGCACCAGTCGCTGATGTAAGCGACGGCTTCGGGGTGGTTCAGCGGGACGCCGCGTTCCTTGCGGCGCCGCGCGACCTCTGCGGCGGTAAAGACCGTGAGTCGTTCCTGTTCTTTGGCTGTGAGTTTCATAGCAGGTATCGCTGCGCGAGTGGGAGTTCGGAAGACGGTTCGCAGGTGACGTGGTCGCCGTCGACCCGGACCTCGAAGGTCTCCGGGTCGACCTCGATGTCATCCGGACAGTAGCTATTGTGCACCATGTCGTCCTTGCCGGGTGTACGTGCGCCTTCAATTGGCACGACGCGGGAGTCAAGCCCGTACTCCTCGTCGATGCCGGCCTCTGCGGCCGCCGGAGAGACGAACGACAGCGAAATGGCGTGCTTGGCCTTGCCGACCGCACCGGCACGTTCGCGCTGGAGAATCGGCTCGCAGGTCATCAGTGACCCGTTGGCTTCGCCCATCTCCGAATGGACCGGGAAGCCGCCCTTGAACGTCATCGCCGGTTTGACGCCGAAGAACGCGGGGTCCCACAGGCAGATGTCGGCAAGCTTGCCGGGTTCGAGCGTTCCGACGTGCTCCTCGATGCCGGCGCTGATAGCGGGGTTGACGGTGTACTTGGCGATGTAGCGCTTGATGCGGTGGTTGTCCGCGCCGGTCCCTTCGTCTTCGGGCAACGGCCCACGCTGGGATTTCATCTTCGAGGCCGTCTGCCACGTCCGCGGGATGACTTCGGCCATCCGCCCCATCGCCTGGGAGTCCGAGGTCATCATAGAGATCGCGCCCATGTCGTGGAGCACGTCCTCGGCGGCGATGGTCTCTGCGCGAACGCGGGATTCGGCGAAGGCCACGTCCTCCGGCACGTCGGGGTTGAGGTGGTGACACACCATCACCATGTCCAGATGCTCGTCGAACGTGTTGTCGGTGTACGGCATCGACGGGTTTGTTGAGGACGGCAGCATGTTCGGTTCGCCGACCATCTCCATGATGTCCGGCGCGTGGCCCCCGCCCGCACCCTCGATGTGGAACAGGTGCATGGTTCGGCCGTCCACAGCACCGAAGGTGTTCTCGAGGAATCCGGCTTCGTTCAGCGTATCTGTATGCATACACACCTGCACGTCCTCGTCTTCGGCGACTTCGAGGCAGGTGTTGATGGTTTCCGGGGTCGACCCCCAGTCTTCGTGGAGTTTCAGCCCACAGGCACCGGCCTCGACCTGCTCGCGGAGCGGGCCCGGGTCGGAGGCGTTGCCCTTCCCGTAGAAACCGACGTTGACCGGCCACGCCTCGGCGGCCTGCAGGAAGCGCTTGACGTTCTCTGGCCCGGTTGTACAGGTGGTCGCGCCACCGCCGTACCCGCCGCCGAGCATAGTTGTGATTCCGCCAGACAACGCGTGTTCGTGGAGCTGTGCGGAGTTGAAGTGAATGTGGATATCGAGGCCGCCGGCGGTCGCTATCTTCCCCTCAGCCGGATAGACATCCGTCGACGGGCCGACGACCATATCGACGCCGTCCATTGTGTCGGGGTTGCCGGCTTTCCCGATGCCGGCGATTTCTCCGTTTCGAATGCCGATATCAGCGGCAACGATACCCAGTATCGGGTCGATAATCGTCGCGTTCGTCAGCACCCAGTCGAGTGCGCCCTCCGCCTGTGTGACGCCGGGAGCCATTCCCAGCCCGTCCCGGAGCGTTTTCCCACCGCCGAACACTGCCTCGTCGCCGTGGGTGCGTAGGTCCTCTTCGACCTTGGCGAACAGCTCCGTATCGCCCAGCCGGACTTTGTCGCCCGTCGTTGGCCCGTACAGTTCGGCGTAGTTCTCGCGGTCAATGTCGCGTGTCATTGGTCGGACTCCGTGTCGCCGTCGTCCGGTGCCGCCTCGCCTGTGTCACCGAATCCTGCCGCACGCATGCGTTCGACCGCGTCGCCCGTGTCGCCGTCGACGCTCCCGTTGACAAGTCCGTTCATCCCGTGGGCGCGTCGCTTCCCACCGATTTCGACGAGTTCGACCGTTTGCTCGTCACCAGGTTCGAACCGGACAGCTGTGCCGGCGGGGATGTTCAGCCGCATCCCCATGGCCGCTTCGCGGTCGAACTCCAGGGCCGCGTTGGCCTCGAAGAAGTGGAAGTGCGACCCGACTTGCGAGGGTCTGTCGCCGGTGTTCCCGACAGTTACCTCTGTCGTCTCCCGGCCTTCGTTCAGCGTCACTGTCCCTTCGTCCGGGATGACCTCGCCGGGCACGAGTCCATCACTCATCGCGCCACCGCCCGAGTATTTCTGACTGTTTGTCTATCATCTGCCCTTCTCTTTGAATACACATACTAAAATGATTGCTCTCTGCGCAAGTGACGCCTCTATATCGAGAACCGGATTAAATGCTAAAGTTTCGGCCCTAGATAAAGGGGTTCGACTATCGAACTGTCCTACTTCCGGGAGTCAACACAACTCACGTCCAGTCTGTCGGCAGTGTCGACGGGGACTGCTCCTGTGACGCGGGCGAGAATATAACGGGTGATCTGCGGACTGAAAGCGCAAAACTCGCCGACAGCAGCGAGCCAAACCGCTGTCACAAAAATATCACGTTGATTTCTACTTTTTCCGCATCGACCAATTAGGATATAAAATTCCAGAATAGTTCAAACCCACACTCAAATACTAGTGGTTTCGGTGACTATTCGTCATATCCTTTGACGACCTTATACTGTCAAGTCTGTGTGGTGGACAATATAAGATAAAAGTGGCAAACCTTATTTGCCACCTCCCAGACGGCAACATTGTGAACGAAATCATGGACGAATGTCGGGATATGGTAAATAAAGAACGAAATATGGCCAATCATGATAGACACAACAGCCATAGCAAAAACCTAGTATCGGAGGTGAAAGCATGAGCCGGGCCCCCCTCAGCCGCCGTCAGTTCCTCGGCGCGAGCGGGGCCGCACTCGTTACCGGCCTCGCCGGCTGTTCAGCCGGTGAAGGTGGGACCTCGACGGACACCGCGAGCAGCGCCGAGACGCTCAAAATTGGTGTGCTCGAGGACCAGTCCGGAAACTTCGCCCTCGTTGGTGACCCGAAAGCAAAGGCGTCGATGCTCGCTATCGAGGAAATCAACGCCAACGGTGGTATCGACGGGAAGCAAATTGAGACGTTCCAGCGTGACCCCCAGTCTGACAATCAGCGCTATCAGGAGCTTACCCGCACGGCGATCAACGAGGAGAACGTCGACGCGCTGTGGGCTGGGTACTCCTCGGCGACCCGGGAGGCCATTCGCCCAATAATCGACCGTAACGAACAGCTCTACTTCTACACCACGCAGTACGAGGGCGGCGTCTGTGACGAATTCACCTTCGCGGTCGGCCCGACCGCCCGCCAGCAACTCGGTATCGTCCTCCCGTATCTGGTTGAGGAGTTCGGCCCAGACATCTACACCATCGCGGCCGACTACAACTTCGGTCAGCTCTCTGCGGACTGGGTGAAGGTGCTGGCAAACGAAAACGATGCGAACGTCCTCGGTGAGGAGTTCATCCCGCTCAGCGAATCCTCGTTCGGTTCAACGATCAACCGGATTCAGGAGGCCGACCCGGACTTCGTCATGTCGATGCTTGTCGGAGCGAACCACACGTCGTTCTACGAGCAGAAGGCCTCGGCCGGTCTCGACGTGCCGATCGGCACCTCTACCGCGATGGCACAGGGGTACGAGCACCGACGGCTCGACGCTCCGGCGATGGCCAACATATACGCGGGCGTCAACTACATGGAAGAGGTGCCGACCGACAGCAACACGGGCGACGGCGGCTTCGTCGACCGGTACTTCGAGATGTATCCCGACGCGCCATACCTCAACGAGGAGGCCGAGACCAACTACTTCTCGACGTACATGTACAAGAAAGCCGTCGAGCAGGCCGGGACCACCGAACAGCCGGAAGTCATCGACGCTCTGGAGTCCGGCATCGAACTCGGTACCGAGGAAGCACCTGAAGCACCGGAGGGTGAGACGATCCGCCTCGACGGCGCGACTCACCACGTTGACCACCACATGTGGATTATGCGCGCCGACGACGAGCACAACATCGAAGCCGTCGAGAACCGCCAGATCCCCGAGACGTTCCTCTCGGAGACGGCCGGCTGTAACCTCCCCGAGAACCCGGAGCAGACCCAGTACACCCCGGTGGACTACTACGAGGAGGCCGAGTAGGGATGGTAAACGGGATCAACCTCGCGCTTCAGTTCCTCGATAGCTTCGCGTTCATCGTGCTCGCCGCGGCGGGGTTGGCCATCATCTTCGGGATCATGGGCGTCATCAATCTGGCACACGGGGAGTTCATCCTCATCGGTGCCTACACCGCGACGCTGGCCGTGACGCAACTCGGCCTCCCGCTCGTCGTGGCGATGCTCGTCGGCGGTCTGGTCACTGGCCTCTTCGGGATTCTAACCGAGCGGGTGATTATCTCCGGAGCCTGGCCCAATTACATCAGTCAACAGACGCTGGGCCGCGATATCATTGAACCGCTGTACGACCGTCTGGCCGATTCGATGGTTGCCACGTTTGGACTCAGCCTGATACTGACTCAGGGGGCCCGAATCCGCTTTGGCAACTCAATCGACCAGATAGCCACGCCGTTCGGCGCAATCTCGTACGGGGAGTTCTCGTACTCGACGTACCGAATCGTCCTGGCCGGCGTCAGCATCGGGCTGCTTCTGGCCACCTACTACCTGTTCACCCGGACCGACTTCGGGATGCGCGCTCGGGCGACGATACAGGACAAGGAAACGGCACAGGCCATGGGCGTCAACACCGACCGGATGTATATGCTGACGTTCGGCATCGGCTCGGCGCTCGCTGGGCTGACCGGTGCGCTGTTCGCCCCGGTCATCTCGATGCAGCCGACGCTGGGCGACCAGTTCTTGGTCGAGGCGTTCGTCGCCGTCGTCGTCGGCGGGCCGAGCGTCGTCCTCGGGACCGCGCTGTCGGGAGGCGTTCTCGGGGCGATTCTGGCCACGTTCTCGAACCTCTACGGGACGTTTATCGGCCGTATCGCGCTGCTGGTCGCCGCGCTCATCGCGCTCCGGTTCCTCCCCGACGGTATCACCGGGTTCATCGAACAACTGCGGCAACGGAGACAGGAGAGCGACTAGATGTCGAGAAACAGTGCAAACGGCGAGGCGAACAGGTCGCTCCCGGGCCGGCTTCGCAGCCGGTTCGAGGGGCCAAACACTATCGGGGAATCGCGCGGGTTCTGGGTCGGCTTCGCCGTCGCCGTGGCAGCCCTTGTCGTCTACCCGGCCTTCGGTGACGGCTCACAGCTGTCGCTGTTCATGGTGCTGGCCCTGCTGGGGCTTTCGCTGTCGGTCGTCTGGGGCTACTCGGGCGTACTGAGTTTCGGGCAGGTCGTCTTCTTCGGCATCGGGGCCTACACGTTCGGCGTCGTCTCGATCAACTTTGCGACCCCGGGCGGTATCACGGCCGCTGTCATCGCTGGCGTCATCGGTGGCGGTGTCAGCGCGGCGATACTGGGCTACTTCATGTTCTACGGCGGGGTGCGAGACGTCTACGTCACCATAATCACGCTCGTCTCGACGATAGTCATGCACACGTTCATGGCCCAGACCGCCGGGTCCGAGTGGGCCATCGGCGAGGCAGCACTGGGCGGGTTCAACGGGATGCCGGACATCCCGCTGCTGACGCTCGGCATCGAAGGTGCATCCTACCAGTTCATCTACAACCCGTTCCCGATGCGGGTCGTTGGTATCGGCTCGTTCGAAATCAGCCCGTTCTACTACCTCGTCCTCCTCCTGCTAGTCGGGACGTACCTCGGGTTGCGGGTCCTCGTCAATTCGGACTACGGGCGCGTGATGGTCGCCGTCCGAGAGGACGAGGACCGCACCGAGATGTTCGGCTACAACGTGACCCGCGTCAAGTTCGTCGTGTTCACGCTCGGCGGAGCGCTGGCGGGTCTGTCCGGCGTACTGTACGCCGCACGGAACGTCTACATCGACCCGACCGTGTTTTCGCTGCTGTTCGCAACGTTGCCGGTCATCTGGGTGAGTATCGGCGGTCGAAAGAGCCTGCTCGGGGCCGTCGTCGCAACGCTCGCCATCGAATACCTCCGCATCTCGATGGCGGGTGAGCTGGCGCTGGTCCTGCTTGGCACTCTACTGCTGGTGACGATCCTGGTCCTTCCGAGCGGCTTCGTTCCGTGGCTCCACGGGCAGATCGTCGAAACCCGGTTCGGCCCGGGCGAAGCCGGCGGGGCTAGCGCACCCGACGCGCCGAGTGAGGTGAGTGACTAATGAGTGATACTGAAACCGACTCCGAAATCGACTCGCTTGGACCGAACGTCCGGCAAACCGCTGCGGAACTGGCAACGGGTGACAGAACGGAGACACTGCTACAGACTGACGGGCTCGTCAAGCAGTTCGGCGGGTTTACTGCCACCGACGACGTGGACTTCTCGGTCGCCGAGGGGGAGCTACGCTGTCTCATCGGCCCAAACGGCGCTGGCAAGTCAACGCTACTGAACCTGATTACCGGGACGTACGAGGCCAGCGACGGCAGTATCTACTACAACGGCCACGACATCACTGACCTCGACCCACATGAGCGGGTCTCTCGCGGTATCAGTATGAAATTCCAGGTCCCGTCCGTGTACGGTGACCTGAGTGTCAGAGAGAACGTCAGGCTCCCCGTCCAGCAGTTCGCCGACGGGGAGGAGCGGCGGCGGCTGGTCGCCGAGGCTATCGAGGCTGCGGGCCTTACCGGCTACGAAGACGTTGCTGCGTCGCAACTCTCACACGGCCAACAACAGCAACTGGAAATCGGGATGGCTGCCGCGCTGGAACCCGACCTGCTCCTGCTGGACGAGCCGGTCGCCGGCCTCGACGTGGCCGAACGCGAAGCTATTGCCGAGCGGATCAGGCGGCTCAACGAAGAGGAAGGGATCGCCTTCATCGTTATCGAACACGACACCGACTTCGTCGCGAGCATCGCCGAAGAAGTGACCGTCCTGCACAACGGTGAGGTGTTCCGCGAGGGGCCGATTGAAGAAATCGAATCCGACCCAGAGGTCCAGCGGATATATCTGGGAGGTGAGTCATGATGCTCGAACTCGACGAGGTTTCTGCAGCCTACGACACAACGCCGATACTGCGGGATGTGGATCTCTCCGTTGACGAGGGCGAAATCGTCGGCGTGATGGGGAAAAACGGCGTCGGCAAGACGACACTCCTGAAGACGGTGATGGGCTTGCTGGAGCCCAGCGAGGGGACCATCAGCTACGATGGCGTTGATGTGACCGACGCGAGCGCCGACGAGCGTGCCCGGGCCGGTATCGGCTACATCCCGCAGGGCCGGGACGTGTTCCCCAAGCTAACCGTCGAACAGAACATCAGGATGGGCGAGACCATCCGGTCGGACAGCGACGAAACGCTGTACGACCAGATATACGATTACTTCCCCGTGCTCGAAGAGCGAGCCAGTCAGGAAGCCGGAACGCTCTCGGGCGGGCAACAGCAGATGCTCGCCATCGGTCGCGCACTGGTGTCGAATCCTGACTTGCTCTTGCTCGATGAACCGTCCGAGGGCATCCAGCCCTCTATCGTCGACCAGATCAGCCAGGATATGCAGACAATCAACGACGACCTCGGGACGACGATTCTGTTCGTTGAGCAGAATCTCGGAGTCATCCGTGAGATGGCCGACCGCTGTTACGCGATGGAGCGTGGCACGGTGGTTGACGAACTCGGTCCGTCGACTATTGCCGACGAGGACGCGATTGCGGAGTACCTCGCGGTCTGAGACGGACTGCCGTCGCCGTTCCACGCCGCTGGCACCCGCCTTCGGACGGTCGTCTGCGGAATGACGCGTGGCGGTTCGGACGCAGGCTGAACTGTCGGCTGTCTAGTTCCTTCATAATCAAGTGCAAGCAACCGAATCAACAGGAACTTGAGTACCCACTGAACAGACCTGTACACGAATGTCCGATCGTGACTCATGGATATCGAATCTTGGTTTCGTGCTTGCCGCCGTCGGCGGTGCGGCAGGTCTGGGGAACATCTGGCGGTTCCCGTGGCTGACCGCCGGAAACGGTGGCAGTGCGTTCCTCATCGTCTACCTGCTCGTCGTCGTCGGCATCGGCGTCCCGGGACTACTCGCTGAGTTCGTCCTCGGACGCTGTGGCCGACAGACGCCGACTGCGGCGTTGCGCTCGCTCACCGGCTCCCGCTGGGGGTCGTGGCTGGGCGCGTTCAATGTCCTCACAACGCTCGTCATCCTCTCGTTCTACTCTGTCGTCGGCGGGTGGATCCTTCGCTACACGCTCGTCTCACCGGTTGGGACGTACTTCGGGCAGCCCCAGCAGTACTTCGGGGCAATGAGCTTTGGCCTCGAAGCGGTCGCCTTTCACCTGCTGTTCCTCGGTATCGTTGCCGCCATCGTCTTCTTTGGCATCAGCAACGGTATCGAACGCGTCTCGAAGGTGATGCTCCCCGGCGTCGTGATTATCCTGCTCGGCCTCGCGGTGTGGACGGCCACTCAGCCGGGGACGGCCGCCGGCTACGCGTTCTATCTCAGTTTCGACGCCGAATACCTCGCTGGGAACTTCCTGAGCGTCATCGGGCCAGCGGCGGGACAGGCGCTGTTCACGCTCTCGCTTGGTGCTGGAGTGATGCTGACGTACGCCTCGTATCTGGACGACAACGCATCGCTCCCGCGAGATACACTCGTCATCGCGGTCTCGAACACGTTCATCGGAGTTCTCGCCGGGCTGGTCGTCATTCCGCTGCTGTTTTCTCAGGGCGTCGACCCCGGGCAGGGCGGTCCCGGTGCGCTGTTTGTCGCGCTGGCGACGGCGTTTGCGACGCTACCGGGCGGTGAACTCGTCGCGACCGCGTTCTTTGCGACCGTGCTGATGGCTGCGGTGACCAGTGGTATCAGCCTGCTTGAAACGCCGGTGGCAACGCTCGTCGACAGCTTTGGCGTCCCACGACGCCGGGCGACAGTGCTGGTTTCGGTCCTGCTCGCGGTTACTGGGAGCGGGCTGTCACTCACAAGCTCGGTGTTCCAGTTCGTCTCTGGCACGCTCGCAGACCTGATGTTGACCGTTGGGCTGTTCGCGTTCACTGTCATCGTCGGCTGGCTGCTGCGCGGGGACGCGCTGGCCGAGTTCCGCGCCGGAACCGACCGTTTCGAATGGCTAGCTAGACCGTGGCTCCTAACCGTTAGCTGGGTTCTCCCCGTCGTCGTGTTGTTCCTGTTGACGAACACGCTCGCGTCGCTCGCCGGAATCTTGCTGGGACTCGGCGGTCGAGCGATTATCGCGGTCATCGGCACCGTCGCCCTGGCTGTCGTCGTTCGAAACGGAAGCCGGAGCGACCGGCTGAGTTCGCACTAGTCCGACTGTCCTGACTCGGTCTTTCTCCAGAAGCCGCCTAGTCGGTGTCCGTGTCACGCATGGCTACGGACCACGACAATCTCGAACCACTCGACCCTGAAATGGTGGTAAAATTATTCACCGACTACAAGTCGATGACTCTCTCTGTCACAGCTTACCGTTGAAGATCAGCCCTGTCCAGACAATGTCTTTTGACATTCCGTGGCCGTCGGCTGTCGTTAGCACTCTTCGCAACTGCAGTAGCGCTCGCAGACGGGGTTAGCGCAGTCGGGACTGCGCGCTGAGCAGAACTCCCGGCCGTGGGTAATAAGCAGAACGTGCAGCGGGTAGGTCAGTTCGTCGGGAATGATTGCGTCTAGCTCGTCGTGGGCGCGCTTGTTCGTTGCTGATTCGGTTACCAGCCCGAACCGCTTGGAGACCCGCTCGACGTGGGTGTCGACAGCCATTGTCGGCTTCCCGAAGTGGAAGTTCAGGACGACGCTGGCGGTCTTTGGGCCGACGCCCTTGATATCGGTGAGCCAGCCTTTCGCCTCGTCGGTTGGCATGGCGTCAAGGAAGGCAAGAGAATAGGCCCCACCGGTTTCCTCGCGGATGGCCGCAAGCGCCCGCTGAATGCGGGCGGCTTCTGGTCGGGGAGCCCTGCGACGCGGATGGTGTCGGCCAGTTCGTCGTGGTCTGCCGCTTCAATAGCTTCGAAGTCGCTGTATGCGGTGAACAGCGCCTCAGAGGCTCGGCGTGTATTCTCGTCGGCTACGTTTTGTGAGAGAATCGTCGTCACGAGCTGTCGAACTCCCTCGCCAGGGTCGGCGCTGGCGTCGGCGCCGTGGTCGCTTGTGCGTTCGACCGGGCCGTGCAGCGAGACGAGGTCGTCGTGGAGGTCACGAACACCGGCGGCGTCCCACTCTTCAGTCGTCGACATATTCCCTGCCAAGGCCCAGACCGACTTCAAGACACCGTCCTCGTTCGGTTTCGACTTGCGCCGGTCCACGCTGACTCTATACCTTGCCAGAGACTCTTTTCGACGGTGCTACACCACTCACCAGACTGTGAGTAGGGAACAGCAAGATCGGTATCGGGGCTATCTACCCGGGCAACCCCTCAGCCATTATCAGCAACTGCGCTTAGCGATGGGGCGAGGACAGTCATAGACGGCTTCGCCTGAGCCGACTGAGATATAGGTGTCATTGAGTGTGAATACCTTCTTACCCACACGAAGTGAATGGCCATGTATGGGGATGCGCTGTGAACTCTTTGGACATGAATTTGGAGACTCAAAGATAGAGGAGTCGTACGATGAAGGCGAGCGCGGCACTGTTCTAACCGTTCGGGAATACAGGGCTTGCCAGCGATGTGGACATATCCACCATATCTCTGAGAATCGAGGCTTGATATCCACCATAGCAGAATCGAAAGCAAATGACGAGCGGTCGGACGATGCCGAATACACAGCCGAAACCGAGCGGCAAGTGGAACGGAGAGAGAATGCAGAGGACGAGACCGGGGCGACGGACACGGGTCAGCCGGCGGAAACGGAACCGACCGATGCTCCCGAATCGACAGCGAACGCGCCGGACACGGTCGCGGACCCACCCTCGGATACGGAAGTGAGTGAGGCATCCGCGGCGGTGACCGCATCGACACCACCGGAGCGGACTGACGATGCCGTAATACTGTCTGAATCAGCGACACAAGAGCCAGATGACGACGGCTCCACGCCGCCGAATAGCGACGATGCAGTCATCATTGATGATGCTTCAGACACTGCGCACCCGTCGTCTGAAACTTTCGAAGAATCAGGTACTGAAAACGACCAAGACGAGAGTTTGCACACAGCGGACGACCTAGAGAGTACGACAACTGACTCGGATCCTACATATCGGTGCCCAAGATGTGAGTTCGAACTCCCAGTGAGTGAACCGTCATTCTTTAGCGGTGATGTCTGTCCACAGTGTCGAGTCGGCTACCTCGAGGACACATCGGACAGCGAGTCGTAAGCCTTCGACGGGACGTGCCCCCCAGAGAGGTGGTCACCGTGGAATATGATCTTGCAGTGAGCGCCCGCTCAATAGTTCTGGAACAGCAGTTTTCGCACGTCATCTTTCGTCCGTGCGCTCACTGTTGAACCGTCGGGGAGCGTGACTTCGTATGGTTCGTCGGTTTCATCTGACCGAGTCCACTTTTCGTCATGTTCAGTCAGCAAACGGTTAGCGACCGACAGGGTGTCTCCCGGGTGTTGTTGGGCTCGGCTGCGTCACCGGTTTCGACGGCATCGGGTGTTGGACCAGCCTGTGCCGACGTATCGCTTTGTGTGCTCTCGTGTCCGTCGCTTGGCGTATCCGCTGACTTCTTTTGACCAGTAGCGGCCCCTTCTCCATCACCTTCGTTCGCTCTCGTATCGGGGTCGATATCTGCAAGGCGAGTCGCGAGTTCACTCGTCCCAAGCGCCGAGAGCAGTTTCCCTCGCATCTCGTCGGCTTCAATACCGCTTCCGGGGACCTCCGGCACCTCGGACGCGATGTGTTGGAGTTCCGGATACTCAGCTGAGGCGATTCGCTCGTAGTCGGGACGGCTCAGGCCTTGCTCGCCTTCAAGCTGGTCCGGCGGTGTGTATGTATCGAGGAGGTAGTCCACGACATCTTGCGTACGAATATGACCGTACGTCTCGATGAACGCATCTTCAAGCTCCTCTTGAATTGCCGTTAAATCCGCCTGTTGTGTGTCCGTAATCTCGATCTCCGGCATTGCCTCCAACATCGGTCGCCCAACTCATAACTCGTTCCCTAGAGGGGGAGAACTGACGGAACCATTGTATAGCAGAGACACGCATACTCTGGTATGCGGTGCCCCCGCTGCGATTCCGACCTCAGCACGTACACGCTTGCAACCGGCAACCAGACAGCGATCGTCTGTGAATCGTGCGGCTTCGCAGACCTCTCTACGTCCCATCACAACGAGGTATCTCCTCCAGAGTCCTGGGAATTCGCTTTTGCCCGGTTCAACCAGCATCCTGATTCTACCCCTGGGAAACCCGAGAATACTGGCCGGACACCCAGTGTCCCGATTCCAGAGAGTGACGAATCCACAGACCGACCAGAGTTCTCGCTTGAACAGGCTGGTGTTGCGGTCGGCATCTCTCTGGGGTCTGATACTAACACGTTCCGACAGGACGCTGCTGACGAGTTGAACCGCGTTATCGACGAGAGCGAAAGTGAATCAGGTGGAGACGGTACAGCCAACCTTGACGAGAACGATGTGGACAGTCAAAAGGCGGACACTGAAGCCGACGAAAACGGCGACGAAACTGAGTAACGCCCACCGTCGGTTGTGTTATCTGGAACGAGGACCAAGCACAGATCTTGGCTGATGTCGGCGAGCAGCGCGTCGATGCGGGAGTAACCGTTACTCAGCGGAGGTGTCAGATTCTTCGGTCTGCTCGGTTTGCCCTTCGCGCTCTTCTTCCGACCGCGCTGCGACGAGTGCTCCCTGTGCAACGCTATACAGTGGATTCTCGGCCTGGCGGACATCGCTGATCGAGAATGGTATCTCGGAGTCATTGATCCGCTCGGCGAACAACTCTTCAAAGCCATCAGGACTCGATGTCCCACCAGTCACAACGACCGGGACATCCAATCCTTCCTCGACATCTTCCTCATCAACTTCACTGATGATGTTTTCGATAACATAGTCGAGGAGATTGTCGTAATAGATGCTCAGCGCACCCTCAATACCACCGACATCCGTCTCAAAGTTGAGTGCGAAGTCTTCTTCCTTGACCGAGGTAACCTTATCTACGGGCGTGCCGGTCGCCTGTGCAGCTTGCTCGTCGATCCAGTCACCACCGCGTGCGATAGAGAACTTCATTACGGGGACTGCATAGTACGACAGACAAACGTTGGTCATCCCAGCGCCAAAGCTGATTCCGAGGCCAGTGAACTCACGATTTGCGAGCTCCGAGTAGATGACGGCCATCCCCTCATTGATCGGCTCTGGGCTGTATCCCATATCAGTAAGGAGTGACTCAACCGTCTTTTGATGATACAGCGTCGACACATCGGCGTCGATGGGGTCTGCAGGAACCGAGAAAAACAGCCGCTCATTCGGGTACTCCGGTTGTCCAACCACCTGTTCAGTGATGAGCTTAATCATCGGAATTGCTGATTGCTCGTCGCTTGAGAGAATCCCGGCCTGCATCGGTCGGCGCGTCTCCTCGCTGAAGATGTTCGCGAAATTCAGGGCGTCATCGCCAACAATATAGACCCGATCATCCTTGCGGATGTGGAGAACGTCACTTCTCGACAGCATTTGTTCGGCCATATCGCTGTAGTCAATTTCAACGAAGGAGTTCCGTTGCTGCACGAATACTGTTTCGTTACCATCTTGACGTGCAGACAGGAGGTTCATCGTACCGACATCGAGACCTTGAGGCATACAGTTGTATTCCTCCTACCAAGTTGAAAAAACTAGCCTATAATATAGAACAAATTACAACTTACGTACCAACTGTGGAGCGAAAGAAGTGTAAGGATATACTAACATGGTAAAACCAACCCAACAAAACCGCCACAGTAGACGGTATACGGACCAATCAGACTGTTTACTCGAAAAACAATGACCGAAGGCGGCTCATAAGACCCTTCTGCTCTTCGACACCAGTCTCTACATCATCGTCTTCGGCCTGCTCATTCCGGAACTCGGTAAGGGCGTTGACCTGCTCTTCGGTTCCAGTGCTTCGATCCGTCTTTGATTGGCCACCCTGCAACTGCCTGAGGCCATCTACTGCGTCGTCAACATCGTCGCTGTCGGCCCGTGTCGTGGTCGCCTCGGAATTCTCGATGGCCGTCTGGTCGAGGTCGGAGTCTGTGTCCGGCATATCCAGATTCAGCCGCTTGGTCTTTGGCTGTTGTTCGACGCCGCCCCAGGATAGCTCCGCCCCTTCCATCGCTTGCTTTATGTCGCTGTCTACGTCTGCTTTGCTGACTGACTCTGACTCACTCTCGGCCGACTCAACCGGCTCGGCTGACTCAGCTGGCGTTGTCGCTCGCTCGAGGTAATGTGCGACCAGTGCCGCTCCTGTCGAAGCTACAAGTGTAACTAGGCCAGTAGCGTAGACGCTGATCGTCCAGACGCTCCCGTTGATTCCCTCACTGGTCGTCCACCCGTACGGAAAAACGTCAACCAGAATCACAGTTGCAGCAAGACAGAACACTGCGCCAGCGGCGCTGATAACTCGGGTCTTCAAACCCACTGGGAGGAGCACGACGACGCTCAATAGCACGGAGGGCAGTCCAATGAACCCGACGACGAGTGCGACCTCTCGGATCTGCCAGTACAGCGTACTCCCGGATTCCAGAGCGTTACTGTACAAAAAGAGGCCGAATCCGACAACGGCCAGGGTGACTCCAGCGAAGAAGAGGCCAAATCCGACGTAGATGTCTCGCTCTTTAGCTGGCTCGCCGATATAGTCGTGATAAGCCGACCTGAGCCTGTCGCGATAGCCCGACACAGGATCGGCAGATTCGGGGGACCTGTTCGATGTAGATGCAGGGCTCATTCAATTTGTTATTTTGTTCGGATGGGTGTTAAAGATGAGCTTACCCCTTCTCACTCAATCTTGCTTACGATAATTCGAGCCGAAAGCCGCACTATTCACGGCGGAAATAAAGCCGACACATTGGGGTTTCCACGCCTGTTAGACAAATCTACTGGCAGAGTATGCCTGCGAGAACAGGTCGTCCGCTGAATCCTACTCTCCCAACGTGGGAATCCTCGCGCTTCAGCAGGGAAGGTCTCAAGCAGGGCAAGGCGACACGTCGGTTCAGGGACGTGAGGGAGTCACTCCCTGTTCAATGGTGACCCTGTCGTTTTGAATGTGGATGAAGATTGTCTGTTCAGGCTCATCAGAGACTGTGACGGCAGCGACTGACTCGTGCTGTCCGTCGAGAACGGCCTTAACCTTGTAAATGCCATCCTGTAACAAACTGACCGAACAACCCGACTGACCTGCCAGAAGGTGATAGTGTGCTGTATGACACCAGTCCTCGTCGTCGTATATTTCTATGTGGATGTCATGCTTGGCGTCGGTGGCGTTTCTGATGTGGAGGTCTTCGCGTGCTAAGCGCCACTCTTCACTGGTCGCCGAGAGGAGTGTCCGACTGTTGGAGGGCATGTCGACATCGTGTCTATGTTATAGCTGAAATATATATCTTAAGAATAAATAGCGAGAATACACATCAGCAGTATCCAACTCACATATATGCGAACAACCACTACTCGGCGATTGCTACTTATTCATGTCTAACTTAGCGAAGCAGATTCTCAAGATACTGGAAGCACAGGGAAATGAAATGGCGTCTGTGATGTACGTGCTTGACCAGTTAGAGAAGGCGGAGACTCAGTTCTCCATGGCGGAGTTTGATCAGACGGTTGACCAACTTCGTAGAGATGGCGTTGTCCGTGTCACGAACAGTTCTGACCCCCGGAATAACTGGCAGCTCCAACGACGGTAGCAGCCCGATAAGAGCCATATTGTGGGACGCAGTTGCTGATGTGGTGTGATGGAAGGCTCCGAGTAAATGTGGGTAGCTCCTCGATACGGGCTTCGAGTTCTGCAATCTCACCCTGTAACTGCTCTCTCTTGTCGTCTGCAGCGCCGCTGGCTGCAAGACAGTCTTTCGGATCTCGGAGGTTGGTCCCCGTAGTTTCCGCAGCAACATCGGCTTTCCCCGGAAGAGGCTTGGAACCGTGAGATCTCAGCGTCCCGCACGACGTTGGTATGGGTTGGACACAGTTCTCTAACCAGTATTGTCCATGTGCCTGATGCCGGCTCTGCGGCTGTGGCCACTCACTCTGGCGGCGGTCGTACCACGTCGGATTTTTATCTGTCCATCATTATCATAATTATATGCAATTTTACGAGGATGTCGCAGTCGGCGACGTGCGCCAGTCGGACGGATACACCGTGTCGAAATCCGAGATTGTCGAATTTGCTGAGAAGTACGACCCGCAACCGTTCCACACCGACGAGGAGGCAGCGAAGGACTCAGTCTTTGGCGGGCTAGTCGCCTCTGGGTGGCAGACCGCCGCGATCTGTATGCGTCTCAACGTCGAGACCAGCGAGGACATGGCAACACAGGCTGGCGTCGGCGTCGACAATCTCCGCTGGCACCAGCCACTTCAGCCCGGTGAGACGCTACGATTACGAACCGAAATCATCGACAAACGCCCCTCTGACAGTGATCCGAGTCGGGGATACCTCACCGCCCGCTACGAAGGTCTGAATCAGGACGACGAACTGGTTATTTCATACGAGGCGACAGCCATCATTCGCCGCGAGACCGACGAGTGACGACACAGCCAAGCGCTGTGGGCGAACTGTCAATAACGCGAAACCTATCGTTTTGAGCCGTGTTCTGGCTCACACCTCAGACAGCTTCGCTCCCGCTGCAACACTTCTCGCCTCAGTCATTGGCTGGCAAGGCAGACGCACGCCTACGCCTTCGGTTAGGTCGCACTACGTTCGGCCGTGACCTGCTTGACGTTCGCCTCGACAACATTTTCGATGATCGCTTCACCTGCCTCGGTGGTTGCCGCTGTCGGGTCACCGAGGACACCGTTTTCTGTGATTGATTTGAACCCTTCGCTTAGCAACCGAGCCGGCGAAATGTCACCTTCAGGCCCGGATTCGATAGCCTCCGTCCTGATGAGTCCCTCATCGATAGCTAGTACAATCGCTGTTTCGGCGGCCCCGGCGTGAATAACATCCTGCTCGTACTCGATACCGGCCTTGCTGAGTCCCTCATTCAGCAATTGCTTGTGTTCATCGAGGTCAGCGAGCGGAATTACTGCGGCTTCGAGGTCACGTGCGATGTCTGGTGCCACGGTTTTGACCGGCCCGAAGTTCCCACCGTGGGTCGGGACAAGCACGATGTGTTCGAAGCCGTGGGTATCGAGTGACCTGCAGTACGATCGGATGACATCCATCAATGTCTCGGGTGGAACGGTTATCGTTCCGGGGAACTCCATGTGATGTCCCGAGCATCCGGGGCGGATCGTGGGGGCGGCAAGAGCATCACCCATCTCGACCGCCATTCGGCGCGAGAGTTCATCCCCATCTAGTGTATCCATATTCAGCGGCAGGTGTGGGCCGTGTTGTTCGATTGAACCGACAGCTATGATCACTGTCCGTGTTCCGTTTTCGAGTGCAGACTCAATTTCTGGCCATGCCAGTTCCTCAAGACACACTGACCTGCGAGAAGACATTGATGTCAGTTGTCTGTCTTGACCCAAATACCTGCCGAACCCTGCACACGATTACCCATCAGCGGGTCCGGGTCCACCGTTAGATTGCCCTTTGTACTGATTTTCGTCCTGTCGGGCCAGTAACCCGATGTTAGCTTTCTACACAGTCAGTGCAGCGGCCAGCGCCGGGTAGCGAGGGCCCGCCACATTCTGTGCACGCGTCAAGGCCTGCGCTGGGCTTCTCCCGTGGGACAGGTATTGTATCCAGGGCTTTTCGCAACCGCTTTTTCATGTAGCGTAGTATTGTAGTCAAGTATTTTAATATTTGGGGAGAATATCCGATTAGTGGTGTAATTAAGTGAGAAAAATAGCCACAGTCTTGGATGAATGTGCCGCGATACCGTCTTGTATGTGAGAAATCAACCAAAATATGTCTAGTCTGGCGACGCTACACTTTGTACCCGTACCGATGGACGAATCATGTGGGGTCAGACTGTCTTGCCAGCTTTCGTGGCCGTCCCAATGTCCGAGAATATGAATTTGGTTTCTTCGGGAGTCGTTTCTACGTCGCCCTCCCAGCCATGCCCAGAAACGACTCGCTCTACGATTAGGAGGCCAAGGCCGACTCGATTTTGGCCGAACGAGCCACCAAACACCGACTTTGCTATCGGCTCCGGTAGTTCAGGCCCGTCATTACTGACTTCAAATCCGGTCTCTGTGCCCCGGACCGTGACTGTCACATCCTTGCCACAGTGCTCTTTGACATTACGGAACAGGTTCTCGAATAATTGCTGGAGACGCGACCTGTCAGCCATAATCGTGCGACTATCAGAGATGGTCAATGTGGCGTTCGGCGGCGAAACGATATCCCATGCGTCACGTGCAATCGCCGCGATATCGACCGGCTCTCGCTCTCCGACATCTGCACCGTCGCGGGCCAGTGAGAGTGTATTTGTAATGAGTGTCTCAATCCGGTCTAAAGAGTCAAGCACTGTGTGTAAGTGCGTCGCAACTGCGTCCGGCGCGGATTCCAAGGCATATTCTGTGTATCCGATCGCGGCCGTCAGTGGGTTCCGAATATCGTGTGCAAGCACCCCAGCGAACTCGTTGAGTCGCTCATTTTGCGCTTCGACGGTCTGGTAGTGTTTGTGCCGCTCTATTTCGTAGCTAATCCACTGCGTCAATAGCTCGACGAACCGTTGTTCCTGGTCTCCAAAATCGCGCTCCCGAGGGGTATCATCAGAGTAACAGAGCGTTCCATATGCTTCACCGTCGACCAGTATTGGGGCACCGATATAACACTGCAACCCAGTGGCCTCTACAGCGATATCATCAGCATATTTCGAGGCGTCCGCATCAGATACAATGAGCATTTCGCGGTCCTTGACAACGTGCCGGCACCACGTTTCGTCAAGATTGTGGACTGTCCCGACTGCGTAGTCGCCCGTCTCAACAGTTGACCCAACGACACTATACTCGCCTTCAGCTGTGTATGAGAGCACTCCGTAGGCCAGCCCCAGTCGATCACGTCCGATTGTTATCGCCTGCTCGATTTTTTCATCTAATGCCAATGAGCGATCTGTGCCGAGTTCATACAGGTCTCGAAAGTAATCGTCAGCATCGGCTGACATAGCCATTTGATTACATATATTTCTCAGCTATCTTCATGGTTTTCAACGCTGAACCCGCCTCGCTCCATGACGCCCCAGCTATCTACCCCGCGGAAATACTCAAGAAGCCCCTGCCAGGCCACGATAGTCTTCCACTGTCGGTAACCAAAGTTCTCCAGCACGCCGTACCACAGTAATCGTCCTATCTGCCGTGGGTCTTCATATCGGTTGAAACTCCAGACTTCGCTGAACACGCCGAACCATGACAGGAAGATACCAAACCCAGTCGTAAGCAAAAAGAAAACAATGACAAATTCGATGCTCAACACCCCAAAGTACCACGCAAGCGGGAGAATAATGTAGCCTAGCCCCTCGATAAGTGGACCAAACACCTCCGCTGCGACAAAGAACGGAAGAATGACTGTTCCGACGCGGCCGTACGATGGGTTGAATAGCATTCCTCGATTCGTGACAACCGTCTCAACCATTCCACGGAACCAGCGACGGCGCTGGCGGCCGAGCATGCGTCTATTGCTTGGAACTTCCGTCCAGGCGACTGGCTCGGGCACAAAATCAACAGTGTATTCCCGTCCTTCGTCGGTCAGATACCGGTGAAGGCGAACGATGATGTCGAAGTCTTCTGTAATCGTGTCATGGCGATAGCCACCGATCTCGCGGACAACGTCGGTTCGGAAGAGCCCGAACGCACCCGAGATGAGAATTAATCCTTTGAGCCGATTGAGTCCGAGTCGACCGGAGTAGAACGCACGGAGATACTCCATTACCTGTAGTCCTGGGAGCCCAGTCTTCGGAAGCTTCACCTCTTTGACGAGGCCATCCTTGACAATACATTCGTTTGCTACTCTGATGACGCCGCCTGTCGCCACTGTCGTCCCCGGCCGCTTGAGAAACGGTTTGACGATCTGCAATAATGCATCTCTGTCGATAATCGTATCCGAATCGACCGCACAGAACAGCGCCATCTCTGTCAGCCAGATACCGGCATTGAGTGCGTCACTCTTGCCCCCGTTTGCCTTGTCAACAACCAATAGCTCCTCGTATCGGGTTGACCGGTATGTCCCGTGTATCTCTTCGCTGGGCACTTCGAATGGCACGGCTGCCTCGATTTCTTCGAGTTCAAACCGTTCGATCAATCTCTCAAGCGTCTCATCAGTTGACCCATCGTTGACGACGACAACCTCGAGTTCTGGGTAGTTCAGCGACAGCATCGACTGGACACTCTCTTCAATCGTCGCTGCCTCGTTGTAGGCTGGAACGACAAGCGCAATCCCTGGATAAAACGGGCTGGCAAACCGCCTGAACGGCTCATCCCAGTTTGCTTCACGCACGTCGTCGCGCAACTCGAACAGAGCCAGAATATGGAGACAGAGATAATAGCCGTTTACTACGAGATAGTAGGCAAGAATGAACAGCCCAATTGCGCCAAACACTGAGACGGCCAGATGAGTCGTTGAATGCATTAGTTATCCCTGGGTGGCCCGGGTGTGGCCCCGGGCGACACTATCGTATGATACGTGTTCACTGCTCCATTCCCAGGCAGCGCCGAGAATAGCTGGTCCACTACGACCGATTTGATCCTGTCGTCGCACCAGTGCGTTCGTTCCACGGACTAACGCCCGTGGATCCTCTTCGGAAACAAGCGCATAGAGAAGGATTGTCACTGCCTCTTGATCGCCCCATGAACCCAGCATCTCGTAGACAGCACCCCGAACACGCGGCGAGGAATCAGCCGTGGCCCGGGCCAGAAACCGTGAATCTCGAAGCTCCGGTCGCCAGCCGAAACTGCCAAGTGCACTTGCTGCGGCCGCTCGTACACCCTCGTCATCAGCCTCCAAATTGGATGTCAACCAAGATACATCTGCTGTGCGAATGCCGGTTCCGAGTTGTCCGTGAACGAGTAACACTTGCGCCAACAGTGCATCTGACCACGCCTCGTACCGGTTTGCTGCAAGTGCAAACATCGTATCGGGGGCCTCCCGTGCAAGCCGATACAGCGTATCTTGACCAAAGACACTGAACTCCGTTGTCGCCCCATCTAGCAGTAACTCGACGCCCTCTGCGGGGGAATCCAACTGTCCGGTCTGAAAGAGCAGACGCGCAACGGCCGCTCGCTCGGCCTGTGTCGTTGGCTCGTAAGATGCCGCATGATACGGGTCTGGATCATCTAGTCTGATGAGCCACGTTAATGCCTGTAATCGAACGAACGTATGACCACGTTCTAAATCAGACCGGGCGTCATCTGGGATGCCCAACGCGGCACCGAGCTGCTTGAGCGAGTCGGCTTCGCTCCCGTCAAGCTCACGAAGATACTCTGCTAGAAGTTCCGTCGCGACGCTCCGTTCTGTCTTCGAAAGAGTAGGGACCCATTCGTCCCACTTTGATTCTGGTGCAAAGGCTCTGCTGAGTAGCTCGTCTTGTACGTCCGAGCGCACACGACTCCGCTGTGTGGCCTTGAGATACCGGTAGCTCGACAGCCCCATTGTGAGTGCAAGCGAGACTATGAGTCCGATTCCAACGAGGAGTCCTATAACAGCGAGGATGACACTGATGGGTACGGAATACTCACCTACCGCCACAGCACCCTGCATCACCGGTACTCCTGTTCACGCTGTCGCATATCTTCGAACCCGAGCTAGTAGCTCTTGCGCACGAAACGGCTTGGTGACATAATCATCCGCGCCGGAGTCAAACCCCTCCAGTACGTGCTCTTCCTGCCCACGAGATGTGAGCATGACAATGGGTAAGTCCGAACGCACTGCCAACTCACCACCCCGGATCATCCGTAGTAGTCGGGTCCCGTCGAGACGCGGCATCATCACATCACAAATAACCAGTGCTGGTTCATACCCCGTATCAAGCAGATCGGCCGCGGCCTGTCCGTCCTCACAGACGCGGACAGCGTATCCCGCACTCTCCAATCGGTGGGTGAGCAACTGCCGAAGTGTTTCATCGTCATCAACTACGAGTATTTCATCACCCATTTGTTGTTGTCGCTAATATATGCAGAGTCAAAAGTCCGTCTAATAATATATCAGTGGCTAGTAATTACTATCCATTAGAGAGCAATAGAGTAATCAGATACAGAACCATATGCTATCTATGGAACGTCGCCGCTTTCTCGCATCTGTCGGTGTGACTGGGGCTGCTGGTGTTGCGGGGTGTTTAAGCGAGAACGGTAATCAACCGATGTTTCAGGTCCGTCGGAAAGGGTTTGAGCGACTCACTGACGACGGGTATGAACCGCTGACCGTTCGTGGCCTGAACATTGGTATGGCAAAGCCCGGCTATTTCCCAGGGTCGGCAGCCATTACACGGGACGAATACGACCGCTGGATAGCGGATATCGGCGCTATCGCCAATGTGATACGAACGTATACGATTCATCCTCCCGAGTTCTATCACGCCCTTGCAGCGTACAACGCGGATGCAACCGATCCGCTGTACCTCTTGCAGGGAACGTGGGTACCACACGAGCCACTAGTCACCGCAGGCGATGCAACCAGCATCTCAGACACAGTCGATCAGGAGCTACAGCGTACCGTGGACGCTGTCCACGGTGACACGACTCTTCCGGACCGACCCGGGCATGCTGGTGGTGTCTACGATACTGATGTTCACGAGTGGCTTCTGGGGTATTTATTCGGTATCGAGTGGCCACCATCCGTCGTTGAGGCAACGAACCAAGCCAACGACGCTGGGACGTACAGCGGGTCGTACGTACAAAGTGATGGGAGTGCCTTCGAGCGGTGGCTTGCGGAGCGGTTAGACGGTACTGTCGCTCACGAAACAACCAACCATGACTGGCAAGCCCCTGTCGGGTTCGTCAACTGGGTGACGACTGATCCGCTGGAGCATCCGTATGAGCCATTTGTCGACGAAGATTCAGTCACGATTGACCCGGATACTGTAACCACAACTGATGCGTTCGATCCGGGCACGTTTGCGGCCTACCACGTCTACCCGTACTATCCCGACCTGCTCAATGAAACACCGGACTACGTCGACTTTATTGACCACCGTGGTGAGCCCAATAGCTACGCCGGCTACCTCAATGACCTAGTCAGTGTGACAACCCATCCACTCCTCATCGCTGAGTTCGGAGTACCGAGTTCACGGGGTATCGCACACCGTGACGTACATGGGCGTCATCAGGGCCAACATACTGAGCAGTCCCAAGGCGAGATCGTTGCGGCGATGTACGAGGACATCGTCAAAGCAGGCACCGCAGGCGGCGTTGCGTTCGCGTGGCAAGACGAGTGGTTCAAGCGGACGTGGAATCTCGATGCCCGCTCGGTCCCCGGTCGCCGTCCGTACTGGTCAAACATTGAGACTCCCGAACAGCGATTCGGATTGTTGGCGTTTGAGCCGGAGAATGCGGTTTCCCTGTCCGGCAACAGCTCAGACTGGGACGACGCCACTGTCATCAAGCCACAAACAGCAGCCGACGTTCCAGCCGATCACCAACTCGAGGAGCTTCGCATCTCACACAGTCTGGAAGGATTAGAGATGCGAGTAACGCTCGGTGACGTAGCTGACCCGATGGACTGGAGTCGGGTGAACATCATCCTGACAGTTGGACTACGTGGGCAAGAGACGCCTCTCCCACTCAATACGGGTGCGACAGCCGCTGCTGACTTTGTCGTTCACCTGCGTGGACCAGCGACATCCCGTCTGCTGGTCCAGTCGTCGTTCGACGCGTTCGCCCGCGAATTCGGTTCTCAGGCGGGCGTACCACTGCAGGAATATCGTGACGGAACGGCGGGGTTCGTTCCCGTACGCGAGCCTATCAATCGTGGATACACCGTCCCAGCGACAGGCGATGCCGTTCCATTTGAGGCCGTCGAAACGGGCCAGCTCACCTACGGGAACGGGGACCCATCATCGCCCAATTACAATTCGCTCACCGATGTCCACGTCAGTCCAGTAGACCGAACAGTCGAGGTGCGACTGCCCTGGATTCTACTCAACGTTGCTGATCCGTCAACCAAACAGCGAATCGCATCGGACTGGTCCGACGGTCTTGAAACAACGTCTTTCGAGACAGTGACAGTTGGCGCTGCAACGTATCGTCCGACCACAGATGGACGACAGGCGCAGACTATCGATGGCACAACAAATCTCATAGACGCTCTCCCCGGACGCAACGGTACGACAGTGGACACAGCCACGTACAGCTGGGAACAGTGGAACCAGCCATCATATACCGAGCGATTAAAACAATCATATGACGTTTTGCAGAACTCGTGGAGTTAGCTTGCTGTGAAACCCCCGCGTTCGTGCCCACATGGCGACTCGTTCATGTCCACGGCAGCGTTAACTACAGCATGGCCCGTCAGCACAGGGCTAAAAAAGACACACAATCACTGCTGTCCGACAGCGCGGCCTGACCGTTCCTGGGCTTTCAGTGACCACACGTTAGGATTCTCCTGCAGTTCGTACTCAGAGAGAAGGTTTGACTGGTACGCGTTATCAGCGAGTGACTCACGTGCGCTGTCCCATTCGTCGATTTCGATGCGGTTGAGCGGTCCGGAGACAATCACACTCCGCCATGCACCATCTTGACCAATATCGAAGGTGGTAAAACTCGCGACATCCGTCTGTTCCGCGTAACTTTCTTTCCGGAGTTCGGTGGTTGCGCCCAAAAACACGAAATACAGGGTGTCCTCTCCGTCGTACCCGAAGGATAGCGGCACGCCGTATGGCACTCCCTCAGCGGCCATCGACAGCACACCAACACCTCTCTCAGTTAGTACCTCATCAATGACCGATTCTTCCAATTCCGCGCCCAACAAGGGTTGGTAATCTGAACTCATAGCTAAAATATGTTCTTGATACTGGATTAAGCTATGATAGGATTCCCAGAACCTCGGAATTCGAGTCTTGATTAACGACCCGGGGGAGCGCAGGCCACCACTATAACAGATAACGACCAACACTACCCCTGTCATTTGCTACCTGAGTACAAGACTTTGTTACCTGTCAGTCCGAACAGGCGGTATGGCGATCGACCCACTGACAAACGACGAAGTTCTGGCGGTCCTTGAAGACTGTGAGGCGACGGCGGTCCCGACAGCACACATCTCTGCACGTCTGTCGGCCCCGAAACCGTATGTCACGACACACCTCCAACAACTCGCGTTGAAGGGATTAGTCGGGTTCAACACACACAGAGGCGTTCGCCGCTGGCGGCTCACAACCGCCGCAAGGGAAGCCTGTGAGTAAAGCAGAGTCGAACCTTCCTGCTGTCGTCTGGGCACGACTGCTTCACAGAACGCTGGGCTGTGAGCACACGGCTATGCGTCGGTGCGTATATCCCGATCAACAGCGTTTCTGGCAAGCTTTTCGAAGTGGTCTTTCGCGTCGTCTGCCAGCACGTAGCGCTCGTGGACATCATCCGGCTCTCTGCCGCGCCCACTCGCCAGGCCAACGACATGCGCGATTTTCTCGTAGTTTTCCCTGACGAGGGAGCCGACGAGATCGGGGAGCCCGGCGCGGCCGGCGAGTTCTTCGGCGGCTGCCCGCCCCGCGTACACCTGCTTTGTCGGCCGATCGACCAGCACCATCGCAAACGGTGGCTCCTCGAACTGGGCCGTCAGAAACGACTGGGCCGACTCATCGTACCACGAGATCGCGCCGATATCGTCGACCTGCTCCAGAGCTTTCGCAGCCACCGAGCAGTACGGGCATTCGCCGTCGTAGATGAGAACCGAACTAAAACGAGCCATGTACCCACTAGGGGTTCTCGACGCATATATCGTTGGATTGGGAGGGCCGTAGGTAGTGTCAGTGGCCAGTTCGGACCGCGACCTGTCTGCCTTTGTCTCCCAGAACTATCCTCGCATGAGCCGAAGTTGTGTGCCGACTCTTGCCCTGTTGTTTGGCGCAGTCGGCTGTGCAATCAGTTCGTTCATACGTCACTAGCTATCACCATAGAATAATGCCCTCCCCCGGACGGATTCTCCATACAGAGGATAGCCGTCGGACGGAACTACTCGGCACTATCGTTTCGAATTCGCTTCCGATCGTCGGTGTTGCGTTTCTCGACTGGAGTGCGGCTGCATTGCTGTTTCTCTATTGGTTTGAGCTTGGCGTCGACTCGGTCTGGGCACTCGTCCGGGCAGTGTTCGCCGGTCGCCCGCCGGAGATCGAAACTGGAACCTTGCTTATCGGACCGCTGGCACAACGGCAGTTCTCCCTCGCTATCCCGCGAACCGATCTGCGAGTCTATCTCACGACACTGCTCGTACTCCCAATTACTGTCCTAATCTTGGCTGCCGTCTGGTTGTTTACTGGGGCCTTGCTGATCGGCCCGCTGCCGGAACCCGGCACGGAGACGGTAACTGGTGTGCTGCTGGCAACTGTCGGAATTTTCGTTCTGACGGGCATCACTACGGTACGGAATTACTTCTACAACGGCGCATATCGGAAACATAACTCGACGACGGCGTTTCGTGGCCTGTTACCCCGGATAGTAACCGTCTTTTTCGGCGGCATACTCACGCTGACACTGATAACAGCAGCTACGGAGGGGCCTGAAGCAGAACTCGGCAGTCTCGACCCGACTGTTGTTGGACTGCCGCTGGTACTCATGGTCGTCTGCTTCAAATTCACGTCTGACCTCCTGGGCGTCTACAGCGACCGTCTTGCCGTCTATTTCAAGTCGTACGATCAGGAATACGGCTGGCAAACGGCCCCGCCGAAGGCACGATCTATCGACAGGACGCTCGCTGATGCACATGAGTGCGTTCGCCCGGTTCGCTGGGGCCGAGTCATCGGCGGCCTCCTCCGATTCCCATATCACCCAGGCAGCCTGTTTATCGGTGGTATGGGGCTGCTTGTTGCGGTCCTGTTTGCAATCGGCAGTGCCTGGGATATCGTCGCCGTGATCGTTGTCGCAAGCGTTAGCATCCCGGTTTTCCTGCTGTGTCTCGATCAGCTATTGCGATACGGAACAATCGAATACCGAATCGACGCTGACGCTGGTGTGCTCGTCGCATATGACCGTCTGTTTGGCACGGCACTCTGGCGCATCGAGTCATGGGAGGAACGCAGCCTCCGCGTTGAGAAAACGCCGCTTGATTCACTGCTCGGAACGGAGACGGTTACTATCGAACACGCTGAAGGCGAGTATATACTGCCACATTTGCCTGGTACCGCCTCAATCGTCGCGGTGTTTGACCGACAGCCAGACCAGTCAGAACAGATACTCCCCGGTCGGGCTGGATTACTCGGGTAAGTCGTTTGAGTGGCCTGTGGCGGACTTCGTTATCCATCATCGGCGACCGTGTTGTCGGTCCATAGGTCATAGCCGACGACCAGCGCCATGCCACTCGTCGGAATAATCAACAGTAGCCTGCCAACGGGTGAGAAATCAATGCCGGCCATCGAGAGACCGATGTATGCCACAGCCAGTACCGGTGGGACAGTGAGTGCAGCACCGAGTCGAGTGCTGTCCGCCCGGAGGTAGCCAGTGCCCCAGCCGACGAGTCCCAGGAGAATGAGTGGGATCGCAAGAGCCCAGATGAGGAACGCGGTGAGCTCTCTACCGATATCGTTTGTCCCGGCTGTTGTGAACAACAGCGTTCCGAGCAAGCAGGCTCCGGCCCCAACGAGAGCACTGAATGCGAACACGCGCTGTAAGCGAGACATCGACGCGCTGTCACGCCTGAGTACTGTGCCCAGCCCGACTAACAGCAGCGCATTCGCGCTTATGATGAGTCCCGGTCTGAGCGTCCGTTGCACCCAAATTGCGCTAAACGGCGGTGGGTTGAACACATACGAATCACCCGGTCGCGGTGTCGGCCAAAGTTCGAGCGGCACTGCGGTGATGAGCAGACAGACTGCACTCAACCCAAGCAGCGGACCGGCGAGCCGATATGAGCGACGCCACATGGTAGGTCACTCACCTCCGAGGGCCACGACGGTTCCGTCCGGCGACACGCCCACGATTCCGCCATCGAGTACCGCCAGTGAGACTGCCTGATACTCGGTCGGATACTGCCATACTGCCTCGCCGAGGCGCGTGGTGAACGCGGTGAGGCCATCATCAGACTGGAACGTAAACACAGCGTCATCAGCCGCGGCAGTCACCGCGCCACCGAGATTGATTTCCGAGCACCACCGGGGCTCTGGTGGTCCGTTTTCGACGCGGTCGAAGGCGAACGTCGCGCTGGCGGACTCACCCGGGCGCTCAATCGCATACACGCTATCGGGCGTCACGACCGGGAACTCGAGTGATCGTCTGTCGTCGAGACGCCACTGCTCGGTCCCGTCGGTAAGTGACCGGCCTATCAGGTCGCCGTACGTGTTGCTCACATAGACGGTCCCATCAGAGACGACGGGATAGCCCTCAGGTCGGTCCGAGTGTTCCCACTGGACCTCGCCAGTTGCGGCGTCTACCGCCACTATCTCCTGGCCCGCAATAATGACGGTGTCGTCAGCTACGGCCAGCCTCGTCCCGTCGGCGGTCGCCGTCCACTGCCGGCGTCCGTCGTCGGTCGCAAATCTCGCTACCCCGTCAGTCGTGGGGACGAACAGGGCGTCGTCAGTCACCGCTGGAACGCCTGCCCCGGCCGTGTCGGTGTTTCGCCACGCAACTGCTCCGTCCGCAACCTCGAATGCAGCGATACCGTCTGTCGTCGTGAGAAAGACGCGACTGTTAGCTATCACCGGTGGCGCTGGTTCGTCTCCAATGTCGACCACTGACGGAACCGTCGCCGGTGTGAGATCGCGCCGCCACTGTTCTTCGCCGTCACGGAGCGATAGGGCGACGACACCGGTCGCTGTCGTTAGCACGACAGTTCCGTCGGCGACGACCACCGCGCTTGCACCGGTGGTTTCACCGTCACCAGACGATGTTGAAATATCTGCGCGCCATCTGACCGATGGTGTCGTGGTTTCCATCCCGACTGGCGCATAGCCCGTGTTCGTCGCGTCGAACCGCGGCGAGGGCCACGAGCCGTCGGGCACTGTCTCGAAGCCGGAACTGTCGATATCCGGTTCGACTGTATGTGATGGGTCTGGTGCGCCGTCGTCAGGGCACGACGACGAACAGCCAGCGATACCGGCGACTGATCCGGTGGCGACCATTCCGAGGAATGTCCGCCGCAACGTGGAGGGCATCGACTGCCTGTTCTGATAGCTCGATAAAAAATGTTAAGGCGATATCCCACCGTGCAGAAAATTCAACCTCCGGTTGTCCAGAAGACTCACACACATTCTGAGCAACAGTGTTGGAGACTCCTGCTCTACTATTGTTCGAGGCTCACTTCGCAGGCAAATCCAGCAAAACTTAGTAAATCACTCCCAATAGCGGTTCTATGGCCGAAACGACACTCGCAACCATAGACGAACTGCTGGAGGGCGCTTTCGAAGACGTGGACGACCCCGAAGTCCGATACAAACTCAGAAGTGCGCGACAGCTTCTGCAAGTAGTTCAACAGCGACAGGATATCGTGGACGAAGCCATCGATACTGCCGTCGAAGACGAAGAGATCCTGAAAAACCTCCGCGACCTCGGCTATACCGAGTGATGCGTGACTACGACTGTTGGCACAGAACAAGCCTTTTGTCTCTCTCGACCAAGTCACCAGTATGACAGAAGACACCGCTGAGCAGCTTAGAGCAGAACTAGAGGCGGTTTTCACCAGTGCCGAATACCCCGTCGAGGAACCGATGGAACTGGTGCCAGTGCTGCCGGACGGCCCGAGTACGACATTCGAAGCAGGGGATGTCCGCGTCGGGGTGATGGATTTCGGCACGGAATACGCCGAGTATCAGGACTATCCCTACGAGACGGCTGCGGCCCTTGTCGACGATCTGATGGCCGGCTTTCGGGAAGAAGGGCTGTTCGACTGAGCGGGACTTCCCTCACACTGCCTGAGATGGGTATTCCCCACCTAGCAGTAGCTAAAGAAGTTGTGTCGACAACAGCTACAACGGTATTCGCGGTGGGACTGTCTCAGGTCTCTGCGTCGTACCCCGCGTCCTCCACGACGCTGATGAGTTGCTCTGTGCTGACGTCGCCGTCGACAGACACCTGTCCGGCATCTTTGTCGGCTTTTGCGCCTTGGACACCAGCGAGCGCCTCGATGGCCTCCTCGACGGTCTGCTCACAGTGACCACAACTCATCCCTTCGACGGTCAACGTCGTAGACATAGCAGTTTTGACGAAGGATGCGCAGGACTTCTGGGTTACGACTTACCCGCCAGAACATCAATAAATAGTACCATCTGAATAAGAATATTCAACATCAATATATCAATAGATAATTATATATGTATTAGATTGTTACCGATACTGAGCTCTGTGCTCAACACAGGAGCGTATCGAACCGTTCCGGAGTCACGCCCAGTGGCGCTCGGCCAGTTTCGCCGATAGTGCATCAACTCGCAGAGTCCGGTTCTGACCGAGCTACAGTCAGTACCGTCGAGGCGTATCCGTGGCTCGTGCAGCCGATTGGCAGCGGGTCCGGTCTAAGAGCGATCGCGGCTGTTGGAACTTTTAAGCGGCAGTTGGAGGTATTGTCCTGGCCTGCTCAAGTCGTACAACAGTCCATCGACCCCGTAACAACCGCTTTCGACGGAGAACTGCTTGCGGCCAGTGTGTGACTACAAACGCTCCTAGTCCGACTCGGAAATGTCAACAGTGAGTACCGGAACGGACGACTTCGTGACGACCTTCTGCGCTGTACTCCCGAGCATGTTCTTTTCGTACTTGTCTGCCTGCGTTCCCATCGTAATCAGGTCGATGTCGGCGTCTGTAACGTACGATACGATGCGGTCTGCTGGCTTCCCCCGCTGGATAGCTGTCGAAACCTCGATTCCTTCCTGTTCCAGTGTGTCCCGGACTGCCGACGTGGCCTCTTCGCCCTCCGTTCGCAGGTTCTCCAGTACCTCGTCCTGCATCTCGTCATCCATCGACAGGAACGCTCGGTCGTCGACAACATACAGCGCGTGGACGGTGACATCCCGCCCGTCGGCAATATCGATTGTGTGTTCCAGTACCTGCTCCATTGACGCACTCCCATCCGTTGGAACGAGAATATCGCTATACATCGTTCGTACAAATCAAGTTGTCACAAACATCCCTTTCGATTCTGTTCAGCCATCGCAAACACGGAAGCCGTACCACGATTGTGGCGGACAATGCTCGGTTCAGGCCTGCGTGGCACCGACTTAGAGATAGCCGAGTCGCTCCAACCGCGACTTGAGGTCTACGTCGTCGAAGCCATCGATATCGTATTCTGCCATTTCGTCCTCCCCGGACGCGAGTTGAGTGATTTCGAGCGTCTCACTTTGCGCTGCGGAGTCCGCGACAACGTCCGACGGTGGGCGGTCGATAGGTGTTCCGTCGCTGGGCTCGGACCGCCGGCCCCGCACGACCGCTTCGTACTCATCCTCGCCCCACGCTGCGCGCTTGTAGACGGTGTCACCGGGTCCGTCCCGGTACACGAGCGACGCCGGCTGTCGGAACCGGTCCGGTTCGTCAGTGTACTGCTCGGCGTACTCCGCCGTCTGCCCGGTCGGTGGTGCCTGATATGCAGTCGTCTGCCCGTCCGGTGCGACGAACCATCCGGAGTCGTCCGCTTCGCCGTCGAAGGCAGCCAGCACGGCGTCGGGAAACCGCGACAGCGTCGCCAGGGACTCGATTCGCTGTCCCTCGGTCTGCCCCGGACCTCGGACGACCAGTGGGACGTGAAACAGTTCCTCCTGTGTCCCCATCCCGTGCATGACGGCCGGTGGCTCTGTGGCCGCCTGTGGCGGCTCTCCGAACCCATCACCGTGGTCCGACGTGATGACCACGAGCGTGTCGTCCAAAACGCCGCGTGCTTCCAGGTCACCGATGACCTGCTCCAGAATGGCGTCGGTCTGTCGAATCGCCCCGTCGTACAGCGGTTCGAGCAGTTGTCCGACGCCAGCCGGGAGTTGCTCCCCGTAGACGCTCCACTCCCACTTGATTGGGAGTTCGTCGTGCATTCCCCAGTACAGGTTCGCGCCCCACTCGTCGTAGGCGTCCCGAGTCGCGTACGGCATATGCGCGTCCATCAGATTGAGGCACGCGGCCCAGGACTCCGTTTGCTCGTCAATCCACTCTGTCAGCCTATCGGCGTACCAGAACCCGTCGACACCGTTGCGGGTCTCGGACGGGTCGTCAACGTCCGTCGAATCAGGCCGTTCCGTGACGACGGTCTCGAAGCTGTCACTGAGCCCAGATGGGTGAACTGTGAGATACGGGTTCTCGGTGAATACGCCGGTCTCGTAGCCTTCCTCATCAAGGAAATCAAAGATGGTCTGGCCGGGTTGCAGGCGCTCGGTAATCTGGAGTTCGTGGCTCTCGGACGGCACACCGGTGAACAGGCTTGTATGGGCCGGCAGCGACCAGCTCGCGGTCGTCCGTGCCTGCGTGTACACCGTCGCCTCACGACCGAATTCTTCGAGGAAGGGTGTGGTCTTGCGCCGATGACCTAACAGCGAGGTGTTCGCCGCGCGTACGCAGTCAAGAACGACGAGTAACACGTTTGGCCGACCCATTGTCAGGCTTTAGGAGGTCTTCACGGCAAAAGTATGTTCTGTAACCGTTCTCTCTCACAACGGCACTGGTGTTCCATCTCGACCCATCTGTGAATCACATCGACCACTCGGAACAGAGCCAGTCGGTTATTCAGCGGTTGCCGGCGGAGAACTCTTCTATCAGTAAGCGCCAGATTCACCGCTTGTTGCCGTTACAAACCTCCAACCATTTTGACACAGCCCGTCACTTCTTGGACTATGCCAGAAATTCAAGACACAGGCTCTGTTGCAATCAGCGGTAAGTGTTAGTTTTGTATTCCGGCCGTCCAGTACAGGGGACAATTCTATCAACAAGTCTTTTAATTGGATCATCTGACACCTAGAAGAGTCGCCCATGGTCCTTCGTCGAAGAAAGTACCTCCAATTCCTTCCAATATTGACGACTCCGGTTGTTTCGGGATGTAGCCAGCAAAATGAGTCGCCTTCGGTTATTCTTCGGATGGTACGGATCATCAATCTCTCCGAGACGGAGTTACCGGTTGAACTGACTGCGGTGGATGACACAGGAACGGCTGTTGGGCTATATACCGGACAGATCGGAACTCAAGGACCGACTGCAGGGGATGGTGAAGTTGTCCTCCAGCCGAGTGAAATTATGGAGCCGCTCCAGTACGATTATTACCTCACAGTCTCCGGGTCCCAGCGGGCAAAAATTATCGCTAAAAGCCTCAAATCCGCCTATCAGAGCGAGTCGTCCGAACAGGTTGTGGGATGTGTAGAACTCAGTTTCGCCATTCGTGATCCAACTACCGATGCCGAAGTGTGGGGTGACTACACGTTCTGGGAACGTTGCGAGACTGCCCCTGGGACAGTCGATCCCACGACCAGTTCCTGAACTGCAAAATACGCACCTTTTACCGACCGGCTATTCCATCCTATTTTCTATCTGAAAAATGGGATTTCAGTAGAGCCAAGACACAGTGTGCCAGACCCTGCGGGAGTATATTTTATGTGGGTCGACAGTCTGATGAGTAATACGTGG
Organism: Haloarcula sp. CBA1127; assembly: GCF_001485575.1. Classification (NCBI taxonomy): domain Archaea; kingdom Methanobacteriati; phylum Methanobacteriota; class Halobacteria; order Halobacteriales; family Haloarculaceae; genus Haloarcula; species Haloarcula sp. CBA1127. The sequence continues at coordinate 215,702 of NZ_BCNB01000002.1, forward strand.
TCAAATCAACGGTCCGGTTTCCCGAAGCGGTGATGGACTGCGTCGAGGAGATGGTAGCGGAGGGTGTCTTCTCGAACAAGTCCGAGTTTCAGCGGTTCGCCGTTGAGTACGTCCTTTCGGAAATCGAGGACTACGAACCCGAGATGGTTGATTTTGACGAACTCCAGAAAGAGGTCTTCCAGCACCAGCCGGCTTCCAGCGGGGCCGAGATGTCGCCGGAGATCAACGAGAACTTCTACGAGAACGCGGCGCGCGTCCGGCAGTTCGCGATTCGCGGGGACATCGAGACGGCAGAAGAGTACATCGACACTGCGTACCCCGTGACAGACCCTCGCTGCTTACTGCTTGACGACTTGCTCGAATCCTATCGACAGCACGACACCGAGGACGAATAAGTCGCTTCCCGGAGCCGATACTCGATTCCCTCGTCGCATCACCGATTGAACTATTCTACGGCGCGTCAGTCGTCGTCAGCGCGGGCCTCTGGCGTCGCCTCTGAGCGTGGCCCGGCGGCGTGTCCCTCGTGCGTCAGCGCTGTCGCGAACAGTTCTTCTGAGACTGCGGGAACGTCCACGTCTTCAACCGCACCCTCGGACTCAATGTCGTCGACTGAACGAGGGTACTTCCTGAGGTCTTTGTGGATCGCGATGCCCGCGTCTGCGCCTTCGCCCATGGCGATCGGGATCTGGTTGTGGCCCGGCGTCAGGTCGCCGACGGCGTAGACGCCGGAGACACTGGTCTCGCCGTGGTCGTCGACGGCCACAGTCCCGTCGTCGTTTCTATCGAGCCCCAGTTCATCGGCCAGTTCCGCGTGGTAGTCCGACCCCAGCATCGGGAAGCCACCCTTGTACTCCCGAACGCTTCCGTCCTCGAATTCGTACGCTGATAGCCAGCCGTCGTCGTCGGTCTGCTTCCCAGAGAGCTCCGTCTCGATGATTTCGACTGGGTGATTGTCGAGCATCGTCTGCGTCTCGTCGCTCCATTCCGGCGTTTCGCCGCGAGTCAGGATGTCAACGTCGTCGGTGTAGTTCAGCATAATCATCGCGACGTGGGCCGCGGCTTCGCCGGTCCCCATCACGAACACCGGCTCGCCGACGAACATGAACGCGTCACAGTGGAGACACCAGTGGAGCCCTTTCCCGGTCCGCGGCAGCGGCGGGTCCGGACGTTCGTCGGCGAACCCGGTCGCCAGGACAACTCGCTTGACCACCAGTTCGCCGTCGCTCGTCGTTACGGTGAATCCGTCCTCGTCGCTGTCGGCGAGTGGCTCGACCGACTCCACGAAGCCCCGCTCGTAGGTCCCGCCGTAATCCTGCACCTGTTCGCGTGCCGTCTCCAGGAACTCGTTCCCCGAAACGTCCTCGGTGACGCCGATGACGTTGTGGGTGTCGGTCATCATCGCAGCGCGGCCCCCACCACGGTTGATAACAACCGTGTCCATCCCCAGTCGGGAGGTGTATAGTGCGCTCGTCAGTCCGGCCGGCCCACCGCCGACCACGGCCACATCATAGTCGAACTGCCCATCGGTATACATTATCATAAAACACGTGCTCAAGGAATAAAAACAGCAGAACAGCGGCCATCGACACAGTAATCTGTCACTGGTGACTGACTTCTTGAGCAACGCGAACGACAGGCTCGCTGGCCCCTGTCTCACCCAGGACCGAGGGCTGCGATGTCGGCCCCGACCGTCGCCTGTGCATCAGCCGGGTTCGGATCACTGTCAGCCAGATGCGTCCATTCGTGGGCAGGCAGCGCCGACAGGTGGTCAGTGATCGCTGTGCTGTACGGCGTCGCTTTCACGGTGCTCTCCTTGTTACCCCAGATGTGGTTGATGACGGTCATCGAATCGATGCGTATCTCGACCGATTCCGGATCACATCGTGCCACCAGTGCTTGCAGCCCGAGCTGGAGGGCAGCGTATTCGGCGACGTTGTTGTTCGTCCGGGAGCCGACCGGACGCCCGAGTCGGGCGATCGGTGTCTCATCAGCCTGAATCACAGCACCGGCTCCAGCCGGTCCGTTACTGTGCGCGCTGCCGTCCACATAGAGAACTACCTGTGACGCGGCGGAAGTAGCCGCGCTCTGCTGTGCCGGGGGCGGGCCAGATTCGATAAGCTCGTCGATTGCGGTCCGTATTTCATCAGCAGTGGTCTCCGGGTCGAACAGGCCACCGTAGCCAGCGACGGCAGCATTGATCGCATCGATAGCGGGGGTGAGTTCGTATCGATACAGGGCCAAGAGCTCGTCGACCCGCGTCGCCAGCGGCGAGAGCGTCTCCGCTGGCAGACGCTCTCTATCACCTGCTGGCTGATTGTGACGGTCCATCAGTGATGCGTAGCTGCGGGCGGGTAAAAGACACTTCGCCGCGACAGGCCCAACGGGCGGTCGGCGTACGAATATCTCTCCAATGACTGGAACTTTCGGATGGGAGCCAAAATAAGCCGTCGCTGCCTACTGGATAGATATCTGATGACCGTCGACCGGATTGAAGTAAGCCATACCGCTGCAGAGAAAGCTGACCGATATCTCACGCCGGAGCAACTCAAGACCGTGCTGCGGGAACACACCGGCTACGTGTGCCGACGCGCGTCACCGAACCACGACGACCTGTACCCGGACAACGAATTTACACTGCGCGGTGAGTTTTACGGACTACAGCTTGACATCGTTTTTGCCGTCGAAAGCGACCATGTTGCAGTCATTACACAGATGTCACAGCACAGCGACAGTTTGCGCGGACAGTTCTACGAGTACGTCGGCGACACCGCTGAGGATGCCGTCAAACACGCTCGGTCGTAGAGCGCATGAATTCAACGGACTGTCTGCAGTTGGGACCGCAGTTAACAGCCCTGAGACCGTATCCCTAGCCACAATGGACAGACGGACCTTCCTTGCTGCGAGCGGGCTCTCGGTCGCAGGGACACTCGCGGGCTGTAGTGCTCCCAGTGACGACCAGCAAGGGGACGGCGATACAGCCACGGATTCCGGGCAGACCGACGATGCAGCGACCGCTGTGACTGTCGAAACCGTCGTCGATGGGCTCGAATCCCCATGGAGCATCACCTCGCTGCCTGATAGCTCGCAATTGTTGGTCACAGAGCGCGTCGGCCGCGTGGTGCTGGTCGATTCTGGAGACGGAACAATCACGCCTGTCACTGGCGCACCGTCGGTGTACGCGAGCGGCCAGGGCGGGATGCTCGATACGGCGCTCCATCCCGACTTTCCGGACCCGGCGTGGGTGTATCTGACATATTCGAAGGCCAACGACAGCGGTGAGTCGGCCACACATCTGGGCCGTGGTCGCCTGAACGTGGCTGACGCGCAGTTCGAGGCGTTTGAACAACTGCACGTCGCAGAGCCGTTTGTCGACTCAGACGGACACTTCGGGTCTCGCGTCGTGTTCGGCCCGGACGAGTTGGTGTACATGACTGTTGGCGACAGACAGTTCAAGGACTTCGGGCCCGACCACGTCGCGCAGGACCGGACGAACGAACTCGGGACCACACTTCGGCTGACGCCCTCGGGTGAGATTCCCGAGACGAATCCGTTCACCGACGACCCGGACGCGGTCGATTCGATATTCAGCTACGGTCACCGCAACGCCCAGGGGATGACCGTCCACCCCGACACGGGAGCCATTTGGCAGGCCGAGTTCGGCGAGCAAGACGGCGACGAAATCAACATCGTCAAACGGGGCGCCAACTACGGCTGGCCGGTCGCCGACGAGGGCTGTACCTACGGCAGCGGCGACCCTATCGGCGTCAGCCACGCGGACCGGGACGATGTCGTGGCACCGGTCTATTCGTGGGACTGCGGATCAGGTGGGTTCCCGCCCAGCGGGACGACTTTCTACACCGGTGACGCCTTCCCGGAGTGGACCGGCGACTTGCTCGTCGGCGGGCTGGCATCGCAATACCTCGCCCGGTTCACCGTCGACGGGCGAACGGTCGAAGAAGCGACGCCCCTCCTCGACGACCGCGGGTGGCGCATCCGCGACGTGGTGGTCGAACCCGAAACCGGATCCGTCCTCGCTGCAATCGACTCGTCGGACGCACCTATCGTGCGACTCCATCCGACCTGAATCGGCCAAATCGGCGACAACTAGTGACCGGCGAACCGTCCACGGAATTCGAACGGGTGTCGGAGAGATACGTCAGATGTGAGCGGGGGCCGTTCTGATCCTATAGATCCATACAGATTCCTGTCAGGTAGACCCGGTTAGCGAGCCCCGTACCGCGTCATTTTTGCTTCTGAACGCGCTACACTGGCTGTGAATCAGACTGCGATTCTGCACGCCGCGTTCGGAGTACTGATCGTCGCAGGGTTCCTCGTTTCGGCACCACTGAGCTATGGCCTGTACGGGCTGGGAGCTGCCTGTTTCATCGCCGGCATCGTACTTGCACGGCGGGATAGCGACGGATCGGAAACTGCCGATAGCGTCTGATATCGGGAACGCGACATGGGGTCCGGTATCAGGATAAGGCAGAGTGGTTTGCGGGGCTGTACTGCTCTACCGATATGAACGCCTGTGAGGGTAGTCGCCGTCGGGAGTCTCGGCTTCCTCGGTGGAACTGAGCGGTTCCTTGGGCTTGATTGGGTCGCCCGATTCGAGTCCCTTTTCGGCGAGTGCATACCCCCCCATGACCCCGATGATGAGTCGGTTGGCCAGCCCACTGGTGATTGAAGCGCTCCCTCTCGGGAGTAGCTATTATGGGGCTGACACCTGATGCCGAAGCATGGACCGGCGAACGCGGCGACGAGTAAGCCGAGGACGAGAAGCAGCGAGACCCTGAAAGTGATACTCTACATACCACTTCGAATGCAGGCATAATGGCCTGTTCATTTGTCACTGGCGTCTGCGGTCCGGTCTGGGTCAACCGCCCGGTTACTGTTGCCTGCGGTATCAGTCACACATTTCGTCGGCGGTTTTATTCGACAGGTGAAACTATCACTGTCATATGACTGATCAGCCTGTCGATGTCGAACCGGGGGGAGAGAACGTCGCCGGTGAGGCACCTGCCGAGGAGCCGGAATCCGTCACCGACGATGCAGTCGTTCACGACGACGACGTCGAACTCGAACGGACTATCGGGCTGGTCGGCGGGCTGGCAATCGGAATCGGAACGATGATCGGAGCCGGAATCTTCGTGTTTCCAGGGCTGGCGGCCGCCAACGCTGGGCTCGCAGCCACGCTCTCCTTTACGATTGGTGGCCTGATAGCGTTGCTTGTGGCGCTGCCGACCTCCGAACTCGCCACGGCGATGCCCCGGAGCGGTGGCGGATACTACTTCATCTCGCGGGGGATGGGGACGGCCTACGGCGCAATCGTCGGCCTCGGGCTGTGGCTGGGCCTGATGTTCGCCTCGGCGTTCTATTTGGTCGGGCTCGGTCACTACGCGAGCGCCGTGTTCGCCGAGCTCAACGTCGCGCTCCCGTTCAGCCCGGTCATCGGCATCGGGCTGTTGTTCGGGGTCGCACTGACTGCATTGAGTATCGGCGGCACGGAAAACACCGCGAAGATTCAGAACGTGGTGGTCGGTATCCTTCTCGTAGTGCTGACGGGCTTCCTTTCCTACGGTGTCCTCGACGCTGTGGGCGTATTTGGTGGCGGCACCGTGCCCGAGCAGTTCTTCTCGAAAGGATACATCCCAGTGTTGACGACCGCTGCCCTCGTGTTCACGTCGTATCTGGGGTTCGCTCAGGTCGCAACTGTCGCGGGTGAAATCAAACAGCCGGGTCGGAACCTCCCGCTGGCGATGGTCGGCTCGGTCCTGATCGTCACTGTCTTTTACGTTGTCACGATTTTCGTCGCGACCAGCGCGTTCGGTGCTGATCGCCTGGGGGAGTTCGGAGAGACTGCGATGGTCGAAGTCGCCCGTGAGTTCCTCGGGTTGCCCGGGGCGGTCGCGATTCTGGGTGCCGGTCTGTTGGCGACGTTTTCGAGCGCGAACGCGTCGATTCTCAGTGCCTCGCGGGCGGTGTACGCTCTGAGCCGCGATGCCTTGCTCCCCAGAAAGGCAAGCGAGGTCAACCTCCGGTACGGCACACCACACGTCGCACTGCTCTCTGCTGGCGGCCCGATTCTCGTCCTCATCGCGACTGGCCGGGTCGAACTCCTCGCCGAAGTCGCCTCGTTCCTCCACCTGATTATGTACGGGCTGATGTGTATCGCCCTGATCGTGTTGCGCCGTCGGAACCCGGAGTGGTACTCGCCGAGCTATCAGGTGCCGGGCTATCCGGTGGTCCCGGCCGTGGGCGCACTCGCGAGTTTCGGACTGATCGTCTTCATGCAGCCCGCGTCAATCGGTATCGGCATCGTGGTCATGCTCGCCTCGTATCTCTGGTATCGTTATTACGCTGGGGACGTGACACTCAAAGGAGACATCTGATTATGACGGACCGACCATCGATACTCGTCCCGCTCCGCGTGCTCGAAGGGGAATCGGTCCCCGAGGGTGTCCCCGAACTTCTCGCACACGCCCACGTGGTCCTGCTGGGGTATCACGTCATCCCGGAACAGACTGCTCCCGGACAGGCGCGGATGCAGTTCGAGGACCGGGCCACGGAACGGCTTGATGACTACGAGGAGATGTTTGAGGAAGCCGGAGCCACCGTCGAGCGGCGACTCGTGTTCACCCACGACGGCCAGAAGACCATCGACCGCATGATTGCTGAGCACGACTGCATGGCTGTCCTCGTTCCGAACGCGACGGGGCCGGTCGAAGACGTGCTGGTCCCAGTCCGCGGGGCCATCGGGGTTGACCGCCTTGCCCGTGTCGTCGCGAGTGTGTTCGGAGAGATGGACGCCGACGTGACGTTGTATCACGTTGCCGATGAGGACACGACGGACGACGACATTCAGACACTGCTCGGCGGGCTGGCGGACCGGCTGGCGGAATTCGGCATGGACCCCTCGACTATCGAGACGCGGATCGACCGCGACCGGAACCCCCTTGACGCAATTGTGGACGTAGCTAATTCGTTTGACACGGTCGTGATGGGTGAAACCGACCCGTCGCTGGCGACGTTCGTGTTCGGGATGCCAGCCAATCAAGTCGCAAACCGATTTCTTGGGCCTGTGTTCGTCGCCCAGCGTGAACGCCCTTCAGCGGACGAAGACGAGTAACACAGCCTGATCCAGCAGCTGGTCGGCTGGATAGCTGTCGGTGTCCGCGCTCCTGTCATGCCCTCAGTGCCCCACCGCCCACGGATAGCCACCCGTCGCCGCGTGGGCGTGGTCGTGTTCACCGTCCGCTGTGCGCTCGTCTGCGCTGGTTCGCACAACGTCGTCGACCCGAAGGATCTGCGTCACAACGGCGACTGCTCGTTGTAGTGCACTCCTGAACACCGTGGACGGTTCCAGAATACCCGCGTCAATCATGTCGCGGGGATGGCCATCGGGGCCGACACCGACCGTTCCCGATCCGTTGTAGTGTCGCTGTTTTATCGCTGTTAGCGTACCCAGTGGGTCCGTGCCCGCGTTCGTGGCCAGTGTGCGCGGAATCGCTTCCAGCGCGGCGCTAAACCCGTCGAAGACAAGCTGGGTCCGGTCCGATATCCTGCGGGACAGCGTGGAGAGATCCATTGCCAGGCCGGTCGGCACCGCACCGCCGCCCGGAACGAGCGCGCCGTCATCGAGTGTGACACGAGTAACATCGATACAGTCAGCGACGATACGGCGGACTTCCTCTGCGACGTGATTTGAGCGGAACTCACCGGAGAGTACGCGGTACACAGTGCCCCGGTAACACGTGATGAGAATGCCAATGTGCGCCTCGCCTCAGTTCACCGGCGTCTGACCGGGTCCGGAAACTGTCTCTTTCACTGTGCTGTGGTTTTGCTCATTCCCACAGTCAGAAACCACGCGAAAGCAGTCGAACGACGGTTTACGAGAATCACACCAGATTCTCCAAATATTTGAGGGCACAAGTACTGCGTATGCGCCGACGGACGCTTCTCAAATCGACGGGTGCGGTTGGAACAATTGTTGGAGTCGCCGGCTGTCTTGGCGGTGGTCGCTTCGGCGATTCGAATCCTAACGTCGTCCTCGAAGAGCCCGACCGGGAGTTCGAGAGCAGCGACCTTCCGTATCCCGCATGGGGGGAACAGATTCCCGACGTGCGTGTCGCCACACCGACCGCATCCCGCGAGGTTCGACTGCGCGATATTGAAACGCCGACGCTCCTCACGTTCTTCTATAGTCACTGCCAGACGGTGTGTCCAGTTCTCATCTCGACGCAGCGAAACATTCAGAGCCACGCACAGAACAACGGCTACGCCGCTGGCGTCCGGTTCCTCCCGATGACGTTCGACCCCGCCCGTGATACCGCAGAACGGCTCGGAGTGTACGCTGACAAGATGAACGTCGATGCCGACAGCGAAAGCTGGCAGTTCCTTCGACCGGCGTCGAAGCAGCGGGCGAAGGCTGTCATACAGGACCAGTTCGGGGTTATGTTCCAGCGAACTGAACCCGAGGATATGGATATGTATATGTTCACGCACACAGCACTGACGCTTCTGGTCAACGCTGATGGGTACGTCGAGCGTGCCTACCGCTCGAAGTCACCGGACGAAGGCACAATCATTGCTGACCTGGAAACGGTGAGAACCGCGTGAACCGCCGGCAGGTCGTTGCGGCGATGACCGGGCTCGGCCTCACCGGCGGAAGTCTCTGGGTTGCCCAGAATGGGTTATCGGGTATCCAACCGCGGGACACAGACCAGCTTCCGGTTCGCGTTGAGACGCTCGATGCACGCGGCTCGTCGGCAGGCGAAACAGCCGTGCCGACGCCGGGAACCGTCACGGTAGTCGACCTCTTCGCTACGTGGTGTGCACCCTGTGACGACCAGCTCCGGATACTAAACGCGATGCAGCCCGAGTACGCTGACGTGTCGTTCGTCTCAGTGACGAACGAGCGGCCCAGCGAGACATTAACGAGGGCTGACATCAGCGAGTGGTGGAACCGGAACGGCGGTGCCTGGACTGTCGGCCTTGACCCCGGCAGCGAGTTGCTGGCGGCACTTGGGGCGGACGGACTCCCGTACATCGCGATTACTGACGAAAGCGGGACCGTCCAGTTCGGCCACAGTGGGCTTGCCGGGGAAGAGACGCTTCGAGACGAACTCGACGCACTGGTGTGAGATGGCCGGAGCTGCCGTACTCGGGACACTTGCATTCGCCGCGGGCGCAGGCATCACGACGTTTTTCGCGCCGTGTGCGTTCCCGCTTCTCCCGGGGTACATCGGGTACTACATGAACGAGAGCGATCGGGATGTCGGTATGCTACCACCTGCCACTGCCGCTGCTGGCGGGGCGCTTGTCGCGCTTACCCTCGTCGCGCTGCTCGTCCTCGCACTCGGGCAGCCACTGAAAAACGCACTCCCGATGCTCGAACCGGTGATCGGACTCGGTCTGATCGCGTTCGGCGTCGTGATGCTCCTGAACAGGGAGCCCGAACTCCGCGTCCCGTTACCAGCACGACCGGCATCCGTAACCGGATTCGGTGTGTTCGGGGCTGTGTACGCGGTCGCTGCAGCGGGCTGTGTCGTGCCGCTGTTCTTCGGTGTGGTCTCCCAGGCTCTCGCATTGCCAGTCCGCGCAAGCGTTCTCGTACTGGCGGTGTACGCGCTCGGGGTCGCGCTTCCGCTCGTGGGTGTGACACTCCTTGCGGGCGTTGGAATCAGTCTCTGGCGCACCTTCGGAAAGTACCTGCAACGGATACACCAGATCGCAGCCGTCGTGATGATACTCGCCGGCGGCGGACAGATTTACCTCGCAGTGTTCGAACTCGGCGTGGTGTAGTTTCAATCGAGCGGCGGCTGGCTCCTCGCGGACAACTGCCTGTTCGCTGTTCCTCCCATCGACAGCGACAGACCAACGATGTGGCTACGAACACTTCGATACAGAACGGTGACGCTGTCTGGGTGTGCGTGGTACCGACGCAAGCTACAGTGGGTTGCGTCGCTCATCGGCACGTAGGAATAGGTATGAATGGTGGCGGCGAACCGGATTTCCCAGAGGCTCGCGCACTCCAGTACTCCCCGGAACGCTGGCGGGCTTATCTTCCGTGTTCGGGATGGGTACGGGAGGCAACCCCGCCGCTGTGGCCGCCTGTATGATATTTCTCTTGGCCACACTTATAAGCGTAGCTACTTGGAGACAAGAACTACCCGAACGTAGTTCGGCCGCTTAATAGCACAGCATCGAAGGCCGCACGATATGACTCGGTTTGGCGCTCTGTTTCAGAGTCCTGACCCGCCGACCATGATCGGCGGTGTCGGAGAGATTTGGGGTTTCGCTACGATCCTGGCGGGTACAGAACGCAGCTAGCCGCTCACTCAAACCGGCCGTTGAAGACGATTTTGTCCAGCGGCTTCCGACTGCTCGGCTCTTCTCGCTCTTTCAGGTCGTCAGGTAGCGTCTCGGGGTCGGCGCGCTCACCGACAGCGACCATCGCTTCGGCGTCGAATTCGTCTTCGGGGACGCCCAGAGTGTCGTGAATTCGGTCCCAGTCGAAGCCTGCCATTGGATGAACAGCCAGATCGCGCCGAGTGCCTTCGAGAGCGAGATTCTGCCACGCAGCGCCGGTATCGAAAGAGCGCGTCACAGCAGGTTCGCCGTTGTGGTCGAGTGTGACCTTCGAGAAGACGGCGATAAGTGCGCCGGCGTCGCGTGCCCAGGAGCGGTTGGCTTCGTTCAGCAGACCGAGGAAGGCGTCCCACTCGTCGTCTTCGCGGGTGGCGTAAACAAACCGCCAGTGCTGATTGTTGAACGCGGACGGGGCCCAGCGTGCGGCTTCAAACAACGAATGGAGGTCATCGTTAGCGAGCGAGTCACCAGTCATCGCACGCGGTGACCAGCGATTGACAAAGAGCGGGTCGACGTTGTGGACCGGGTCACGGTGTTGAGCAACTTCGTCGTCAAGATTGTGGCCGATATTCGTCTGCGACATTATATATCGTCGTTCGGTTCCCACGCTTATGTACTTCTGGCAACATAAATACAATCAGGTGACATCGATGTTATCTTCGGGTAATTATCAAAGGATATGGCATGAGATAGCACAGATCTATACAGCCGATTAAACCAGGGCGCGACCGCTATCGTATATTCCAAATGGACACATCAGAATCAGTTTACTCGGATCAGAATCGAGGATTGCGTTTGAATTGCGACTATACCCAGAGAGCTGATCAGCGACCAGACGAAGGGACGCCGAGTGAGACGCCGGCAAGGAAGATTGGCAGGCCACCGATCGCAACAGCGGCAGCGCTGGCCGTTGCCACGGGAATGAAAAGCACGCCCAGCCCAAACGGCGCAGGCAGTATTGGGAGGACCGGCAGCATCGACAGCACGAACCCGATGGCGGCCGTCTTCATCGCCAGCCGGCGGTTCCCGTGGCCGACTGCGTACCCGGCCGGGAGAAGCACAAACGCAGGTCCAAGAACCAACAGCGTTGACACCGGGAACGTGAACCCATCTCCGACAACCATCGGCGCCGCCGCTATCGTCACTCCGAGCGCGATGCCCGCGCCGACTACTGCGCCGCCAACGACCGCCCGATAGCTTGTGCGCTCACGGACACGCTGCTGAGAAAGGGCTATTCCACACACGAACAGCGCGGTGCCACCGCCGAACAGCGGTGCTGCTGTGCCACCCAGCCGTATAACGCCCGCCGCTCCGAGAAGCGACAGGACAGCCGCCAGCGCGCCGACGCCGGCGAATACGATGCCCGCGGAGTCTCGGACTTGTTTCAAATCCCAATCAAGCCAGTCAACGCCCCCGGCAGCAGCGCCGATCAAGAGGGTAAACACCGCTGCGGGGAGCGTGATGTATGCGAGCGCCTTCATCGCCATCACGGGACCGAGAAGTGTTCCGACCGCGAGTAGACTCAACAGCGGCCCAATGGCCGTATTCTGGGGAACGAACGTCACAACACGCCCGTCGTTGAGTTCGGTCAGCGTCATCCGCTGTCCGTCGTCTGAGAGGGTTGCACCGTCGATGGACCTCCCGACCCGCATTCCATCGGGAGCCACGACGACAAGCCGGTCAGCACCGAGGCCATCGAGGTTTCGATAGCCGTAGGCTTCAGTAAACTCGCCAGTTCGGACCGTCCCACCGACGGACTGCTGGGCGAAGTCAGCCTCGCGGTAGCGTAGCGTTATGACGCCATCGCCGGAAACATTTGCGCTCAGGAGTTCGGTGTCCCACATCGCCCTGTCGGCGATAGCGGTCCGGAGGCTCTCGTTTGCTCGAAGCCGTGCAACACCTTCTGCGTTAGACAGACGATTGTGGACGACCCACGTCGCGCTTCCGTTGTTGTTGACGGCGACGGTTGCATTGCTGTGTGTGACAGTGACCGACACACCATGAGACTCGGCCGTCGATTCAAAGGTGTCTCCGCAGGCGTCACACAGCGGCCGCGGTGGGGGCGCTGCGCCAGCGGGCATGGCGATACAGAGGAGCGACGCACAGACCAGACAGAGGAGGGCAAGGTGGTGGAGTCGATGCGGGGCCATGTCGCATATCTATCCTGTCATGTGTTAAGAGATATCGATTACTCAAACAACGATTATACCAACACGGACAGCAGGTGACACTTCGGCCAATACATATCTGACAAGTATACCGCTCACTACATATCGCGTCCGCTATGCCGGCCGGAGTCAACTTTCGGCGGTATCAATGTGGTTACTGAGCGGAGCCCACGCCGTCACTGCTTCGTCGAGTACCCCTGACGCACACTCCACCACATTGGGAGACGTACAGTGGATACTGTCGAATCCGCTATCGCGTTCGCGGTCGCTGGTCAGAAACGCGGTCTCGCCGTCGATGAGGCTGATACTGTAGGGCACAGATTCGTCAACTTAGATGCACGTATTTGTGAACCCGCTGTCAGATAATCTGGGATGTTCTTATTTAGTATAACAGCTTATACGGACAGAACTACGATAGTGGAAAGAACTCCGTGACAGCAATCGAGATCGAATCACTCCGGAAGTCCTACGGCGACGTAACCGCGATAGCAGACCTCTCGCTCAGCATCGACGATGGTGAGTTTTTCGGACTGCTCGGGCCGAACGGCGCCGGCAAGACCACGACGATGGAGATCCTCACCGGGCAACTCAGTCCGGACAGCGGGCAGGTGTCGGTGCTCGGTGTCGACCCGGCAACGCAGCCAACAGCGGTCCGCGAACGAGCGGGGATTCTCCCTGAAAAAGAGTCACCGCCGAGTTTCATGACGCCGCGCGAGTACTTCGACTTCGTCGGTGCTATCCGGGATATGCCCGACGACGAAGTGACAGCGCAGACCGAGTCGTGGGCCGACCGGCTTGGCTTTACCGAGAAGCTCGACACGCTGTCCTCGGACCTTTCGCGGGGCCAACAGCAGAAAGTGATGATCGCCGGTGCGTTCTTCCACGAGCCTGCTGTCGTGTTCATCGACGAACCGCTGGCGAATCTCGACCCAATCGTTCAGGAGCGGGTCAAGCGCTTCCTGCGTTCGTATCGGGACGCCGGCAACACCATTGTCGTCACAACACACGACGTAGATGTCGCCGCCGAACTCTGTTCGCGGGTCGGCATCATGTACGGCGGCGACCTCGTCGCCGATGTCCGACCGGCGGAACTCGATGCGGATGTAACGCTCCTCGACGTGTTTCTGGACAACGTCGACGCGACAGTGGAGCAGGGAGCGAAACCGCTGACACATGAGTGACGGACGGGCGCGCAGGGTGTTCGTCGAAATGCTTCGTGAGGAGTGGCGACTCCACAGTCGGCTCTTCCGCGGCAGTCACTTCTCCCTGTTTCCGGTATTCATCTGTCTGCTCGCTGGAGGCGCAGCCAAACTTCTCGCTGTTACCGGGACCGAACCGGAAACCGTGTTCGCCGGCCTCCACGCACTGGTGTTCGTTTTCGGTCTCCACACGGGGTCTATCGGCTTTGTGGGACGGGATGCCCTCCGGAACCTCCTCGGTGATATGACGCTGCTGGTCTTTTCGGCCCGCACGCTCCCGCTATCGCAGAACACGCTGCTGGGACTGTTCGTCATCAAGGACAGTGTCTACTATGCAGTGCTGTTTCTGCTGCCGATCTCTCTTGGAACGGTGCTTGCAGTCATCGGAGCCGTCGGGCCCCTCCTCGTAGCTGAGACTGTCTCCCTTCTGTGGACGACCCTGGCACTGACGTTCGTCTTCGGGATGGGAACGACGATTGCGGCCCTCGGTCTCGCTGGCCGCGGCGTTCCCGGTCTGGCGCTACTTTCGGCCCCACTCGTCGCCGTTGGTGCAGCGCTGGCAAGTGGTGTCGATATCGTCTCCTACACCCCCTACGGTCTGTTTCTCGCCCAGACCCCTGTGCGGGCCGGAGCTACGGTTGCCAGTATCCTGATCGTCTTTCTGCTCAGCGCTGCCACCTTCGATGCGACCGCGCCCCGCCCCACCCGAACGGTCGAACCGGCCTTTCGCCGCTGGTGGCGACGGATCGGTGACCCAGTTGCGACCAAGAGCCTGCTTGACATCCACCGAAGCGCTGGCGGGTTCGGGAAAGTCCTCTTTTCGGCCGCGGTGCTGTTCGGCGTCACTGCCGCATTGGTCGATTTCGCCGGACAGATTACGGGTGTGCCGCCGTCGACCGGTATCTCATTCGGCGCGATTCTCGGGCTCTCGGGATTTACCACCTACAACTGGCTCACCCAATCCGACGACGTGAGCCTGTATTTCGCCCACCCACTCTCTGTGAAAGCCGTTTTTGCGGGGAAATTCCGGGCGTTCCTCCTGCTCGGCCCGCTGGTCGGACTCGCGTTCTACGCACTCGCACTCGTCTGGCGGGGCGGGTCGGTCGCCGAGGCGGCCGTCGGGGCCGTCCTGCTCGTCGGCGTTGCCTGCTACATCTTCGGTACCACTGTGTACCTCACCGGCCTCTCTCCGAACGAGTTCCTCTTCGATACAGCCCTGTTCGCTGTTTTCGGCGCGGCAATGGTCCTTCCGCTAGTCCCGATCCTTATCGCCGGGTTCGCCATCTCGCCGCTGTCTGGGACCTTGCTTGCCGCGCTCGGTGGATTTGGTGGCGTCCTGGGCGCTGTCGGTGTCGGCCTTTACGGTCGGTCGCTACCGAAGTGGTCGAACCGGTATCAACAGGCGTGAACTGCAAAAGCGGTCGTCTGTGACGACGAACAGAACACAACCCACCGAAATGCATCGGTAACGCGGTCGATGTAACCGAATGCGGGCTCCGTGGTATCGCTGTTGGAGCCCTGCCCTGAATATATTCGCACAAAGGCTCTCTACAGTAGCTAGTGATCGATAGATCGCATGGCAGAACCGCAACTCGATCTTCGAGAGATTCCACCGCCGAAGCGACACCCGAAGATCTTCGATGCGTTCGAGGAACTGGACAGCGGAGAAGCACTGACGATAATTAACGACCACGAACCGACACCGCTCTATCACCAGATGGCCGCGGAGCGACAATCGTTCGACGCCGAGGGCTACACTGTCGACTGCATCGGTCCGAACGAGTTCATCGCGACCCTCCCGAAGAAGTAGCCTGCGACCGAGGTGGAAAAACTGGCTACGCCGACTGAGTGAGTGTGGTCATTGCGTGGCCGGCGTGACAAAGCACTTACAAAGCGATATAGAACCGTCTTCTATGGTTCCTGCCCGTCCTACCCGCGATCAGATCCCGGCCCTCTTGTTAATACTGGCCGGGATCGGTCTCGTGTTGTTCGCTGGCATCCAGATCTATGACCACTCCCGGACTCAGCACACATACTCCATCTCCGAACCTGACCGCGATATCTACCGGTACGGGGACCTCTCAGATGGTGGCCAAGAGCTGGTCAGGACAGCACACAATACCTCCGGTGAAGCCGCAGTCTCCGCGGAGGAGCTGGACGCAGCCACGGAGTTCCGTCCCGATTACGGCCCGACAATCGTTGCGGTCGATGGCACGTATTACTGTATTGATGCCGACCGCGGCCCTCGGGATGACGGGGGGACTGTGACTAGCGACAGAGGCTGTGAGAACCTCATCTTCGGCACGGGTCCCGTCGTCCACGACTTCGAGTCGCTGTCACCACAGGCTCAGGACGTGGTGTCACAGGCACTTGCTGACTCCGACAATGAGGTCTCAATCTACGGTGACTCACCGCCAGAGTTCGAGGGCGGCTCCGATGCCCCGTCGCTCAACGAGGGCATCTACTACATCCAGTACCAAGGGGAGTACTATCAACTCGATGTCGTCAGCAGGGGCGGTCTGGGCGTCGCGTTCCTGATACAGTTCCTGTTTTTCACTGGCTTTGTTGGACTGTGCCTTGCGGTTGTCGGCGCAGTCAGCTTCTCCCGCCGACAGGTGTTGGTTCCGACGGCCCTGCTCGTCGGGCTGGTTCTGGTCCTCGGTCTGTTCGCTACCCGAAACGCCGACCTGCTGCCGGTTGAGTTCGTCCTCTTCGACCTCGGTATCGAGTTCGTCGTCATCATTGGGGGACTTGTCGTCGTCTGGGTAGCGTACACCCGGCTGCGATAATCCGAACGAACACCAGTGATCGCATCGCGGTTTCCGAATAGCTTTTGTTTGTCAGTATTGGGACTGGGATATGGACCGTCGGACTGCGAGGCTACTGAACGGCGTGCTGGCGCTATGCTGTCTCGCGCTCGTCTTCGCCGCTGTGTATCCGTTCACCACTGTCGACCCTCACTCGAAGAAACCGGTCGATGAACGGTTCACGGTGCCCGAGTCCGACGACTACCGGGCGACGGGAGCGATTGTTGCGGATAGTGAGACAGCACTCGAATTCGAGGGTGCTGTGACCGCTGACGGCGGGCGCTACCTGCACATTGACGAAGGTGATGTCAGAACCGAACACTTTCAGGCATCGTCGGGCGACCCGGTCTACAGTCGTATCGTTGTCGAGGATGACGGCAGTACCGACCGACGACGAGAGCAGATCCAGAGCGATACTGATCGGGAACTCCTCCGGGAAAGTCGGACTGACGACGTTGTCACGTTCATTGTCAAACAGGAGACAAACGATCTGGCGGACAAGGTCTCGGGAGCGGCGTCGGTCGTCGTCAGGAGCCTGTATGTCATTAGATACGAGCGGGAAGCCGACACCTCTCAAGATGTGACCGTCTACAAGCCGAAAAACGGCTGGTACGAAGGAGTGGAACCGTACCACATCACCGGGACTACGGGGAAAGTACAAACAGTCGGTGACACGACTGCCGTTCGCTCCGCGACGGTTACGTGGGACCAGACAAGGCCCGCAGGGACGTATGCAGAACTCGCCCTGGTCAGGCTGACAGCCGATGCCCCGAAGACGTTCGACATCTCTTTCGAGTTCAAGTCGGGCGAGACGACAGTGACTCGGCCGGCGTGGGTCACCGAGGTCCGAACCGGAGCGGAGGCCGGACAGTCACGGAACTCATCGTAACGGGAAGGCTATCCTGTACGGTCTGTGTGGACCCGTCACACCCTTGCGAACCGTGCGAGAGTGACGACGAGGCGTTGTCGAGACTGGGGATGCAGGCAGCAGGGTGGCAACTGCGTTTCGGCGTTCTCTCCACGAGCTGAAAGTGCGATTCTGCCGTGTGTATGGTCGGTTTTTATTTCTCTCCCTGTGAACGTTCGGACAGCATGGCATCCTACGACGCGTTTGACCCGGCCGTCGAAATCAAGGGGCAAACGGTACTCACGATAGTCGAGGCGGCGATGGGGAAGTTCTCGGATGAGTACCGGGAACGGGCGCTAACGGCGCTCGCTGCCGAGGGAATCACCGAACCGGCGGCTGACGAGTGGTACCCACAGCAGGCCTGGCTGAACGCGTTCGAGACGATTGCCGATGACCTGCAACCGCACGTCCTCGACCGACTCGGCGAACAGATCCCTCACGTCGCGGATTGGCCGGACGACTTTGATACTGTTCCGGCGGGCCTCCGGTCCATAGACGAGGCTTACCAGCGGAATCACCGTGGCGGAGACATCGGGCAGTACCGCTTCGAATCCGTGGGCGACCGGACCGGCGAGGTGACGTGTGAGAACCCGTATCCGTGCCCGTTCGACCGTGGCCTCATCCGGGGCGTCGCCCAGCAGTACGCGCCGGTCGACGCGTTCGTGTTCCTCGAAGAAACGGGCGAGACGTGTCGCCGGAACGGAGACGATACGTGTACCTACACCGTCTACTGGTAACACGGTGACTACTGCTCGTACGCTTCAAGCGCCTCGCGGAGTTCGGCGGCCGAGTACTCTGATGTGAGCTGTACGATCTCTTCTAGGTCTTCGTACGTCTCGCGGAGGTTTCGAACCCGCTCTTGCTCGCGAGTATCTGCCGGCACTTCCTCTTCCGCCCGGCGGATGGTCCGGAGCGTCGTCTGAACTTCCCGTTGGATGTACTGCTGGAACACGTCCTGCAGGATGAACCAGACCTCCCGCTCGGCCTCGAACCGGACTCGCCTGCCGCCTCCTTCCGACGACCTGCGGTGGATGAGCCCGATACGCGACAGCGTCCGTGTGACGTTACTCACCGTCGATTTTGCGTAGCCAGTTTTGTCGACCAGTTCTGGGATAGAGAGCGGCTCTGCAGCGAAGTACAGCACACCGTAGATGCGCCCGGCACTTCGGCTGAGGCCGTACACTTCGGCCGATTGCTCCATCGATTCGATGACGCGTTCCCGTGCGACCGAACTGTCAGCATCACTCATGTATCCGAGCTGACTGCCCTGTTTGCCACGTTCTGCTGTGTCATATCTCTGGCTATTACTTCCGTAAGTATTAAATTGTTTGATTGGTTTGTTCGGATTGAGCCGAACAAACAGAAACGATCGCCGAGACCCTCCCTACAACCCATGGCAAGCGCTTTCCCACACCACCCACCGGTTGACTATGCACCCCGAGAGCAGACGAACGTCGTAGTCAACGGTACCGAGCCGACTGATGTTCTCCAGATCCTTTCATCCGAGGCCGCTCAGGAGATACTTGGGGCGGTCAGAGACGAACCGCGGACCGCATCGGATATCGCGGACACAGTCGACCGCTCGCTCCAGAGCGTCTCCTATCACCTCGACCGTCTCTGTGAAGCTGACCTTATCGAACCCGCCGAAACGTGGTACTCGGAGAAAGGGACGGAGATGACAGTGTATGCTCTCGCCACGGAACGACTCGTCGTGCAGTTCGGTGACAGCACTGACCGGTCCGTGTAGCGTCACTAGCTGGTTCGAGCACTGCCTGTTCCCGGAAGTCTGCAGTCAGGTTCGGACAGCTTTGTTTCCGCTGCCGAGACAGAGACAAACAGACCTATTGGACCGCTTTTCGTACGCCGAATATGGACGACGGGACGGGCGCGGAACGAACGAAGGCGACAGTCCTAGAGCGGGTTTCGAGCGTACTGGACGCCGACGCTCACGACGCGATGGAACTCGACGGCGGGGAAGTCGGGTCGGTCTACCGTGTGTCGTTTCACGACCGTCCTGATGTGGCGGTGAAAGTCGACAACTCGCCGCTCGGAATTGAGGCGGCAATGCTTCAGTATCTCGACCGTGACACGCCCCTCCCCGTTCCAGAGATCCTCCACGTCGAACCGGAACTGCTCGTCCTGTCGTTTATCGGCGGCGACGGCCGATTCGACGAGCGGGCTGAACGCGACCTCGCACGCCACGTCGCGGCTCTCCACGACATCTCGGCTGACGCGTTCGGCTTTCCGTTCGATACCCTCTCGGGCCCGTTCAGTCAGTCGAACCCGTGGACCGATTCGTGGATCGATTTCTTCCGCGAGCAACGGCTCCTCCCTTTTGCAACAGCCGCACGGAACGATGGAGTCCTGCCAGCCGTAGAGTTCGACCGAGTGCAGCGACTGGCGGAAACGCTCGATGCTCGCCTCGTCGAACCGGCCACGCCGTCGTTGTTGCACGGCGATATCCATCCCGGAAACACTGTAGTAGCTGACGGAACCATACGGGCCGTCCTTGACCCAGCGATTTATTTCGGCCACGCTGAAGTTGACTTGGCGTACGTCGACCGACTGGATTCGATTGGGGCCGCGTTCTACGACGAATACCGACAACACCGCGACATCTCTGCAGGGTACTTCAAAGAGCGACGCGACGTGTATGTCGCCTTTCACGCGCTGGAGAACGTCCGGTTTTTCGGCGAGGACGGACTCCCGAGGCTCGAACGTGCGTTAGACCGTCTCGGAATGTAAAAAAGACGCAACCGGTGGCCTCGCCGACTGTTCCGATGGCCGGCTCAGTCAGCCAGCGAGATGTTTTGCCGGAGGTCGTCTTCGATTGCCTCGAGCGTCCGGCCCTTGGTTTCGGGGACGTAGCGGTAGACAAACAGCAGTCCCGCGAGACTGCAGAGGCCGAACAGCCAGAACGTCGCAGAGGTTCCGACGCCGTCAGTCAGGACGGGGAACGTCAGCGACACGAGGAGATTTGCACCCCAGTTGGCGACGGTGACGACGCCCATCGCCGACCCGCGAACGGAAAGCGGGTATATTTCTGAGATCAGGAGCCAGAAGACCGGGCCGAGGCCGATCGCGAAAAAGGACACGAACAGCATCAGACTGATCGTGGCGATGATGCCGAGGCCGCCTTCAAGCCCGGGAAGGTAAAACACGGTGCCGAGGACGGCGAGGGTTGCAACCATTCCACCGACACCGACAAGCAGGAGTCGGCGTCGACCGACGCGGTCGACGAGCATGATCGCTACGACCGTCATCACGACGTTAATTGTCCCGATACCGACTGTCGCGAGGATCGAGGCCACATTTCCGAGGCCAGTGGACTCGAGAATTGTCGGGGCGTAATAGATGACCGCGTTGATACCGGTGATCTGCTGGAAGACGGCGAGTCCGAGTCCGACCACGAGCGCTGGGCGAAGCCACGGAGCTAGCAGGTCCCGAATGCCGGTTTCGGACTGTGTTTCGACGGTCTCTTGGATCTCGTCGAGTTCCTGCTCGACACCGTCGGACCGCGTTCGCTTGAGCACGGCTCTGGCCTCGTCTTTCCGCCCATGCTCGAAGAGCCAGCGTGGGCTCTCGGGCATTTTCAGAATACCAATAGCGAGCACGATGGCCGGGACCATCCCGGCACCGAGCATCCAGCGCCACGCGCCAGCGTCGGCGAACGCGTAGTTGACGAAATACGAGAGCAGGATTCCGGTGGTAACCATGAGCTGATTGAGCGAGGTGAGTCCGCCACGGATCTCTGGTGGTGCAATTTCGGAGATGTACAGCGGACCGACAATCGACGCGAAGCCGATAGCGACGCCGTCGATAAGCCGACCGGCGACGAGGACGGGGACGGTCGGCGCGACAGCCATCGTGAACGACCCGACGAAGAACACGATGGCCGCAATGAGGATGAGTCGACGGCGACCGAGGCGGTCGGCTAACTGGCCACCCACGGCCGCACCGGCCGCGGCCCCGGCCATCGCGCCACTGACGATGATCCCCTCGACAAGCGGCGACATGACGAACGAGTCCTGGATGAACAGGAACGCGCCCGAGATGATCCCGGTGTCGAACCCGAACAACAGTCCGTTCAGCGCGGCTAACGCGGAGACGACGTAGACGAACCGGTCGCCGTCACCGCGGAGGACGTTTTGAATGGTGGCTGTGGACATCTATGTAAAATTCACTCGAATCTGTGTAAAAGTCTTTCCAAGTCTTTTCGCACGACGTCGGAGCCACTGAGAGACACCTGTGGCAGGCTGTACCAGAAAACGGTGCCGCTATTCGTCTCTACCGTCGTTGATAATTGTCGCGAGGTGCTCCCGGTCGAATAGGTGCGCCTCTGTGAACTCCTCGGGGAAGTACCGCTTCGCGTACCGTTCGATCATGAATAGGTTATGGAGCGGGCCGGCGTAGATCGGGCCGCCGCGAAACACCCTGTCATTCTGGACGGCCCGCAACCGACTGCCCACTTCGTGGTCTTTCATATAGGCGAGTACTGAGTTCTCGAATTCCTCACGGGTCTTCCCTTCGCGATGGTATCGCAGAAGGAGTGAGTCCGGATCTATCTCAAGCAACGTCTCGTAATCGAGTGATTCCGAGCCGGAGTATCCTTCGACGCCGGTATCAGCAAAGGCGTCGGAAATTCCGAGCGTCTGGAAGTGTTCCTTGTTGGCTCCGCTCCCGCTGATCCGATACGGCGTGAACGCTTCCGGCTCCTCGCCGGCGAACATGAGCGCGGCGTTCGGTCGCTGCTCCGGTGCTGGGAGCCGAGCCTGCACCGTTTCGACCAGTTCGTCGTGGATTGAACGGATCGCCTCGAAGCGCGCCCGTTCCTGAACCATCTCAGCCACTTTCTCGAACGCCTCGTACAGCGAGTAGTACCGGTAGTCGTGCCAGTCGTCGGTCCGCCGGAAGATGAGGTTCCCGAGAAACGGTGCGACGTTCTCCCGAATCTCTGCGAGGTCCGACTGATTCCACGCCCCAAGCCAGTCGATAAGTGCGTTGGGATCGATGAGGTGCAGGTCTGCGTCCATCTCGTAGAACGGTTCTTTCGAGACGCCGTCGTTCCAGAGCTGTGTGAGCCCGTCGAGGTCAATAGACACTCCATCAAGCTCCTCATAGTGCAGCGTCTTGTACCGTCCACGGTACCAGATCGACTGTACTGCGTCGCCGTGACCGAGCGCGACCAGCATATCGATGTAGTCCGCGGTGAACGGAGCGATTGTCTCGGGCACAGTTTCGAACTCGACGGTTCCGACTGGCTCCATCGTCACTGAATACGCCCCGTCGGAAGTCGCTGGATCGGTCTCAGTACGGCCCGTTCCGGTCCCTGTGGTCCTGTCGCTGCCCTCGGTCACCGAAGACTCCTGACCACTATCGCCCGAACAACCGGCGAGTAATCCACCGAAGGCGAGTGTCCCACCGCCTTTCACGACTTCTCTTCGCGTCGGTCGTTCGAACGTCGCCCCGTCCGAGTCAGTCATTCGAACTCACCCGTGACGATATCGGCGATTTGCTGTCGGTCGAAGGTCTCGGTGTCGGAGGTCACGTCGCCGAAGATATCGGGATAGAGCTGTTGGGCTGCCCGTTCGGCCAAAAAGAAGCTGTGAATCGGCCCCTGTCGGAGGTAGCCACCGCGATACACGCGCCCGTTCTGTACTGCGGTCAGTTGACTGCCGACGCTGTGGTCCTGCATGAACTGCAGGACGGTCTCCCGGAACTCGGTCGCAGATTTCCGCTCGTGGCCGCGAATGAGGAGAACGTCTGGATCGACCGATAGCAGGGTTTCGTAGTCGTATTCGCCCCGATTGGTCGTACTGAGGTTCTGAATATCGGTTCCGGCAAGCGCATCAGTAACGCCGAGGTCACGCCATTGCTTCTTGCTCGTGCCCTTGTCGTTCAGTCGATAGGGCGAGAACGACTCCGGCTCGTTGGTGCCCTCGTAGGTGAGGAGGACGTTCGGACGCTCCTCGGTCGGCGGGAGTTGGCTCTGGAGGTCCGCGATGTAGTCGTCGTGTAGCTGTTTGAACGCCTCGTACCGTGCCTGTTCCTGGAAGACCTCCGCGACTTTCTCGAAGGCCTGATAGAGTGTGTAATACCGGTAGTCGTGCCAGGCATCCGAACGACGGAATATCAGATTCCCGATGAACGGAGCGACGTTTTCAGCGATTTCGTCGACGTCCGACTGCGACCAGTCGAACCAGTTGACGAGCATCTGTGGGTCATAGAGGTGCACGTCGCTGTCGAGTTCGTAAAACTCCTCTTTCGTCCGGACCTCCGGGTTCGCGTCAATCGTCTCTTGATCGACGGAAACACCGGGAAGCTCATCGTAGACGTACGTGTAGTAGCGGTCCGCTCCGCCGATACCTGTGAGGCCATCGGCCTGCCCGAGGGCCACGCCCATATCAGCGTAAGCGCCACCGTAGGGAAGCCATCGCTCGGGAACCGTCTGGAACGTAACGTCGCCCACCGGCTCCATGGTGACGGTATATGACTCCGTCTCGGTCGCCGTGGCTGTCTCTTTATCCTCGGTAGCGGTGGATTCTGAGACTGCATCGCCGGCACATCCGGCGAGCAAACTGCCACCCGCAATTATCCCAGCACCCTTGATATAGTCCCTACGTGTCGGTTGTCCACGCGGCGTTTTTTCGGCGTCAGTCACTGTCCTGCACCCGTGATTATGTCAGCGACCCGCTGGCGGTCGAACAGCTGTTCCTCGGCGGGGATTTCGGGGTACGGATCACCGTCGACGTAGCCCGGCCACTCGCCGAACTGGTTGGGGTACAGCTGTTTCGCGGTCATCTCAGTCTGGAACAGGTTCAGAATCGGACCCTGCCGACGGGCACCTTGCGCGTATATCCGCCCCTCTTGGACAGCAGTGATTTCCTTTGTAACCTCATTGTCCGCCAGTTGTGACCGAATATCGTCGAGATTGTGGGACCCCGCCATTGGCCCGAGGACGAGCAGTACGTCTGGATCAGCTTCGAGAAGTAGTTCGGTGTCGAGTGTAATATTCCGGCCGTCGTCGCCGTACCCGTCACCGACAGCATCGGCCAACGCATCGGTCGCACCCAGCGGGCGGGTGTGAGCAGCGTAGTAGCCCGGGTGGTTCATCTTATAGCCCCAGATTTTCTCCCCGGATGTGGACAACAGGACCAGTGCCGCGCTCGGCCGTTCACTTTCCGACGGCAGGCCCGCGTTGATAGTTTGCAGCATCGAATCACGGACAGATACGAACGCCGCATATCGGTCCCTTTCCCGAAAGACCTCCGCGATCTTTCCGAAGATTTCCCAGAGCGTATAGTAGTCGTACGCATCAGCCCAGTCTGATGGTGGGTCCTGTTGCGTGCCGCTGAGCGTGTTCCCGAACCACGGGCCAACGTTCGATTCTATCTCCCGGAGGCTGTTGTTGTCCCATCCCTCCGCTGTCGCAACCTTCGCCGGGTCAGCTATGTGGACATCGCTATCGAGTTCGTAGAGCTTCTCTTTTGACGGTGGCCACGAAGAGTACAGGCCCTCCCAGTCGATTGAGACGCCTTCCAGTCGGTGGAGGAACTTCTGATACAGCGATTGGTGGTATTCGGGTGCGTGCATTGCGTTGATCGCATCCTCTCGACCGAGTGCGACCAGCATATCCACGTGGTGGCCCAGTATCGTGAACACACTCTGGGGAACCGATTCGAAGTCGACGGTTCCCATGGGCGACATTGTAACAGCGTATCCATCCTCAGCCGTCGTCGGTTCGGCCGTTGATTGGCCTCCTGTGCCTGTCTGTGTCGGGGCTGCTTCTGATCCGGACTGACTTGCACAGCCCGCTAGCAAGCCACCACCCACCACCGCGCCGCTGTACTTCATGTAGTCACGTCTCGTCGGGCCCTCGCGATTCATGTCATATCTCGACATAAATGTTAGGCCAGCCTAAAAATACATAACTGCTTCGGAATTTAGGCGCGCCTGAAAACAAAAGCCTGCGACAGACTTAGCCCAGCTATCCCAACTGCTGGTCGCTTGCTGCGCTTTCATCCCGGACCTGCTCATTGACAGAGCCATCTCAGTACTGTCATACCAGACTCAGGTCTGACCCATCGATTGACAATGTGTCAAGAGCCATTGAAATCTCCTCGTCAGTGGTACTAGCCACAACAGCGCTATTGGGGGAACGTACAACAGTAAAGTGTCCTTGCTGTGGACACACTAGTATGGCTGACGAGGAAATCGACGACGTGGACAGAGCAATTCTGTACGCATTACAGGAAGATGCTCGAAATATGTCGTCCGGGGACATCGCAGAGCGAACCGATACGTCCGACAGCACCGTCCGCAAGCGCATCAACCATCTGGAGTCCAGCGAGGTAATCAAAGGCTACAGCGCTGATGTTGACTATCAGCAGGCGGGCTACCCGCTCCGGATGTTGCTCTACTGCACTGCATCGATTCCCGAGCGAGGCGATTTAATCCCCGAAATTCTGGCGATCGACGGTGTGGTATCGGTACAGGAACTGGTCACCGGCGAGGAGAACCTCCTCGTGACGGCTGTCGGCGAATCGGATAGCGATATCACGCCCGTCGCGCAGGCACTTCTCGATATGGGCCTAACCGTGGCCGACGAAGTACTTGTCCGGAGTCACGAGACGACGCCCTTCGGTAAGTTCGATTCCGAGAACGAGAGCTAGCTGCGAGCGGGGCTGCTGTTGCGGAGTTGTTTGCCGGACGACTGCGCCCACGGGACTACACGGCCTGACACGTCATCGAAGTAACTGCCGCGCTTCTATCACGGTCTGATTTTCGAACTGCCCCAACGAACAGTTTGGTAATATCGCCCCTTCTCGATATCCAATTCGCCTCTGAGAGCCGAACCTGTGTGCATATCAGCAGGGGACTCGCCGTCCAGGAAGTTTGCCGATACAGGCTGTGAAGCACCTGGCTACTACCACGGTAGTGCTTGTCGACGGAGCATCAGACACAAAACCATAATGTTCTATAATCCACTTCTTTTGGAACAAATTGGTAGTATAGAAGGATTTAATAACCAGTCCGTTCGCAGTAGGGATGAAGACAACCAGAATCGGTCGATCACATTCCGCGATTACCGTGATCGGCCACGAACAACGATGTCAGGACGCAACTCACCGAAGACGGTTGGATCACTCCCGGACACGACGGCTGACTCGCCGCTCGTGCCCGTCGCACTCACATGGCTCGTGTGGTCGATGTTTGCCGCGAGCATTGCTGTGCTTGCCGTCCGAATCCGAACCGGGTTTGTCTGGGAGATACCCGGCGCGGTTGCCATTGATGGGCTGACCGTCCTGATGTGGGTGGTCGTCACCTTCTTCAGCGGTATCGTTCACAGCTATTCGCGCCGCTATCTGGCGGGCAGTCGCCTCAAACCCTCCTTTTTCGCCACCGTGTTCGGATTCACGGTGGTTGTGATTGGGCTGGTCGCGGCTGACCACCTCGCCCTGTTCGGTGCGCTGTGGCTCGCGATGGGGCTGCTGATGGCGAAACTCATCGGTATCGTCAGCGGCTGGGACCAGGCACAGGCGGCTGCGACGGTCGCCCGCAAGTACTTCATCGCCAGTAGCGCGCTTCTCGGCGTCGCGCTGACGGCACTGTGGTGGGCGACTGGCGCGACTACGGTCTCCGGAATTGCGGCGGCTGCCGACACGCTTGCCGGTCCAGTGTGGCTGGTCGCCGCTGGCGCGCTCGTGCTCGCCGCAATGATTCAGTCCGCCCTGCTTCCGTTCCACGGCTGGCTCCTCTCCTCGATGACCGCACCAACGCCTGCCTCCGCGCTGATGCACGCCGGGTTCGTCAATGCGGGCGGCATTCTGTTGACTCGCTTTGCCCCGGTCATCACCGTCGACCCCGCGCTCATGCTCGCAATCGTTGCTGTCGGCGGTGCTAGCGCCATTGGCGGGAAGCTCCTGAAATCAGTTCAGACGGACATCAAGGGCAAGCTCGGCTGTTCAACGGTCGGTCAGATGGGATTCATGATTATGCAGGCCGGCCTCGGCTTCTTCGGGGCTGCTATCACCCACCTCATCTTGCACGGTTTCTACAAGGCCTACCAGTTCCTCAGTGCCGGCGGACAGGTCGAACACACGAGCCCGAGCGAGGGGACGCCGCACACGATAGGAACGACGACGAGCGTCGTCGGTATCGTCGTCACACTGCTGACCGGCATCGCCGGTGGCGCGGTGTTTGCAGTGCTGACAGGGAAAGGGACGACGGTCGACAGCGGCCTCCTGCTGACCTTCTTCGTGGTGTTCACGACGCTCCATGCGGCCCGCAACGCCGTCCAGCACACCTCGCTTCCGACCGCGGCCCGTTACGGGGCCGTCCCAGTGGTCTTCTTCCCGGCTATCGTCATCTACGCCGCGGTCTATACGGGCGTTTCGGGGCTCATGCCTGTTAGCCCGGCAACGACCGAACTGACCCTGCTCCACGGCATCATCGCCGTCGTCTTCGTCGGCATCTACACCGGCATCGAGACTGGGGTTCACGAGCGCAGTCAGCGTCTCTACGTAGCGCTGTTGAACGCCGGCCAGCCGTCGGCCGACACCGTGCTGACCACGACGGAGGACTACAATGAGTACTGAATCCACCATCCACGACAGTATCGACACCGCAGCGACCACCGTCGGCTCCCTCTGGCCCATCCACTCGTTCGTGACGGCAAACCCCCTCGCGGGGTTCGAGGACCAGCCTTTCAGTGAGGCGGTCACACAGGCAGCCGACCTGTTGGGCGGCCGTGGCTACCCCAGCACGGAGACGTTCCGTGCGGCGCTGCAGCGCGGCCAGATAGACCCGGAGATCCTCGATGCGGAACTCTCCGAGGCTGGCTACGAGAACGACCCTGAGATACTGCTTGACCGGATGGCCGAAGCGACAGATACCACGGACAGTGACTCCGGCACTGCCACGGAGCGCGTCGACCAAGTGTTGGCAAAATGGCTGTCAGCGTTCCTCGATGAGGGGAGCGCCCACTGGTCGATGCCGAACCGCGAAGCTGGGTTCTACGCTGCATTCCGTGGGATTGCCGAACACGACAGCGAAATCCCGGATGAAGGGATTATTGCCGAACTGCCTGAATCGCCCATTGAGACCATCGAGACCGTGCTTGCATCGCACCCTGAGAGTCAATGGGCCCCCATCTTCGAGGAGCAACTGGCCGCTCTCCCTGGCTGGACGGGACTCATCAAGCAGCGTGCCGACGACGAGGGCGCGTGGCAGTCGACGTACCCGATTTCGCTGGCTGGATACCTCGCGGCTCGTCTGGCCTTACTAGATGCCGTCGGTGCTGCCATCGCTCCCTCGAACGACAGCATCGACCCGGACCCGGCTGCCGAACTCGCCGGGGCGTTCCTGCGTGCCTGGGAAGCGAGCTACCGCGGCGACCTCGTCGAGACCGTCGCTGCGGAGAGCCAGTCGCTGGCTGACAGCGACAGTTCGGGCCGCCCAGACGCACAAATGGTCTTCTGTATCGATACCCGCTCGGAGATAATCCGCCGCCATATCGAGGCCGCGGGCGACTACGAGACCCACGGGTACGCCGGCTTCTTCGGCATTCCAATGGAGTATCAGGGCTACGACACCGATGTGTCGGTCGACGCTTGCCCTCCGATTCTCGACCCGCAGCACCACGTCACCGACGTGCCGACCGACGACGATACCCAAGAGAGCCACGACCGCTGGTCGGGCATCCGTGAAACCGCCGATGAAATCATCGAGACGCTAGAGGCCAACGCCGCTACGGCCTACGGCTTCGTCGAAACTGCAGGGAGCGGGTACGGCCTCGCGCTCGCGGCCCGCACGCTTGTCCCCGGACGCGTGCACGACCTATTCGATGCGGCTGATGGCTCGGTGCCCGACGATCACGAGTTCTGTGACCCGCTCGTCCACCACCAGCACACCTACACCGGTGATCTGCCGGTGGGGCTGACCACCGAGGAGAAAGTCGAGTACGCCGCCACCGCGTTCGACTTGATGGGCTGGGAGACGTTCAGTCGCCTCGTCGTCTTCACCGGGCACGCCAGTGAGACGACCAACAACCCCTACGATTCGAGTCTGGACTGTGGTGCCTGCGCCGGCAACCCTGGCGGCCCGAACGCCCGCGTGCTGGCGGCGATTTGTAACGACACCGAAGTCCGGTCCACGCTCCGCGACCGCGGCTTCGAGATTCCCGACGACACCGTCTTCATCGCCGGCGAACACAACACGACGACTGACGAAGTGGAACTGTATGACAGCGCCGTGCCCGAGAGCCACGCCGCCGACCTCGACCAGTTGCGCGCCGACCTCGCCACCGCTCGCGAGAACGCGGCTGCAGAGCGTGCCGAATCGATGGGGAGCGACGCATCGTCGGGGGTCAGCGAAACGGAACGCCGCGCCGCCGACTGGGCAGAGACCCGCCCTGAGTGGGGCCTGGCTGGCAACGCTGGCTTCGTTATCGGCCCCCGCGAACTGACGAGCGATGTCGACCTCGACGGCCGCGCCTTCCTCCACTCCTACGACTGGTCGACCGACCCTGACGGCAAGTCGCTGAAGGCGATACTCACCGGGCCGATGGTCGTCACGCAGTGGATCAACACCCAGTACTACTTCTCGACGATCGACAACGCCGTCTACGGGAGCGGGTCGAAGGTGACTCACAACCCTGTCGGCAACGTCGGCGTCTACCAGGGCAACGGCGGCGACCTGATGACCGGCCTCCCGCTACAGTCGCTCATGGCTACTGATGACGACTCCCATCACCAGCCGCTCCGCCTCTCGACGGTTATCCACGCTCCGGTCGACCGCGTCAACGGCGTCCTCGCTGACCACCCGGAACTGGCGGAACTACTCGACAACAATTGGCTCTCGCTGACAGTCGTCGATCCCACGCAGGACCACCGTGCCTTCCAGTACGAGCATGACTTGGAGTGGTCGCCTGTGTCTGAGTTGTCCGAAGCTGAAGCGCCGGAACCGATCGCACCCGCGGCAGCAGACGACTAGGCTGGTCCGAACAGGCGGTCTCTGGAACTGATGTCACACTAACTCTTTGCAGTTCTAAAATAGAATTTCGAAATAGGCATCTACTTGAGAAGGGTATATTCTGCACGAACCTATCTCAATTAGAAGTATATATCTACTTATACGGCAAATCAAAACGATACAGGCACAAAAAAGATATATTAGGCGAATTTTACTGGCAAATGAGGGACTTGTAATATTATCCTGCAGCGTTCCGTTCCCATCCAAGTAGTATGAGTTAGCGCGGTGTGAGGCCAACACCGTCTGCGAGCAACTCGTGGGAGCGGAGCGCGTCAGCGTGGTCGCCGACGACGTGCTGGATCATCACCTCGTCGACTCCGACGCGATCAGACAGCTGTTCGAGAAGGGCATCGAGTGTCTCCGGACTGCCGGAGATGGCTCGTGGCCACTCACCGGTATCCAGCGTGGCAGGCGTCGGTTCGGGTACGGCCCCAAGCTCGTCGATCGCTTCCTCGACAGATGGAGTCGTGCCAACGACCCCTCGCTCCATCCGCTTGAACGACGCTTCGGCCACGGCGCGGAGCCGCGCCGCTTCCTCGTCGGTCTCGGCACAGACCGCGTTCACCGCGACCATTCCCTGTGGCTCGTCGACGCTCCCGGCCAACTGCGAGGATTCGAAGTGGTTCCGGTACTCCTCAAACGAACGGGTGGCCAACTTCGGTCGAATGAACGCGGCGAAACAGTAGCGCAGGCCGAGCTTGCCAGCCAGCGCGGCGCTCGACGGGCTTGAGCCGAGAACCCACGGAACAGGCGTCTCCGCATCTGAATGGGGGATTTCGAGATCACTGTACGCGTGTCCGTCCGGGTAGCTGTCGTAGAGGTGCGAAACGACGGCCTCGATTTTTTCGGCGTGGTCTTCATCGGGGTTTCGGACGCGGCGGTCCGTCCCGAGTGCTCGGTCGACGGCTGGAGAGCCGTTGGCTCGTCCAAGCCCTGCGTCGATGCGTCCCGGAGCAAGCGCGTCGAGAGCGCCGAACAGCTCCGCGACTTTGAACGGACTGTAGTGGTTGAGGAGGACCGCACCTGACCCGAGTCGGATGGAGTCGGTTTCGGCGGCGAGGTTGCCGAGCAGTACCTCGGGTGTTGTTCCGGCGAGCTTGTTCCCCATCCCGTGGTGTTCCGCCACCCAGAACCGGGAATAGCCGAGGCGTTCGGCCTGCTGGGCTGCGTCGACGGTGTTCGCATACGCGTCAGCCGCGGTTCCGTCATTCGGAACCGGAGAGAGATCGACGATTGAGAGGTCCATATCCGCCCACAACGGTGGCGAGGTTTAACCGTTCGGCTACTCACAGTGCGTGGGTATCTCACTCGGGCAACCCACTTTGGTGGTCCAGAAAACCGAACTCATTGGGTTCAAAGTTATCAGCCACACTTTTACATGGTAGACCGTATCAGCGCTGCCTCCGGAATTGCATCAGAAGTTATGCATATTCCAAGATTGCTGTATCTACTAGTAACACAATATAATATGACATAGCATGATATTTAAATATGCTATATTTACTGATTTTTCCAGCCTTTTATCTCAGCACAGTACCGGATACAGATCAAGCGATATCATGCTCTTGGTTTTGCGCGTTTTTGCGTACAGCAAAACAGATAGGATTGAATCCATATTATACGGGGACAGTTGCCTTGTACACACAGCAGTTATTGGTCTTTGATGATGTGTATTGCGCAAATATATCTATAATAGTTGTCTATGTCTGTACCAATCTCGAAACCAGAATAAATCCTCCGAATATATGACTATCTTATTTGCGACGCTGTGCCTCACCAGTATCATCCGATCCCCACAGAAGTGGTACATATGACAGGTATCGGTACGAGATGACGCAGCGCTAGGTAATCGACTGCAACCATAGTCCTGTTAAAGGTGGACAGTGCTGTGAGCACTGTCGGTAAACCGCTGTTCGTTTACAGTGGGGTGCCACAGCCCGGGCACAGCGGGGGACCGGATTCGGGGAGTGAAAGCCCGCAGTGTGGGCATCCGCCATCGCCTTCCGGCGTCCGGATTTCTGAGACGATGTCGGCTGTCTGCGTGCGGATTGCATCTCTCGCGGCTATACCCGCGAAGCCCTCAGCAGGTTCTGCCCCGCGATACCGGGAGAGAGCGAACTGGGCTCGCTCTGCAACAAACTCCTCGTCCACGGCGAGCCTTTCGAGGTGTGCTTGCGGGAACGCCTCCATGCTATCAGTGCCGGCAAGCAATCCCAGCGCTTCGGCCGCTCGTCCACGGACGTATCTGCTTTCGTCTTCGAGGCACGAGACAAGTACTTCCTTGGCGTCTGCAAGCCGTTCGGGACACGCAGAACCGATAACGACGAGTGTTGTGCTCAGGTGATATCGAACTAATTCGCTGTCTGCTTGAAGATGCTCGGCGAGTGAGTCGACTTGATAGCGGAGTCTGTCGGGACTACCCAGGGCCACATGGACCAGCGCCTTCGCCAATTTCTCTGTTACTTCTGGTTTGTCGAACTCTAGACCGATACGAAGGTCTGCCACGACCGCAGGCGAGACGACGGCGTCGGGATGGTCGACGGCGACGTAGCCCAGCGCCTCTGCACACCGAGCACGAACGTAGTAGAACCCTGACTCATCCGCCAGTCGCTCGGCAAGCGTTGGGACAACCGGAACCACGCTGTCCGGCGCGCCCTCGCTGATCGTGACGACCAATTTCGCTGTCGTGAGCCGTGTTGGCCGCTCGCTGTCCTGTAAAAAATCGGTGAGCGATGGCAGTACGCCGTCGAACAGTTCCGGCTGCTCGTCGGCAGCCGCTTTGAGTGACCGCAAGCACGCCTGTTGGGTAGCCGGTCCGGCTGTCGAAAGCCGCTCAAGTGCTGCCAGTGCGTCAGCCTCTTTCCCTTGTTCAAGCAATGTTGCAATCTCTGTGTCTGGAGGTCCACTGGGTCGGTCGTCCATCGGTCCGTTGTCGGTGTTTCTTCGAGAACGCACAAAACCTCTTGCCTCTCAGTCATTGCTTGATCTGAAAACAACTGCTTAGCGTTGAATCTGCGATACCGTGAGTAATGTATCATCTGGTAGTGGATTCTTCATAGGCATATCTATCTGTCGAATATATCGATACGGAATACCAGGATTTGGTTATGTTATGGGTGCCGCTTCTATGAACACTGATCGTGATGTGCCCAAGTTCACAACATTGCAGTCACTGTAGGCTACCTTCTGAGTCACATTTTAGTATGAACTTGTCGGACGTCCATTCGTTTCAGACAAAAACTAAATGATGATGTAGGTTTACGGTTCGCGTATAGATGGAAAGCAAACGCGCGTCGTTCGAGGGCGCTCTCGAAGCCTTGGGTGTGACAGTTGCCAGCACTACTGAATCCGAACTCGAAGCCGCTGTCACCGAGGCGGTCACGGAGCCTGCCGTTGGGGTTGCGCCTGATGAGGCGGTTGCGGACGAGGCGTTTTCGCTCACAGAGACGCCGGTAACAGTTGACCCGACACCGGTCGCGCTTCGAGAGGCGACCACTGGCGTAACCGAGGCCGAACTCGGTATCGGCGACTACGGCTCACTTGTCCTCTCGATGACCGATCAGGCCAGCGAACTCGTGAGCCTGTTTGTCGAGCGCCACGTGGCCATTCTTTACGAGGAAGACATCCAGCCCGATATGGACGCAGCAGTGGCAGAGTTGGACGAGCGGTTCAACGAAACCGGCGGGAGTGCAATTATCGCAACCGGGCCGAGCGCGACAGCCGATATGGGCGCGCTGGTCAAGGGCGCACACGGACCCAGAGAGGTCCACGTCATCATCGTAGAGGAGGGTGTGTGACGATGGCAACCGCAGACGAAATCCGCGAGCTGATGCGGACCGAGGGTGCGGCAGTCGCGGAGAACACGCAGGGGTTCAACACGGGGCGTTACGACTCTGTCGCGGATTTAGAGGACTACGAGGAACTCAAGCGAGCGGCCCGGAGTATCAAGGAGGACGCCATCGAGGACCTTCCAGATCTCCTCGACCAACTGACGGAGACTGTCGAAGCGAACGGGGGAACGGTGTACATCGCCGACGACGCCGCCGACGCAAACGACTACATCCGCGACGTCGTCGACGAGCGAGCGGCTGACCGGGTCGTCAAGAGCAAGTCGATGACCAGCGAGGAGATCGAAGTCAACGAAGCGCTCGAAGCGGACGGCGTGGACGTAGTGGAGACGGATCTGGGCGAATGGGTGTTGCAGATCGCCGACGAAGCCCCCTCCCACATCGTTGCCCCCGCGATTCACAAGTCACGCGAGAGTATCGCGGAGCTGTTCAACGAACAGTTCGACCCCGATGAGCCACTGGAGACGGCCGAGGAACTGACCCATTTCGCTCGCGAGAAACTCGGTGAGCAGATCGTCGACGCGGAAGTCGGCATTACCGGTGCGAACTTCATCGCGGCCGATACCGGAACGATGGCGCTGGTCACCAGCGAGGGCAACGCCCGCAAAACGGTGGCTGCGACGGACACGCACGTCGCCGTCGCTGGCGTCGAAAAAGTCATTCCGACAGTCGCAGACCTCCATCCGTTCATCGAACTCATCGGTCGGTCGGGCACCGGGCAGGACATTACATCGTACGTCTCGCTGCTGACTCCTCCGGTTGACACGCCGGTCGTCGATTTCACCGACGACGAAACACCATTGTCGGAATTTGATTCCGACCGCGATTTCCATCTTGTGTTGATCGACAACGGCCGACTGGAGATGCGAGACGACGAGCAGCTTCGGGAGACGCTGTACTGCATCCGATGTTCCGCCTGTTCGAACTCGTGTGCGAACTTCCAGAGCGTCGGTGGCCACGCCTTCGGCGGGGAGACGTATTCGGGTGGCATTGCGACGGGCTGGGAGGCCGGCATCGAAGGGGTAGACGTGGCCGAGGAGTTCAACGACCTCTGTACCGGGTGTACGCGGTGTGTGAACGCCTGCCCGGTCGGTATCGACATCCCCTGGATCAACACCGTCGTCCGGGACCGAATCAACCGCGACAAGGACGCCCCCGGAGAGTGGCTCGTCGACGGACTCACGCCCGACGAGGAGGACGACGGTGCGCCACTGCAAAAGCGCTTCTTCGGCAACTTCGAGACCGTCGCAAAACTCGGCAGCGCCACCGCACCGGTGTCGAACTGGCTCGCCGGGACGACGCTCTCCCGCCGAGCTATGGACCGGATTCTGGGCATCGACCCGCGTCGGGACCTCCCGACGTTCGAGCGGGAGACGCTCGTCGACTGGGCCGCTTCCCGCGACTCGCAGGTGGCCAAACCCGAACGCCGAGCGGTACTGTATCCGGACCTGTACACGAACCACGTGCAGGTCGAGCGCGGCAAAGCCGCTGTGAAGGTACTCGAATCGCTGGGTGTCGACGTGGTTGTTCCACCGGCACCATCCAGCGGCCGCGCGCCGCTATCCCAGGGGATGATCGCGACGGCGACCGACCATGCGGAACGAGTCACGGAGACGCTCGGCCCCCACATTGAAGACGGTCGCGACGTGGTCGTTATTGAACCGAGCGACCACGCGATGTTCACGCGCGAGTACGAGCGGCTCATCGACGAGGCGGCGTTCACCAGCATCGCGGAAAACAGCTACGAGGTGTTCGAATACGTGTTCGGGCTGCTCGACAACGGGGCGTCCGTCGAGTCACTCTCGACAGCCACCGGCGCTGAAATCGCGTACCACAGCCACTGCCAGCAGCGGACCCTCGGGCTCGAAGCCCACACTGTCGCTGTCCTCGAAGACTGTGGCTACGACGTGGTCACGTCCGACGTGGAGTGTTGCGGCATGGCCGGGAGCTTCGGGTACAAGTCCGATTACTACGAGTTGAGCATGGACGTCGGCGACCGACTCCGGACGCAGTTGCGCGACGACGGTGTCCAGGACCGGCCCGTGGTCGCCAGCGGGACTTCCTGTCTGGAGCAGATCGACGCCCTGCTGGAACGACAGCCACGTCATCCGATCGAGCTACTGGCGACGTAACGACCGCTTCGGCTTGCAATTTGCGTGCGCACGGGACCCATCATACCTAACGCATGTACGCCCGTTATTTATCGGTCTTTATATCCTTCCGTGTGTCGGGTGTGTGTCGCTTAGACTTCGCGGTCTGAGACACCGCGTGAGTGTCGCGACGACGCACTATAGTCTGTCAGGTCCGCGCTCTGCAGTACAGCTCCGATATCGACAGCTACTCCCGGAGCGTCGGTGCGACGAGCTGTCCGTTATCAAACTCGACCGGCGACGGCGCTTCGACCACACGGAGGTCGTCGCGTTCGCGTGCGGCCTCGACCAGCGCCGGCGAAGCGTAGAGCTGGTGGAGATGCATCGTGTCGGCTGCACGGAGCATGCGAACGGTGTCGGTATCGACGACCCCTATCGTCGACAGCGCGGCGACGATGCCGGCACGGTCGGTTTCGACCACTGGCGGTAGTTTCACCCCGCGAATCGTGCTTGCGGTGAGCGCATTGATAAGCGACGTTCGCGCGTCAAGTTCTGCGACGACATCCTCGTGGACGACATCGGCGGAGCCGACGCCCATCGCGTTCCCGTGGGTCTTCTCTGTCAGCCCGCGTGTGAAGATGCGCTTGATGTCCGGTGTCTCTGGGGCCGGCTCGTTTATCGAGAACGGTCGGCGACCGATGACGTTGGTATCGAGTCCCTGGCCGCTGATCTCCTTCCCCTGGCGGTCGAATATCACGAGATCGAGATCGTCGAACGGGAGCTTCGGCATCAGTTCGTAGGCGGTCTCTAACAGTTCCGCCTCGCGGTCGAGGAAGCCACTCGGCGGCACGCCCTCTATCAGCGTCGTCTCGTCATGCTGGTCCTCGACGATTGCGACGCCGCCGACAATCGGCAACTCGTCGAGCAACTGCCCGGTGATCTCTGGAATCATCCGCCGGAACGACCAGTCGACGGCCCACTTGTGCGCGATCTGTGCGCCGCGTTGCTTGCCCATGCCGATGACGAGCATCTTTGAGAGCCCACTCTCGACTGGCCCGTCGAAGTCCGTGTGCGGCTTGACGCGGTTGATAGGGATGATTGCATCAGCCGCCACCGCGTTGTCGTCGGCGACGACGGGCACGTCCCGGTCGGGTGTTCGTCCGACCTCGACCACGTCCATCGTCGACCGGATTTCACAGCCGATAGCCGACTCGGTCACGCCCAGTTCGTTCAGCATCGTTCGCTGGCCCTCGCCAGTAGCCCCACCGTGGCTTCCCATCGCCGGGAAGACGAATGGCTCGTAGCCGGCGTCGGAAACCGCGTCGACGACACCGGCGACAATAGTGGGCAGGTTCGCGATACCACGGCTGCCGACGCCCAGTGCGACTTTGCCGCCTTCTGACACGTCGGCAAAAGACAGGGATTCGACCGCCCGGGCCGCGTGTGTTGCGACGTCGTCCGGCGCTATCGGGTCCGTTTCCCAGTTCTGTTCGATGACGCCGAGTTCGGGGAGCGGCGGGTCGCCACAGGCATCGATGATTGTTTCTTCTGGGACGGAGAGGGCGTCCGCCGCGATCTGTTGATCGGGTGTGTTCATACCCGGCCTATCAGCCTGTCCGTTGATAAACGTGAGCCACGGAGCGAACGGTACTGCCCTTCCATCGTGATGCGCAGTCCGGTAGTACCACTCGAAAATAGCCACCGTGTCTCGGGGGGCGGCACTACTCGTTCGGATCTGGGATAACGAGCACAGCCACGTCGTTGACGTTCGTCCCGGTCGGCCCAGTCTCGACTGTCGCCTCGATTTGAGAGAGGTACGAGCCGGCGTCGTTTGCAAGCAGCGCATCGCGGGCTCGTTTGCGGTCGTCGATGATGCTCGCATCAGCGATAGCCCCGGCTGCGTCGGAGCTCCCGTCTTCCCCGTCAGTGTCGACGGCGGCGATGACCGCGTCCCCGTCGTGGTCCAGTGCGCCGGAGAGGACGAACTCCTGATTGGGGCCGCCCTGTCCACCGTCTCCGGTCACGGTCACAGTCGTTTCGCCGCCGGCGAGGAGGACGGCCGGCGGCTCGACCGGTGTTCCCGTCGCCGTGGCTTCTTCGACGATAGCGACGAGCGGTTTCGCCACCTCACGGGCCTCGCCGCGCAGGCGAGACGTGAGCACGAGCGGTTCATACCCGGCCTCCCGTGCGACGGCAGCGGCGGCGTCAAGCGCGGTTGCGTTGTCCCCGATGAGGTGGTTCGTAACACGGTCAAAGACCGAATCATCGGGAAACGGTGTCTCCGATATTCGGCCGTTTTGTCCGACTTCGAGGTGGTCTCGAACGGCCGGCGGTGGAGTGACGTTGTACTGAGAAAACACGTCAAGGGCGTCCTCGTAGGTGGTCTCATCCGGAACTGAAGGCCCGCTACCGATGGTCGAGAGGTCGTTCCCGACAACGTCGCTGATCAGTAGCCCGGCGACAGTGGCGGGAGCCGCACGCCGTGCTATCTGCCCCCCTTTCAGGTCAGAAAGGTGCTTCCGGACTGCGTTGATTTCTTCAATCGGGACGCCGCCACTCAGGAGTCTGTCGGTCGTCGTCTGGAGGTCGTCCAGTGTCAGGTCCCCGGCCGGAGCCGACAGAAGCGCACTGGCTCCGCCGGTCAGGACAAACAGAACAAGTGTGTCTTCGTCGGCTTCGTCGACTCTTTCCAGTATATCGGTCGTCGCTTCGACGTTCCGGTTCGACGGTAGCGGGTGATCTCCGACGGAACTCCGGACAGTTTCAGTGTCGACAGCCTGCTTGACGACGATGTGACCGCCACTGAGGGAGTCGCTGAGAATGGATTCGAGCGCACGGGTCACGCCGCCCGTGGCTTTCCCGCCGCCGACAAGGACGACATCGGTGTAGTTACCGAGGTCGTACGTTGTCTCACCGACTGTCAGCGTCTCACCGTCGCGGCTGACGACCGACCTAGTGGCTACTTCTGGCGCAGCCGCGGCCACGGCGGCCTCGATACAATCGAGTGCCACCTCGCGTATAGCGTTGGCAGCCAGTGCGGCCCGGTTCTGAATCATACAATTGCTTCCATCCGAATCGGTAAAAATCCCCTCAGTACAGGAGTCAGCGAGCACTGTCTGCTGTCATAATATATCAGCCCTGCCGATAGGGTGATACTGACAGTGGGTCACTGGAAAGGCGAGTGACCGGCAATATTGGCCACAACGCGTGTCAATGCACCGAGCCAGTTACCGTCTGACGTGTCCAGAAGTAGCCCTGTCTCAAACATGGAGACGAATGCGCGGTGATACTATCACACACCCGACAACAGTGTTCGATAAGGAGGTTAAACATCTACTATTTAAAACCGGCTCGATATACCTCAGCCCTGCTGGAAACATCGTCCGAGGATATTCCCGAGTCAGGGTACTTGTAAACGAGCGGATTGCACCGGTCAGAGCTGGGTAGAGGGCAAGAAATAGAGAATTCTTATATTCGAAATCTGATATTTTCTCCATCAATATGGTCTGTGGCGGGTTTCCTGTTACGGCCAGCGTCCGATGCACCTCCGTTCTCATCGTGTCGGTATCCACCTTTCAACTCTTCTGGCTGTTCCAATCGCCAACTCTCAGTGTATTAACTTGGGCTGGTTGAGCAAGCCAAATGTTTTCGATCAGGACCAGTGGTAGATGTTGTCTTATTTCATTACGTATGGATTATCTGAGTCCTTCATATGGACATCACTGAATCGATGAAGCAACCAAGTATCTGCCTCTTTAATATTGAGATCAAATAACCGGTCTGAATGTGGATATCTTACTATATTTGTACATATCACTCGATCACTAACCGGCGGCGTTTATTCCCCTTCAGCACTGAGCGTCAGTTCAAGCCCCCTTTCGAGCGACACTGTTGGTTCATATCCAAGCAGTGTGCGTGCGTCACTGAGATCTGCTTCGCTCTCCCTGATGTCCTCCGTACGTTCGGGGACGTGATTTATTGCTACATCCGTACCGACGACATCACGGACGGTTTCGGCGAGTTCGTTGATAGTGATACTTCGTCCAGTTCCGACGTTGAACGGCCTGCCGATAGCATCCGTTGTAGCTGCAAGCAGGTTTGCACGTACGACATCATCGACGTGGACGAAATCTCGCGTCTGTTCCCCGTCACCCTCGACTGTGAGCGGGTTGCTTGCCTGCGCCTGACGAATGAAGGTGCCGATGACACCGGCGTACTCCCCGTCAAGCCCACGCGGCCCATAGACGTTGAAGTATCGTAACGGAACTGTCGGCAGGCCGTACCGTTCTGTGTAAAACTGCGCATACTGTTCACCGAGATGCTTCTCGATTCCATATGGAGTGCGTGGATCGGCCGGCTCCTCTTCTCTAATCGGGACTGTCTCGGGATTGCCGTAGACGGCGGCACTGGAGGCGAGTACGACCCGTGCATCCTGCCGTCGAGCGCAATCGAGAACGGTGACAGTTGCCGACCCGTTGACTTCGTGACAGTCGACCGGCTCCTCGATTGACTCGGGGACACTGACCATCGCGGCCTCATGAAAAACTATGTCGACGTCGTCCATCGCTTCGCTGACTGTTTCCTTATTTCGTATGTCTCCCTCAATGACAGTCACATCCTCCGGGAGGTTTGCTCGCCGTCCCGTCGAGAAGTCATCAAGGACTCGAACATCGTTCTCTACCGCTAACGTTGATGTTAGATGGCTTCCAATGAACCCACCTCCCCCGGTAACTAGCACCCGACAATTGCTGACCTCATTCATCGATATGTCATTCGAAGACGCGGTTTTCATGTTTTAAGTTATTCGTAGACATACGTCTCGTTTCTCGAGCGAGTCATCTCGGTCTCGTAGAGGCTGGGCCGAACTAAACCCATTTGAGACCGTAGCAGCTATGCGTTGTATCCCCACGTCAGACTATACTTTGTTACCTGCTTTTTGCGGATAATACAGGATTGGGGCGATCTCGGAAAGCTGGGAATAACAATGTGATAACTCGTTCACAGCAGAGCACAACGGGGTCCACTACTCGCTACAATGACACCACTATACGTACCGGAGCGTGTGGACGACCACACTGAACGACCGCCATCGAGAGCGGTTCCGGAGTGGGACTGAGATGTCGGATAGAATCCAGCAATCACCCGCTAGTGACGGTATCCGCGAGGTTTCGAAGAACTTGCCCGCGGTGGGACTAATCGCGACCGAGTCGAACGCTGAGTGGATCGCGGCTGAAATCCTTCGCATACATTCACGGGCACATCAGGCAATCGTTACAGCTGCTGTTGATGCTGACCTTCAGGCACTCACTTTTGCCAGGTGGCTTGATGCAGAGGTGGTTCTCCCTTCTGGAAACTGGGCTGAGACCGATACCCCTCGCGAGCGGTTGCGTCTGTTCGCTAAGCAAGCAGGGTATCCAGGACTCCTGTATCATGGTGAAGAGAAGGGATCAGTTAATCTCTCGGCGAGCCGCGAAGCCCTGGAGAGTACCGAGAAATTCACCGTCGACGCCCGTCTTGAACCTGTTACCGAGCCGGATCCGACCGTCATGGTCGGCATTCCCGCGTACAACGAGGCGGCGACGATTGGGGCAGTAGTGGAGTCTGCTAAGAACTATGTAGACACCGTTCTGGTGGTCGACGATGGGAGTACTGACGACACCGTCGAAGTCGCAGCGGCGGCCGGTGCGACAGTGTATGAGCACGACCGTAACATCGGGTATGGCGGTGCCCTCAACAGTATTTTTGACCAAGCTGACCGAGGTGACGCCGACCACTTGGTCATACTTGACGCCGATGGGCAGCACGACCCCAGTGATATCCCGGAATTAATCGAACAACAGCAGAAATCCGGAGCAGAAGTTGTCATCGGTAATCGGTTTGATCAGGATGCAGACACCGAGATCCCGTTGTACAGGCGGTTTGGCCTATTTGCGGTTAACCTCATGACAAACCTCAGCCTCGGAATCCTCAAGCCGGCAAATCAGATCAGCGATACACAGAGCGGATTCCGTGCGTATAGTACAGAGGCCATAACCTCGCTCGCTGAGGACAACTCAATCGGTGACCAGATGGATGCAAGTACCAATATTCTGTACCATGCCCACTCAAATAGCTACCAGATCACAGAGGTTCCGACGACGATAGATTACGACGTGGAGACTTCTAACAACCTTGGTCCAGTTGAGCATGGGCTTACGCTCGTTGGAAACATTATTCGGACGGTTGAGCGAGAACATCCTATTATGTTGCTCGGCGTGCCTGGTGTCTCCTGTGTTCTGATCGGATTTGTGTTTACTTACCTTACGATGTTTAGCTATCTTCAGTCCGGGACTTTCCCACTTGGACATGCTCTGGCTAGCACTACCTTCACAATTATTGGCATCCTCGCAGCTTTCACTGGGATCATTCTCCACTCCCTAGAATTGTACCGCCAATAGCCGCCCGTTCAAGTATTCACCAGTCAAATTAGGCTTCGTATCTTTCCTTCTCAGGTGTTGTTTACCAATATATCTGATTTTTGACTGGGAACAACTTCCGCATAACAAAGGGTAACCTATATTATTCGTAAGTCAATGCGGCACGAACCCATATCAGACTATCTGGAACGGGGACAGCGCTACGGGTCCATAATAAAACTACGGGAGGCACTGGATACATGACTATCTGCGTCCATGGGCTCGGCTATATCGGGCTTGCAACCGCATCGCTGTTCGCCAACGAAGGTACCGATGTCATTGGTTTCGATGTCAACGAAGATGTAATAGATCGTCTCCACGAGGGTGATCCCAAAGTCAGCGAACCGGCGCTTGAGTCGTACATTCAGGATGCGCTAGAGTGCAATCTAACGCCGAGCCGTCGTCCCCAACCCGCAGATGTGCACATAATCTGCGTTCCAACACCGTACGACGAACTGAACGACGAGGCAGATCTGACCTACGTGAAAGGCGCTGGGCGAAACGTGGCCAACGTTCTCAGGCCAGGCGACACCGTCATTCTGGAATCAACAGTGCCGCCGGGAACAACTACCGGAATCCTGGCGCCGATCATATCACGAGGCGATCTCAATGTCGGTGAAAATGTCCACTTGGGGTACACGCCGGAGACGGTGATGCCAGGGAACACGCTCACAGAACTCCGAACCAACGATCGAATCGTCGGAGGTGTTGATGAAGCCTC
Organism: Haloarcula sp. CBA1127; assembly: GCF_001485575.1. NCBI lineage: Archaea > Methanobacteriati > Methanobacteriota > Halobacteria > Halobacteriales > Haloarculaceae > Haloarcula > Haloarcula sp. CBA1127. The sequence continues at coordinate 259,300 of NZ_BCNB01000002.1, forward strand.
GGTTAGCGCTATCAAGTCCCTCTACGAACCGCTTACCACCGGAGAGATACATGTCGCCGCTGACCCAACAACCGCCGAGTTCGTGAAACTCGCACAGAACGCTGAGCGAAACGTCAGTATCGCGTATGCTAACACGCTCGCCCTCCTCGCAGAGAACTACGGCATCGATGTGCGGTCTGCGATCAACCTCGCAAACAACCATCCGCGGGTTGACATTTTGAGTCCTGGTCCAGGGGTAGGTGGACACTGTCTTCCTGTCGACCCACGGTTCCTGAGCGATGGTTCTGGTGCAACGGAGCTAATCGATATAGCGAACCGGGTCAACGACAGGATGCCTGAGCACGTTATCAGATTACTTGAGGACGCTATCGACTCGCTCGAAAGTAAGACTGTAGCTGTTCTTGGAATCACGTACAAGGGTAACGTCAGCGATACTCGAAATAGTCCAGGCTTGGAAATAGCACAACTGCTCGGTAATGTCACGGTGGATACACCCCCGGCCATGGATGGGGGTTGGGACGAGGGGGCAGTCACTATCCACGACCCACGGGCGACGGACTCCAGACTACAGCTCGTCACGCTCGATACAGCAGTAAATGACGCTGATGCGGTGGTATTTGGGGCAGCACACGATGAGTTTGCAGACCTTAACCCGGAAGACATCCGGTCGAAGATGACGGGCCGAACCGTGGTTGATCCGGTCGATGTAATCGACGTGGATCACTGGACTGAGCACGGGTTCGATGTCCGGACAATCTGAGTTGTTCTGGGAATACCATTCTGTTAGTAACAACTCCTTCGCGGACGCTGACCATTATCAACGGTGTAGGAGGCCCATAACAAATCTTGTTGACGACTCACGAAACGCTATGAAACTGATCGGGTGGAGATATTATCAGAATTCCGACCTACGAGGCGAGGACGACAATGACTGACAGCACTGTGGGTTTCATCCTCGGAACGCGTCCCGAGATTATCAAGTTAGCACCGGTAATCCAGGAGTGTCACCGGCGTGGCGTCGACACACACATCATCCACACTGGTCAGCATTATTCAGACTCGCTGGATACTGTCTTCTTCCGACAACTCGGGTTATCACCCCCAGATACGAACCTCGAAGTCGGATCTGACGATCACGGGGCGCAAACTGGTGCGATGCTCGCTGGCATTGAGAAAGAACTTCAAGATGCCGAGCCCACGGTGGTGTTTGTCCAAGGGGACACGAACTCGACTCTCGCAGGTGCATTAGCGGGAAGCAAGATGGATGTCGATGTAGCCCACGTCGAAGCTGGGCTTCGGAGTTTCGATGACGACATGCCCGAAGAGACGAACCGTGTCATCATCGATCACATCTCCGATTACCTCTTTCCCCCGACCGCCGAGACAGCGGCGTTGCTCCGTGACGAAGGGATTCCTGAGGACCGCATCACAGTCGCCGGAAATACGATCGTCGACGCAGTCGAAACTTTTGATGATGAAGCCGCAAACAAAAGTCAGATTCTGAGTGAACTCGGCGTTTCCGAAGGGCAGTTCGACCTATTGACTGCTCACCGGGCGGAAACAGTTGACGACCGGGAAGCCTTCGAGCGGATTCTCAGCGGTGTTGCACGGGCAAGCGCTCAAGCGGACCGGGAAGTCATCTACCCGATCCATCCCCGAGCGGAGGACCGCCTCGAAGAGTTCGGTATCGCAGTCCCCGATCAAGTTCGTCTTATCGAGCCACTGGGGTTCTTCGATTTCCTCAGATTAGAGAGCACAGCGGACCTGGTGTTCACCGATTCAGGTGGTGTCCAAGAGGAGACGAGCATCCTCGGGACACCGTGTGTGACGCTCAGGTATGGAACTGAACGCCCTGAGACGGCGTTTGTCGGTGCGAACTGCGTTGCTGGCCGGGAGCCGAGTAGTATCACTGCGGCGGCGACACAAATGCGCGGAAAGGCTGAGGATTGGACGACGCCTTTCGGAGATGGGACAGCCGCCATTCAGATACTCGATGCAGTTTCGGAACTCCCCGTCAGGGAACCTGTCACAGCGCCCGAGTAACCGGCCAGTAAGCACGGTGCGCCCGGTGCTGATTCGGGTAGTTTCCTGAGTACGAATTGACTGCTGCTCAACGACTTGTTTGGCCAGCGATAGAGGATGACGACCAAATCCGCACAACTGGAAGCCCGTGTTCTGTATGGTTGCTTTCCCGGTGGTAATTTACCGACTGACAACAGGTTACTCTCCATCCAATTAGCTTATTTTTGGCCAGATTCCGGACGAGAGTTCTTGCTACTAATCGGTTACATCCACTGGTAGTAACTGTCTAATTTTATTACTACGCCCGCACCAAGCGATAATGGCTACTGATGCAGATGCGAACATCGAGACGGAGACGCTCCCGATCGATCTTCTGCTGATCGGACTCCTCGGCTTCTGGCACCTCGGCGTTGCCCAGGGGTATTTCGAACAGTCTCCCGCAGGGGTTTTTTTAGGGTTGGGGGCGGTACTTGTTGCACCGGGATACGCTCTAGTTGCGCTTCTATTCCCACGAGGCTCTTCTGAGTCAGGTGGACTGTTTGACAACCGGGAAGGACGAATATCTACCGGTGAACGACTCCTCCTTGCAGTCGGGAGCAGTGTCTGTATAGTTCCACTATTGGGGCTTGGGTTAATCTTGGGCTCGCTTGGTGCGACTACTGGATCGTATCAACTCTCTATCGGAGTAACGACGGTACTCCTCACGTTTGCTGCAACGATCCGACGGTTGCAAGTGCCACCAGATGTGCGTTTCAGTCCCCTGCGGTGGGTGACAACTGTACGGAGCATAGCGGTTCTAAAACCCGCAGGCGGTGTCCCGGCGCTCCGTATTCTCCTTGTACTTGGCCTTCTTGTCTCCGGTACCGGGATCGGTTACGCGGCTATGTCAGCAGATCGGGGTGAACGGTTTACCGAGTTTGCGCTGGTAACTGAATCCGCCAACGGAGAACCCATAGCGTCTGAGTATCCGTCACAGATCCCGCTCGGCAGTTCTCGGACTGTTCAGGTCACCATCGGCAATCATGAAGGCCAAGATCTAAACTATACTGTTGTTGTCATTGCGCAGAGAATCGAGAACGGCAGTGTTCTGGCCACCGCACGGATTGACCGATTCAGAAACCGTGTCGCGGCGGGTGACACCCTCAAGCGGTCACACGAAATGTCCCCCACGCTGGTCGGTGATGACGTTCGTGTTTCATACCTCCTCTACCGCAATGAAGCACCCGTCGGGGCGAACCCTCGTCCCGAGAACGTGTATCGCCGCACACACATCTGGGTTAACGTCACCAGCGGCTGACAGCATAGACTTGCGCTCCGCAAGGACCAAGCTAGCCCCGTAGTGATTATTCGAGAGGTGTCTTTTCTGCTATGTATGGTTACCTATGCTTGGCACAGCACGCCTGTGAACAGCTCTTATTGTTTTCTAATACGGGATAGTATCAAAACGATGATTTCACAAGTCAGGAGGACTCTCAATTATTGTAGACAGGATACCACAGGTATTGAAGCCAGATGTATTCTCATTCAGAATCAATACAGTTCCGCCACCAAATTCTGAAGGAGAAAATGAATTGCGAAGACCGTTCGCAGCTCTATCACGTCGCACCTTCAAAAACACCGAAAAGGCTCAGACTACTGCAATGACCCGCTCAAATAGGAGGGAAAGGGTAATAAGCCAACCGACAAGCTTGACGACCTGTAGCCGACGCCACCACTGCCCGTCTGCCAGCGGCGGGAACACCTCACTAGTTACGAGTAGGGTCAGAAACAGTCCGACAAGATAAACTCGAAGATCAGTGATGCCAACGACCCAGATAGTGGCTAGCGAGAGCGTTTCCAGAGTCACAAACGATACGAGAAACCACTGGAACCGACTCTGGCTAGGCCCTGACATCGACATGGATGGTATCCACTTGGTCACCGGCATATGGATTACGTACTAAGCCATAGTGAGACCTGACAAATAGTAATTCCCCTGAAAAGCTAGGGTTCTGGTCGATAAGACATCGACTAACGATACGCTGTTTCATTATTTACGCGCTATCTCTTTCGAAACCAACCGAAGACATTGTCTGTATAACATCAATTCAGACCTACCATCTTGGGAGGTTATCACTTCGCCCACAAACCACTCTTGTCTGTCGGTAGCAATGTTGTACTTAACTATACCGGCATAGAAACTACAACTCAAAATTAACATGTCGGGGGAAAGCCGCACGAACGGTGAGAATCCGCTTGTGAGCGTAGTAATACCTACGTATGGGAGAGATGAACACCTGCCAGCCGCGATTAAAAGTGTACTTAAGCAACAGTACGACCGGATCGAACTTCTCGTCGTTGATGACGGATCACCGACACCGGTAGCGACGACATTACCCGAGGATATTTTGAGTGACGGGCGTGTGAAAACTCTCCGGCATGAAGAAAACAGGGGTGCAAATGTGGCCCGAAATACGGGTATTCAGACTTCAAACGGCGATTATGTCGCGTTCCTCGACGACGATGACCGGTGGGACGAGACGAAGCTCAGGAAACAGGTCGATACGTTCACTGAATCACCACCCGAAACAGGAGTCGTTTACACGTGGGTCAAACGTGAGAGTCCGACTGGAACAACGGTTTCAACCCCATCTGCGGCGGGCGAGGTGGTCACAGATCTGCTGACCGGCGCAAATTTCGGACAGTTCTCTTCGGTTCTGGTCGACACTGCGGTGATCTCCGATGCCGGACTACCCGACGAAAGATTTCCCGCGTGGCAGGACCGTGAGTGGTTCTTCCGACTCGCACAGGCTTGCGAGTTCCAACCGGTCCCGGAGACGCTTACGCATCGCCAAACTGGCCGAGAGGATAGCATCACAGCAAAGTTCGAACAGAAGCGAGACGTCGCCTATCCTCTGTTTGTCGAGAAGCACGGCAGCCTCGCAGCGGAGTACGGGAAATACTACAAGCGGACCTTTCTCGCGTCCATGCGACGCTCGCTTGCACGGTCAGCAATCCATGCTGGGCGGTACGACGAGGCCCGTAAGTACTTTTTACTGGCCTTTTTTGCCAACCCACTCTACCGTCCTGTCTACCCCCATCTGCTACCTTCCTTGGGAGGGGAGTGGACCTACGAGGTTGTTGCGACCTTGCGTCGGAAACTGACAGAGACAATACCTGCAAAATGAGGCCGTTCTGTGGTATTCGGCTTTGGAATCCCATTCTTACCTGGTCTCAGTTGACAACATTTCTGTCTGCTCAAGCAAAGTCAATCTGCTTGAAACGATTACGGATATCCGTATGAATGTACCACCTCGACAAACTGGTAGGTACCACGACTAAAATACGGCACCGACTAACTCGAACGGATAGCTTCCGCCCGATAGCAATTTCTACTTAACACAGTCTGTCCTACTTCAATGCCATCGGTCACATTAACTTTGGTACCGAACGAATCCAGTGACTAACAAAGTCTATCTGACGGGTCCAACACGATAATGGACGAGCCGACGCCTTCAGACAGTGCTGGTTCTGCTGTCTCGACAGTAGCCGAACAGAATATTCCAGCTGCGACGGACAGCGACCGACCACTGCTGGCCTTCTTTATTCCGGATCTCTCCGTCGGCGGTGCAGAGCAGGTCGCGATCACAATCGCGAATGGACTAGCCACCCGAGGGTACGACATTGACCTTCTCCTGTCACGGGCGAGCGGTGAACTCCGGGCAGAGTTGTCTGAGCAGGTCTCTATCGTCGAGCTTCCACCATCGACAACGCCAGTGGTGGGGGTGGCCGCACATCTGCCGTTTCTAGCCACATATTTAAATAAACACAAGCCAGCAGCGTTGTTTCCCCATCTTGAACACCCAAGCATTGTCTCGCTCGCCATCAATAAATTCCTTGACATCGAGACTACCGTGATTCCGACGCAACACTCTGCGTTCGGACACGAAGTGGAGGCGACATCGAAAGATCAGATAGTCAGACAAATCGTCCCTCGGCTTTACCCCGCCTCGGATCAAATCATCAGTGTTTCCGAGGGCGTCGCAGACAGCCTCACTGACAGGACTCCAGTCGAACGCTCGGACATCTCAGTACTTTACAATCCTGTGGATGTCGAACAGATTCGTCGGCGGGCCAGCCAAACAGTTGATCACGACTGGGTAGAGAACGATGATCGGGATGTCGTCTTATTTGTTGGGCGACATGCACGTCAAAAGAACCTGGATGGATGGGTCCGTGCGTTCGAGAAGGTAGTCAGTAGGAATGCGAATGCACGTGCAATCATAGCAGGAAAAGGACCGTGCCGAGCGAAAGTTCAGGCGACGGTCGAGCGACTGGGCCTGTCAGACGAGGTGTCGCTTCCTGGATTCGTCGATAACCCGTATCGGTATATGGCAAAGTCAGACGTTTTTCTCCTCTCCTCCCGGTATGAAGGGCTACCGACGGTCCTGATCGAGTGTTTGGCGGTTGGATGTCCGATCGTTTCAACGGACTGTCCGAGCGGTCCAAGGGAAATTCTCTCCGATGGAGAGTACGGGATACTTGTCCCCAGGGATGATGTGGATGGATTGGCTAACGCAGTCCGTGATATGCTTGCTGATCCTCCCGATCCTGACCGGTTGCGGTCCCGCGCCGACGACTTCTCGCCGCGACCTGTGTTTGACGAGTACGAGCGGTTTCTCGGAGAGCACGTCTTCACAACCTAACACTATCTGGTGGACATTAGTCCAAGACTTCAGCCGCTGGGAGCTGGCCGTCAGCGATGACTGATTCGTGGAGGTTCGCAAGTCGCTGACCGTGAGCTTCCCACGTCCATCCCTTCGATACCAACCGTTCCTTGCCGTTTGTTCCCATCCGCTCTCGCTCTTTTGGATTGGTGATGAGACTGTTCAGGGCAGTGGCAAGCGCATCGGAGTCTTTCTTTGGGATCAAGAGGCCTGTCTCCCCGTCCACCACCTGTTCTGGGATACCGGATACAGCTGAGGCGACAACCGCAGTTTCGCTGGCCATCGACTCGTATATCGTGTTCGGTCGACCTTCTGCGTGGCTTGGGAGCATGAAAATATCTGCGGCAGCGAACCACCGCCGGAGACCCAGCGGTGGGACTTCCCAGAGGACCCGATAGTTCTCGTGGTGACTATCTTTGAGTTCAGCGATGAGGTCTGTGCGGAGATCACCGTAATGACCGACGAAAACGAAGGCTACGTCGTCGTTATGAATTTCATCTAGGGCTTCACAAATCTCGTTAATCCCTTTTCGTTCCGTGTACCCACCACAGAACATGATCAGTGTGGTATCTCCATCAATTCCCAGTTCTCGCCGAATCGCCGCCTCGTTGTCCGTCGGATACCGCGCTGGATTCGCCCCGTTCGGGAGCACAGTAGCTTTCGGCGTTTCGGTGATATTGTTGGCGATTCGTGCGAGCGACTCACTCACACAAAAGATGCCGTCCGCGTAATTGAGGGTCTCTCTGATTTTTCTCCGACTGGTCTGTGAGAGGTTATAGAAGTTGTTTAAAATTTTCCCACGTCCCATGACTGTCAGCGGGACATCGTTGCGCCTACAATACGGCACTAACCCGTAGCCATCATAGTGGATGTGGCCAGCATGGCAAATATCCGGTATCTCAAAGTTTGTTGAGATGTACTCCGGGAGCATTTTCGAAAACGACCGTGACGACAACGTGTATTTAAATATTTTCTGCGGTAATAAGTAGAGAAATCTAGGGTAATGGACCTCGTGAGAACTGTAATCATGTCGGCTCGGTATGTCGCCGAACTCGGAGTAGGGACCTATTGGAGGCGCTCTCGGACGAGGAGTAACGACATCTAGACTAGTGTCTGTCATACTGAGCGCCCTGATGGATCGGAAATTGAACAGCCCCATGTAGGGATTAAAGGGGTCTGGATGGTTCATCGCGCTCACGACCGCATCGTACATGAATACTAACTAGAAGTAGGTCTCATTAAGTATGCATTCGGTACTGGTTGTCCTGTTTGTGTCATCCTCGTTGAAATCCTACTATATTAGGTAAAATTCACATAAGTACGCTTGTATAATATCCATATTGAACCGCGTAGCTACATTTGCGTCGGTCCATTCGCGATACTACGGGTAGAATATTTATAACTATACCATCCACTGCAAAAAGTCTGTACTGTGCAGACTAATATACACGAGTGGCTACGTACCCTTACAGGAGGCCAAGTGGATGGGGGTGAGGAGGGACTCCGATATTTTTTAGGTGGAGCTTATAATGGTCTATATTTCTCACTGACCACTCAGTACCCTCTCGGCACGAACATTTATGAGAAAGAGTGGGATTTACTGATCGTACTAGACGCCTGTCGTGTAGACGCGTTGCGGGAAGTCGCATCCGAGTTTGAGTTTATCGAGAGGGTTGATAGCGTGTGGTCCACAGGAAGTTCTTCTCATGAGTGGTTGTGTAAAACCTTCACCCAGGAACACGCAGACGAGATCTCCGACACAGTATATATTTCTACGAATCCACATACCCAGCCGACATTTAAAGACGGGAAACGGCCACCGCGAAAGTACGTTGTGCCGGTTACTTGGGCGGATTGGAACGTAGTGGACGAAAGCCAGTTCAAACTCCTGAAACAGCTTTCTCGCCACCACAGGTACGAGGACTACTTCGATACAATCCCGCCAAATATCGTGACCGACCAAGCGATTCTTGCGGGCCGAAAGCTCGACTTCGAGCGGATGATTCTTCACTACTATCAACCACACCGTCCGCATGTGGCATCCGCATACAGGAAACAGCGGGAGATCACTGATGCTGAGGATCACCCATGGGAAGCCATCGAACGTGGGGAAATATCCAAGCAAGAGGCCTGGGAGAATTATCTGGATAACCTTCGATTAGTCCTTGGCTCAGTCCGTCGCCTTCTCAGTAACATAGATGCGGAGCGGGTCGCCATCACTGCTGACCACGGTGAGTTATTTGGAGAGATGAAACAGTACGGACATCCAGAGGGGATACCACACCCCCATCTCAAAAAGGTCCCATGGGCTGTTACATCTGCCACAGATCAAAAAACCAGCAATCCGTGCGCGAGCGTTGCAGAGCAGGAAGAACCATCGAAGTCTGATGTCGAGGATCGTCTAAAGCATCTTGGATATGTATAATAGCTATACTTGCTGATTGTTGAGGGCTGAATTATCCGTTCCAGGCGACTTTCGGCCGTTAGGTCAGTAGTGGGGGAATATGAACTGGTAAGTATGCAGTTCACAAGATTTTGTATCGAACAATCAAATATCTATATAAAGTAACAATTTATAATATTATAGTCGGCTCGAATTCGGTACAGCATGTTAAGAGCGAACTACTTTGAGAATGAAGTCGTTACTGGAGCAAGAAATCAGTGTGAAACGAGCAAAGTAAATTCGGGCAGATACGGCTATTTCAGCCCGAGAAAATCAATTAAGGGTCTATTTACCGGACGTAGAAAGGTAACAGCGGAAACGGTCGTGAGGAATTCACTTAGAAAGATAGCAACCACTACCGCCGAGGCATGGACGGCCTCTGACAACAGGGCAGACAAGTCTGAGGAGACTAACCGGGAGGTTTCCAATGGCTAGACCGGCCTACGTGCCCGATAGTGCCGAAGACATCACGAATCACGGTGTTGTTCAAGATCACAATCCGGATGATCCAGACCTCTCAGCTGCACAAGAAGTTTTAAACGCGCTTCATCGTGCTATGGACGCTGCTGGGCCGAACGGATCGATATTTGTTCCGGAAGGGACCTACTACTTCGGTAGTGAGGACGTCTACTCCCTCATAGAACTAGGTGGAAGTCAGCCACGTGGCATCTCAGTTTACGGCGAAGGGCCTGCTAAGTCCACACTTGCAGTGACTGAACACATGGACCCTGCGGTTATCTCGAACCAGACGGCGTTTATCTACGATGGGGATGCAGACCATGGGGATGTCGAGATTCGTGGGCTTACGCTGGACGTAAACGCTCCCAATCTGGGCGATCTCAACCAGCACAGCGGCGGAGCAGATGGGTTCTCGCTTGCTGGTGATCCACTGTCGTTCTCGTTGTACAATGTTCGGATTACGGATACCTATACACGGGGTATTAGATGCAGGCAGTACCTCTCATCCGCGAGATACTGTACCCTCAACCGGATCGGAATCGAATATCACAAAGACAGCGGATCAAATACACATCCGTTTGACTCGCTACAGACGCCGAAAGGTAGCACCACTGTCATCGAAAACTGTAAAATAAAGAACTGTCCAGGCAGTGCAATAAACATTCGATACGGTGACGGAACCTACCGAATCCGGAACGTGTACGCCGCTGGGACAGGTAGTCAGTTCCTCAAACTCTCCGCCGGAGAGAGGGTTGAACTGCGACGCATCAACCACACAGCATACACAGCGGAACTGGAATCACTGCTCCCGGACGAGCCGAACGACGGATTCCTCGGTCGACACTTCATTCAGAGCCTGGGGGACCGTGGGGACACCAGCGTGACGTTGGATATGGAACAAGTGTCAACGAAGAATCACACTTCGTATGCATTCCAAGTCCGTGATTCGGTGGGTGGCCCATCTGATATCACGTGGATCGGCGATAGAATCGCATTCACCGGTTCGAACAGGTACACTGATGATGAGGTCATCCGCGACCGACAGGGGGCAGCGTTCAAGAACGTTGATGTTGGTGAGATATCGGTTCACGACACCGATGCGCAGGTGTTTGAAACCGAGGACTCGTACGGCTCTATCGCCACGCTCTCAACGGGTAACGTCGGTAGCGTCGGAAGCATGGGAGACATCAATGTAGGCAGTCACCTCTCCGGAGGGAGCGCGCTGAATGTGGATGTCCCGAGCGAGGACGAGGTCGGAGCGAAGAGCCAGAGTAGTACAGAGGAGGAAACGACTACTACTGAGACCGTAGACGACTCACAGAATGGCCTTCCAGACTGGACAGCCCGGTGGGGCGGTGACCCCTCGGATTGGTCAGTCGTCTCGAATGATTCAACAACGGGCGACGCATATGTCGAGTTCAGTGCCGGTTCAGTTAATTCGCATGCAATGTCCTGGGACGATGTCGGCAAAAATACCGATATCGAGGTACTTGGACTGGTCCGTGTCGGATCGGAAGACAGCGATGGCGACGGCTGGGGCCGTTTGATCGGACGGGGAGGCACCGACGCCAGCGGAAATATGGTCGGTTATTCGGCCTGGTTTGTTCGAAGCAATGGGAGCATCAAACTCCGCGTTGAGAAGGACTTCAATGGGTCACAAACCACAATTGGCGAAACTGTGGCCAATTCAAACCCCCTTGATGAATGGAGCTATCTTCGGCTCCGTATCAATGGTTCATCTGTACAAGCCAAAAACTGGAGCTATGGCGCGACGGAGCCTGATTCGTGGGATATAGACGTAACTGACGGGGACGTCACCGATCCGGGATGGACTGGGATCGGCTCTTGGTCGAGTGACACTCAGATGTTTGATTTCTTCAGTGTCGGTACCAGCGGTGAACCAGCTAGGCTTGACGACGCCAGGCCGGAAATCGCGTGGCAACAGCCCCTTTCTGAAGAAACAGTAGACGGAACAGTCACCTTGAAAATCAGCGTAACTGATGCCGAAGACGCTGCTGGCACGCCCACCGTAGAGTATCGCGTCGACGGTGATACGTGGTCGACTGCGTCGTTCAACTCGGATACGGGATACTATGAGGACAGCTGGGACACCTCAGGGCTATCAGACGGAAACCACACGCTTGATGCCACGGTGACCGACTCAGCCGGGAACTCGGATTCGAGCAGCATTACCGTTGCCACTGACAACAGTGGTACCAGCCCTGATGTCAACGGTCTATCGGTTTCACAGGTCGAGACAGACACTACAGATGCGGGCTTTGCGATTGACTGGGAGGTCAGCGATTCGGACGGGGATCTCTCGATCGTCGATCTGGGCCTGTACGATGAAACCAACAACGAGCAAGAAGATACGAAGAGTGTTGATGTCTCGGGTGGCTCGGCTACAGGAACAACGGAGCTCATAGCGAGTGGAGACGGCGGAACTGGAAACGAGTACACCGTTGTGCTGACCGCGACAGACAATAGTGGAAACGGCACGTCTGCTACCGCGTCATCGTCCGCATCTGGAGACGGCTTGAAACCACAGATCGGACGATTCAGTGTCTCCGAATCTCAAAAGGGTGACGGCAAAGCTAATATCACTGTCGTGTGGGACGTGCATAGTAGTGATAGCGAACTCCGGTCCGTTGACATCGATGTGGCTGGTTCAGATGCCGTGGTAGAGAGCGTCCAGTGGGAAGTCAACGGAAATACGGCTTCGGATATAGATATGTTCAATATCGATCAGGTCACCGAGACCAACTACAGTATTCAACTCACAGTGGTCAATAGTAGCGGGAAGTCTGTCTCTGCAACCAAAGCGGTAAGCGTCTAATAGCGGGACACACGATCTTTCCTCTCGCATTTCCGACATAGTCTGTGTGGGCTGTAGGATCTGTTTGTACTTTTCTCGGAAGAACAATTAAAACGCTACAGTACAGGATAGCGCTCCAGAACAGGTTAGGAGCGTACTAACAATCATATGGACTAGTCTATGGGCGTACAATACAAATGGTGCATACGCTCTCGACGAATACTATACCGGTCGATACAGATATCAATTCACTGGGCAATACCCGTGGGTAGCAATTCATGAGTGAAAACTCTGAACAGACCGTTTTCACTCACTCGCGAGCTACGGGAGCCATTGCAGTTGTAGGCGTCCTGCTACTTTCGATATCAACGGCTATTGCGGTAATTTCCCCTCCAGCCACCGAGTACGAGATATCGCTCTACGAATCATATCCGACTTCATTCTGGGGTTGTATCATTGGGTCTCTGTTTTCCGGGTCACTGTTGATATTTGGAAGCATCGGGAATTCGAACGAACGGTCGTGGGTCTTCGGTACTTCGCTTATGTTGGCTACCGACGCGTTACTGCTATTGATGCCCCTCATACGGGGATATGTGATGTACGGTGATGCCGACCCGCTGACGCACCTTGGATACGTACAGGACATCGTCAGCACAGGCACTACTGGGGCTAACATCTACCCTCTCGCACACCTGCTTGTGTTTGCTACTGCCGACGCTACTGGACTGGAGGCTATGACATTAGCGATGCTGACGCCGGTGATTTTTTCGGCGGTATATTTTGGCGGAATGGTTTACCTCTTGTTTCAGGTAGCCGATTCCCGAACGGGTTTCCTTCTGGGTCTCCCCTTCGTCTTGCTACCAATACTTGGATACAGCCATTTGCTGTTTCGTCCATTCGACTTTAGCATCCTGTTGATCCCGGTTGTTTTGTATCTCTTTTTCAAGAGCCAGCGGCATCCTACTCCTGCAATTAGGGCGGTTCTGGTACTCACACTCCTGAGTATTCTCCTCTATCACCCGCTAACCGCTGTGTTCGTTACAGCAATTTTTATGCTGTACTATATTGTACAGTACATTCCAAGAATACAGACGGTATATCAGAGCCCGACGAGCGCCTTTGGGATTTCGCTGGCGGTTATCATGAGTTGGTACTCGAATTTCCCCGGCGTTATACTGCGCTTCGATACCATCTATCGTGTCCTCTTTGGGTCGGACAGCAGCGATGCACCCGTTCAGGCGTACGCCCAAACTGCACAGGAGGCCACACCATCCCTGATCGATATTGTTCAGTTCGTTACCTTCAGGTTTGGGACCGAAATGGTACTGTTTGGCCTTGGCGGAGGCCTGTTCGGAGTCGCTCTCCTGTTCGGTCTTAAAAAGCGATACGTGCTGGACACGCGGACCACTATGATGGGGGCAGTTGTAGGCGTGTTCGGCACTGTTGGGATTTTATTCCTTCTCTTTGACCTGATCGTCACCCAAGAGCGTCCCTGGCAGGTGGCCAAAATTGGCGCGGTGCTTTTGCTTGGACCTCTGTTCCACATAATTCGGATCCGTCTCGGGCAACCCACCCGGTCGTTACTTGCCCGCAGCACAAAGCCAGCGATCACTCTTACAGTATTGGTACTCATCGTACTGTCCACGCTCACACTGTTTCCATCACCGCTGTCAGGAATGACTAACGACCAGGTCACAGCGATGGAAGTCGAGGGCAGCGAGTGGCTCACCGAACACGAGACCGGAAATAGGGAGCTATATCATTTCGATATAGAGTACCGACGGTTCCATCACGCAGAACACGGTGTGAGCGAAGGGTTACCATTTTGGGAAGTGTTTCTCCCCCCTCATTTCAATTACACAACCAGTCAGTACTTCGGTCAGAACTACGGTAGCGATAAGTACGTAATAATCAACAGAAAAGGCCGAATCTTCTATCAGGAGACGTACCCGGATTATCCGCAGAGGTGGAAATACACGTCACAGGATTTCCAGCGTTTTAATCGGGACAGAACAGTTGATCGATCCTACGATAACGGTGATATCAGGATCTATCTGGCTAACGGAACCAAAATGGAGGGGACGTAGCAAAAGTACTACAGGACCGATATCCTGTCCGGGTATACCGACATTGGATTTTCTCATTCAATTTAATTCCTCCTTCAATCCCCTGAACAGGAGTTGGATCACCTCTTCCGGCTATCCAGGTTTCCGGCTACGTCTTCACCAGAGGTGAGTGGGCTCACTCCTACCTCTTCTATGCTGGGAACCGCTGGACTGAAGCGCTCTTGGCCTTGGTTGTTTGCGTTGATGGTAACGTCACCTGCGTTCCCAATTCCATCTGTGCTGGAGTGGTTGAATGTATTTATTGTGCCTTGAGAGCTGGTGAACATGAATGCCTTAGCTTTCGAATTGTGTATAGATAGCCGACCAATGTCGATGTTGGAGAACTTCCCAGCACCATGGTCGCGAATGACTGCCTCGTCCCGAGCACGGTTGGTATTATAAATCGCAATCATGTCTCCCTTCCATATCACGTTCATCGGGCCATCTCCGATGGCGTCCTGTGCTTGGAACGCGTAATCAGACATGTCTCTAGAGAGAACGTTGTCCATGATGACGGTGGTCGGAGTGGTTCCTCGGTTCCCGAGGTTATTAATGAAAAATCGGCCGTGGAAATCGGGCCCGATATCCCGCTTATCGACCTTCTGCTCTAGAGAGGGGGTGTTCGCTCTGTGGTAGATATTCTTCAGTTCTACGACCTTGCCCGCGGACATTTTACACAGCCCAGACCCCGTACCACTGACATAACAGTTATGAATTTTGGTAACTCCATCGCCAAACCTAATATTGATCGCGTTTCCAGCACAGTCGATGAAACAGCTGTTCTTGACAGTAAACTCGTCGCCTGCCTGCGGTCGGACAGAGATATGGTGAGAGTTCGATTTTCCGCTGGTCGCGTTGTGGCGCCCGATCCCGTTATCCTGAAACGTACAGTTTGTGACAGATCTGAGGACAGCACGGCCACGAACCCCCGCTAAATGCCACCCCCGAATCCATGCACGCTTGAGATGGAAATTGCCGTTTTCCGACATCTGGAGGCCCCAAGAACCTCCGTTGTTCTCCGCAAGTCCGCTGACGTTTTCGTAGTTCCCGTCCAGTTTGATATCTGCGATCTCGACGGTCCCGTGATCGTATCCGTCGTACCAGATAAAGCCGCTCTGGTTTGAACGGTTTTCAGCAGAAGCATGTCTGGTAATTGCCAATGCTGATTTGTTCGCCCCCTCTCCGATGATTGAAATACCAGCAGGCACAGTTCCACCGAACTCCACGTATGGGCTATAGCCTGAATCGTCACGGCCGAAATAGTACTCTCCTTCAGGAACAAATATTGTTCCTCCATGGCCGGCAGCCCTTGCAGCCTTGAGAATGGCGTTGAGATTTCGCCTCGCTGCTGCCGCACTGGGATCGCTCGGATTCGGCTCTGAACCGTAGTCACTAATATTTTCGGCGTTCTGGACGACCTCGGGCTCGTCAGTCGGTCGCGTGGGCGTTGCAGTCTGCTGAACCGACGCCTTACCAGACTTTTCAGTCCCGTTTCCGTCTGGAGGTTCACCAGCACCCCTATGGAAACCCGGTAGCCAGGTGTAGAGTATGCCTGTGATGATAGTCACGATACTTCCAACGAAAGCGATAAGTCTGCGACGACTGACCTCCCCAGAGCCACTTGTCATGACAGAGATACGAGAGTGGTAATACCTAATATATTGAGTTGATTGGAGTGGTACCAACGATGGAGGTACGTGATCATTGCTCTCGTCTCAAGGTAATATGCTCAGGACATTAGTATGGGCTTCTTACAGACAAACCCGAATAAAGTCCCCAGCCCTATTTTTTGCATTCCCTTCGTCGGGAGCCAAACCCAACTCGTTTCAAAATTCAAATCAGCTTTAACTACATGTGTCACGGTTGAGCGAGTTGCCGAGATGTACTGAAGCCGGAATACTTCCATTTGGTATAACGGAAATGAGATCGGTCAGCTATATTAATACCAAACGAAAACCATTCCTGAAATGTTTTTATGATTTCTCCTCCTAACTGTGGCCCATGCACCGGGACTCACTGATCAGTTCAGAACAAGACTTTGCATCGCTCTGAGGCAACTGATTAAACGGAGGTATATCAGCTCTCTTATACGTACTCACTAAAATCCGTCATGTGAGTGTTGCTCTCTTGACCGAACGAGGTACTTGCACCTAAACTCCCCACTCCGATGGCTGCAGTTATCGCTGCTAACCCGAACTGGAAGAAAGACCTCCTATTAAGATGGGCCTTACCCCTTTCATTTGCTATTAGAGTGGTTGAGAATCCCGGAATCTTGTTGTCGTCATTGGTTGGTTTGTGCTTATCGGACATACACATATGGGTGAAGTAGGTATATGCTAATTAGCCGTTCTCACACTGTATGAACGTACTACATGTATCTTTACTGTATATATATTTAGGATGGTTACCAATTAGATCTTCACAACATACCAACTCAATCCGTAAACCTGTCAGGTGGAATACGGTATTCATCTTATATCTATAGTAGAGTATGATTACCGGGTGGGTCGGGGCGGGTTGATATGGTTTAGGGAATGGGATCTGCTATGTGCAGGTTGGGTGACCGGTTTACTCGAAACAAAGCAATGTCCCAGACCGAGCTAGAGCGACTTCAAGAGAACACATAACGGATTCAGATTTGAGGCGTCTCAGGAGTATCAGACGTATACTAATATTCCCGTCAAGGATACCGTGCAACGATTCGATGTCGATGAGCAGCGATAGACCAACGGACACGGTACCATCGTCGAGATGGAGAGAAGCATCTAAGATTGGGACAGCCGCCGTACATAATCCGCTCCGATGACGACTGACTGTGTCATCGTCTCTCAGCGGTATCCCCCGGAAAAGGGAGGCAATGCCTCCAGAATCCACGACACAGCTGTCAATCTTGGCGAAGACCTCGACGTGACAGTTCTGGCGCCGTCCCTCTGCTACCCACCGGGAAACTTCGAACGGACTTGGAAGCGTAAGCAGACAGAACACGAGAAGGGAGTGGTCGTCCACCGACTGTGGACGTGGCAGCCACAGAGTGAGAATCCCTCTCTGCTCCGCCGGCTCCCTTACTACCTCATATTCGCAGTCCATGCGGCACTCTGGTTAGTCATGAATTTCCGGCAGTACGACGTTGTCATGACATCTACGCCACCAATCACCACTGGCTTTCCCGGACTCGTGGCTGCTGCCATCGGGAACCCCTGGGTGATCGATGTCCGCGATCTGTGGATTGAGAACTCGATCGCCCTTGGATACATTACAGCAGACAGCCCACTGGTAAAAGCCGGGCGCACATTCCAGCGTCTTGCGTTACGCTCCGCTGATCGCATCACGGTAACAACTGAGACGCTCGGAGACGCAGTTGCTGACACGTACGGCAGCGATCTCCGGGATCGGATCCGAGTCATCCCAAACGGTGTTGACACCGGCCGGTTTTCCTCGGTTTCCACCACTGAAGAAGACAACTCGCGAATCGTATACACCGGGAATATCGGTAGTGCACAGGCACTCGAACCGTGTATCCGGGCGATGCAACACGTCTCAAGCGACGATGCTGTGCTCCAGTTAGTTGGCGACGGGGATGAAGTATCTCGGCTTAAAGGTGTAGTGGAGAGACTCGAACTCACAGACTGCGTGGAGTTTGTTGGATTGGTGGATCGTAAACGAATCCCGGAGATCCTTGACACCGCAACTGTCGGATTAGCCCCGATAAAAGACAGTCCAGAGCTGGACTACGCGATACCCACGAAGCTCTACGAGTACATGGCGTGCTCGCTACCCGTCGTCGTCACTGGGAGAGGAGAAATCAAGCGGTTCGCGACGGATACAGACGCAGGTATCCACACAGAACCCGATCCCGAGAGTATTGCGGCAGCGATTGACAGCCTCCTCGAAAATCCCGATCAGCGGGTGGCGATGGGTCGAGACGGACACCGAATCGTTTCCAAAGAGTACGACCGGAAAGCCATCGCGGGCCGACTGGGCGAGGTGTTCCGGACGTTGACAACGGGCGAACAGCAAGAATTGTCCACAGCCCCAAGTACTGACCATGACTGAGTCCCTGCGGACGCTTCCGAAAACGGTCCAGTTGTACGGGCACACGCTCACACAGTTGGAACCTGCTCAGGTACTCGGAATGGCTGAACGAACGACTCGGAATTCCGTCCTCACGCGACTCCCGCTCGACTTCGACGGGCGATACGACGCGGCGATTCCCCAAACTCTCTCGGTGGCGATCAGTCCAGTCGAAACAGACCTCGACCTGCTTCGGGATGAACTTTCAGAGTCGACCGTCCGGACGTTCCAGCAACGGAGTCGCCAAGCGGCCGACGGCAACCTGACGTTCCTCAACAGGACAATACAGTTTCGGTCGCCAGACCAGCCTAACTGGTTCGACGACCGGTTTGACGACTATCCGCTTCTCTGGCCGCTGAAACTATACGCGTTCGAACCTCTCCGATGGGCGACGCTGGGATTCAAAGACCCGCAGGTTGCTCCCGACAGGGTTGTCGAGGTGTTCGACCAGTGGATGCGGGACTGGGCCGATAGTATCGGAATCGGTCAGCCGGGCTACCTTCGAAATGCGTGGACACCGTGGGCAGTATCACTCCGTATTCAAACACTCGTGCGATACCTCGCGTGGCGAACTGGGGGCACCCAGGAAGGCGTTTCAGAGAGACTTACTGAGGCACTTGCTCGAGAGATATATCGGAATTCGCTCTTCCTCACAAACCACGTCGAGGGTGATGTCGGCGGTAATCACCTCGTCGAAAACGGGCTCGCACTGCTCATGGCCGGACTCACCTTCCCAGAGAATGATAGCTCTTGGGTTTCGAAAGGACTGTCCATTCTCGGCCGTACAGGGGCTAAGCAGTTCCTATCTGATGGCGGACATTACGAGCGGTCGCCGATGTATCATACAATCGTTACAACACGCTACGTGACAGCGTGCTCCGTACTGGCAGCCAGTAATCGCACGGTCCCCAACTGGTTGACAGCGATGACAAGGCAGGCCGTAGCGTATCTGCGGTACCTCTGTCCCCCAGACAAGCGGATCCCGCTGTGTAACGACGCCGTGTTCGGTCAGGCACTCCCACTTGCCGACTGTCTGGGGTACGCTGCTGCCGCCGGATTCGAGTCAAATGACCGTCCAGCACCAGCACAGAGTCCGGCGAGTGGGGAATCAGGGTACTACTGGCTCGATACGGACCATGGACGTCTATTAGTGGATGGCGGCCCCGTCGGACCCCCGCATTTACCCGGTCACTCACACAACGATATGCTGAGTGTCTTGCTCTGGGTCGACGGACACCGAGTGCTTACTGATACCGGTGTGTATGATTATGCCAGCGACGAACGACGACAGTACGTCAGAAGTGTTGCTGGACACAATACGGTGCAGGTCGGCGATACGGAGCCGATAGAGATCGGTGGAAAGTATCTGATGGGGGCGCGAACGGAACCGACGGTACGCCACGAGAAGACAGAACCGGCGGTTTTCGACGGATGCTACGAGACAGCATCTGATGCATCAGCGTCGTATCGGCACAACAGGACAATCGTTGCGGCGGACGACTGGTGGCTTGTTCGGGATATACTTGGCGGACCCGACACTGAGACAGAGCCGAGCGTCTCCCGCCTCCATTTCCATCCGGACATTGCCGTCACAGTCGATGAGTCTGGACCGATACGGGTGTCTCACCGGGCAGCCACTGACGATGATCCGTCCTTACTGAGTGTCTACCCGCTGGGTACTAGCGACGTTCGCACCACTACAACCCAATACTTCCCCGAGTTTGGCGTCACCCAGGATCGACAGACAGTGGAACTACGGTCCGGTCCCGAATCGGGGACAACAGCTCTGGGGTATCTCCTCGCCCCGGGTGCCAGCGGTGGCGATATATCTGGCTCCTCGGGCGACGGTGCGGAATAACCACCAGCGAGCTACAACCGCTAGCTCCCTCCGATACTGTCGGTTTCGTGGCTAAGGGACCCGTCCACTCCGCAGTGAGCGGGGGAGAAGCCACTTACCTCGGCACGATCTAATTCCGAATCAACTAAGCAAACGCTTCAGCCGAGCTACGAGGCTCTTCGAACGGTCACCGCCACGGCGGCGCTGCTGATCAGACTCAGTATCTGCGGATTTGGACCCCTCTCCCTCGCTTCCAGTGGCCGATGCGTCGCCGTCGGCGGCCGCAATCGCGTCAGAGATCATTCCTTCAGCGTCGTTGACGGCGTCCTTGACGGTTCCGTCGATCAGCGGGACGCTACTGAATCGGTCCTGACTGACCGACGTGTCGGAGGCGATGATGGCGGCATCGGCGGCTTCAATGTCCCCGTCAGAGAGTTCGTTCTCCGCGCCCATTGCTCCCTGAACTTCTACCTTGATATCGTGGCCCTGTTCTTCTGCCGTCTGTTCGAGGTTCTCAGCTGCCATCTGACTGTGTGCGATACCAGTCGGACAGGAGGTGACTGCGACGAGTTTCATGTATCTATTGTGGTATTGACTTCGCTTCGCGTTGCGGCGAGTCGGGCGCGGTCCCCGCGCTCGCTCGCGGTACTGTACTCGGTTTCGCTGATGGCCGTCTTGACTTCAGGAATCGTCACGGCGCTCATGCTGAGTTCGTCGAGACCGAGACCGACAAGCAGTTCCGTCAAATCGGGGTCGCCGGCCATCTCGCCGCACATCCCCACCCAGGCGTCTTCGGCGTGGGCTGCGGTAACTGTCCGATGGATCGCGCGCAGGACCCCCGGATGCGTCGGGTCGTGTAGGTCATCGACGCGCTCGTTCTCCCGGTCGGCGGCCATTACGTACTGCGTGAGGTCGTTTGTCCCGATAGAGAGGAAATCCACCCGCGTGGCGAGTTCGTCGGCCATGAAGGCGGCGCTCGGCGTTTCTATCATAACGCCGACTTCGGGATCAACGGCGTCAGCGTTGCAGCCTTCAACCTCGGCCGCAGCTGCGTCCAGCGTGTCTAGTGCAGCCTCGAGTTCCTCGACAGTGGCGACCAGCGGGAACATGATGGAGAGGTCTCCGGCTCCGTCCGCCCCAGCACGCAGGAGTGCACGGAGCTGCGTGGCGAACAGGTCCGAATCCGGGTCGAGCGAGCGTCGGATTCCCCGCTCACCGAGGAACGGGTTCTCTTCTTCCGGCAGGTCCAGGTACGGGATGCGCTTGTCGCCCCCGATATCCAGCGTCCGGACGACGACGCGTCCGTCCGGAAACGTATCGAGTGCCTCTCGGACGGCCTCGTACTGTTCGTCCTCCGACGGCGGCGTTTCCCGGTCGAGAAAGAGGAACTCGGTCCGGTAGAGGCCAACGCCGTCAGCACCCCGTTCTGCTGCGGGTTCCAGTTCCGCCGGCTGGCCGACGTTCGCCGCCACTTCGACGTGTCGTCCATCAGTTGTTTTGACTGACTCATCGACGACAGCGGCTCCCGAGTCGCTTGCTGCGGCCGCTCGTTCGGTGTCATCAGGACTGACCAGCAGGGTCCCGTTGTCGCCGTCGACCACGACCTCTGTTTCGCCCTCAACAGATTCGAGCGCGTCGCCGATTCCAACGACGGCTGGCAAGGCCAGCGAACGGGCGAAAATCGCCGCGTGGGACGTCCGGCCGCCGGTTACCGTGGCGAACCCGGCGACGCGTTCTGGGTCGAGTTGTGCCGTGTCACTGGGAGTCAACCGCTCGGCGAGGACGACACTGCCCGCCGGTAAGTCACCGAGGTCGACCCGCTCCCCGTCCGTCAGCAGACGGAGGAGTCGGTCACGGACGTCGCGAAGGTCGTCCGCTCGCTCGGCCATCCGCCCGTCCATCCCCTCGAACTGTTCGATGTGTTCGCTGAACGCGGCATCGACGGCGTTCGGTGCGGGAATCCCATCGGCAATCATCGTCTCGACTGCGTCCTCGATTGTCGGGTCTTCGAGGAACTGGATGTGCGCATCGAACACCGCGGCCTCGTCTTCGCCGACACGTTCGGCGGTCGCCTCGCGCTCAGATTCCAGTTCAGCGCGGGCGGTGTCGACCGCGTCGGCGAACCGCTGGACCGCCGTCTCGGGATCGACTTCCACGCCGTCCGGGTCCGGGAGCGAGATGTCGCGACCGTACCAGACAACTGTCCCGACGCCGGAGCGAGGCGTTGCACCGGTCCCGTGGAGCGTGCGTTCAGCCATCGTCAGTGTCCAGTTCCGCCTCTGGTGTTGTCAGTATCCGCTCCAGTTCGTCGAGCACTGCCTCCGCATCCGGCCCGTCGGCGACCAGTTTGATGTCGTCGCCCTGTCCGACGCCGAGGCTGGTGACGGCGATCATACTCGCCGCCTGGACGAGGTCACTATCCGGGCGACCGGCCGAGACTTCAGCCTCGTGGTCGTTCACAGCTTGGACGAACGCCGACGCCGGTCGAGCGTGTAGGCCCGCCTCCGGAACAATCGTGACAGTACGCTCGACCGTCATGCGATGGCCTCCCGGAGCGCGTCCTGAACGGTCGCCTCGTCCTCTGCTTCGTGGAGTCGGTCCCGAACGTCGTCGTGCATCAGAGCCCGCGAGAGGGAACTGAGGATGTTGAGGTGCTCTTCGCCGCCGGCTTCCGGCACGAGAATCATGAAGATGAGCGTCGCGGGCTCGCCGTCCATCGAGCCGAAGTCGACGCCTTCCTCGGAGCGGACAAACGCCAGCGACGGGCGCCTCACGGCGTCAGTCTTCGCGTGCGGGATGCCGATACCCATGCCGACGCCCGTCGTGGTCTCCGATTCGCGTTCCAGCAGCGCGTCGAGTGCGCGTTCGCGGTCCTCAACCCTGCCACCGTCAACTAATAGGTCGAGCAGGGACTCGATACACGCTTCCTTCTCAGCTGGTGGCTCGGACAGCGAGATGTGGTTGGCCGGAATCAGTTCTTCAATATCGTCCGCTGCGATTGCGTCTGTCATTGTAATCACCGTCGTTAGTCGTCCGTCGGTTGCGTGCTGCTCGTCTCTGCCCCGGCGTCGACGCGGTCCTCGAAGTCCGGCTTGATAACCGTCGCAACAACAGCCGTCACGAGTGAACCCAGCAGGATGCTGCCCAAGAATGCGAGTGGCTGGTTCGACAGCAGGACCACGAAGATACCGCCGTGGGGCGCAGGCATCGTGACGCCGAGGGCCATCGATGTCGCACCGCCCACAGCGCTACCGGCCACGATAGCCGGGATGACGCGGAGCGGGTCCGCGGCCGCGTACGGAATCGCACCCTCGGTGATGAACGACAGGCCGAGTACGATACCGCTTTTCCCGTTCTCGTACATCTCCGCCGCGTACTTGTGTGGCGCAATGAAGTTCGAGAGCGCGAGGCCGATCGGCGGAATCATCCCGCCGATCATCACCGCGGCCATCGGCGCGTAGATCTCCTCCGTGATGAGCCCGGTCGCGAACACGTAGGCGACCTTGTTGACTGGGCCACCCATGTCGAAGGCCATCATCCCGCCGAGGATGAGGCCGACGACGATAGCCTGACCGCCCTGCATCGACTGCAGGAACGAGGTTAGGCCCTCATTAGCGAGTGCGACGGGGACGCCCAGCACGAACAGCATGATGGGTGTCAGAACTGCCATCGTTGCGGCAGGGATTAGCAACACTGGCATCATCGGCTGGATGAACTCGGGGACGTCGAGGTTCTTGAAGAAGCGCGCGACGTACCCAGCCAGCAGCCCAGCGACGATTGCGCCGAGGTAGCCGGCACCGGCCTCGCCACCGGAGATGCCGATTACCGTCGCCGCTTCGGCGACGACGTTCCCTTGCTGGAGAATGTATGCCAGCAGGAATCCCGGAGCGAGTCCCGGGCGGTCCGCGATGGCGTACGCGATGTAGCCCCCGAGGATGGGAACCATAATTGTCAGCCCAGCAACGCCGATCTGTGCGAGGAACCAGCCTGCCGAGCCGGTGTTCTCGAACACTGTCTGTGTGTCCCCTATCGCGTACGCGACGGCGAGGAAGATACCCCCGATAGTTACGAAGGGAATCATGAACGATACGCCCGTCATCAGGTCCTCCTTGACGGAGGTTACGTGAGCGCGAAGCGCACTCTCGGCCCGGTCTTGATCTGTCATGGTCAACGACATCGACAGCTACGCCCATTGTGTGATATAAAGGTACACGTTTGAGCGTGTTATTTACCGAAATTGTTTGCTATCTGGATTTAGGCGATTGTTTCTGCATGGAACTAGGTCCGCAAATCCGATGGAATAACAGACATATGCTTGTTAGCCGCGGGCAACTACTGGGGTATAAATCCGAATGGGCGGTGCCACGCGCGCCATAGTGCTTATATCCGTCACTCGCACACACCGAAATATGGGTTCACTCTCGGTATCCGGGGAGGTGGCAACCGTCACCGTCGAGAAGATCGGGGGGATCGACGAGACGACAGTCGAGGTTCCACCAGGGGTGACAGTGCTTCGAGGCCGGAATGCGACCAATCGGACGTCGTTTCTTCAGTCGGTGATGGCCGCCCATGGGAGCGAGTGGGCGAGCGTGAAAGGTGACTCAGACCAGGGGCGCGTCGAACTCTCACTGGGAGAGGAGACGTACTCTCGGACACTGACCAGAACCGATGACGGTGTTGTCGGGTCGGGCCTCGGACTGCTTACTGACCCAACAGTTGCGGACCTGTTCGCGTTCCTGCTCGAAGACAACGAGGCCAGGCGAGCTGTCGAACGGGGTGAGGACCTCCAGGAGATCATTATGCGGCCCGTCGACGTGGCGTCTATTCACCGACAGATACGTGCGGCCGAACAGCGCAAGGAAGAGATCGACGAGGAACTCGATCGTATCGCGTCGCTCAAGCGTGATCTTCCAGATCTCGAACGGCAACAGGCAGCTCTGCGCGACGAGATCGCTGAGACCAGAGACGAACTCCAGCACGTGGAGGAACGAATCGACGAGCGGGACGTAGATTTCCAGACGACCCAGGAAAACAGGGACGAACTCGAAACGGCCCTCGATGAACTCCAGGCGACTCGATCCGAACTGAAACGCGTGCGAAACGATATCCAGTCAGAACAGGAGAGTATCTCGGCACTGCGCGACGAGCGGGGTAGCCTCGCGGTCGAACGGTCCGGACTTCCGGAATCGCCGGACGAACGACTCGAAACGCTCGAATCGGACATCGAGCGGCTCCGAGAGCGAAAGCGGGAGCTCTCAGAATACACCACGCGACTACAGAACGTCATCGGGTTCAACGAGGAACTGCTGGCTGGCGAACACCGGGAGATAACCGATGCTATCGACGCAAAGCCCGAGAGCGTGGGAGACATCACGGACCAGCTCTATCAGGGGTCCAAGACGACCTGCTGGACCTGTGGCTCGCGAGTGAAGCCGGACCGTATCGAGTCGACGCTCCAGAGCATGCGCGACCACCTTCAAGAAACAGTCACAGAGATTGACGATATCGAAGACGAACTCGACGAACTGACCGACCAACGTGACAAAATTGCGGAGACACGCACGCGAGCGCAGGACCTCACCACAACGATTGAGGAGGTCGACGCCGAAATCGAGCGTCGGCAGACGACTGTTGTCGACCTCCGAGAGCGACGCAACAACCTCTCCGCTCGCGTCGAGGAACTTGAGGAGCGGGTCACGTCGATCCGGACGGAAGAGTTCGACGAGGTGCTCGAACTCCATACGAAAGCGAACGAACTTGAGTTGGAACTGGACCGACTCGAATCGGAACGAGACGAGGTGAGCGAAGAGATTGCCGATATCGAGTCAGAGATCCGCCGAAACGACGAACTGGCTGCCCAACGGGAAGAGGTGGTGGACGAGCTGATCGACCTCCGGTCACGTATCGACCGCCTCGAAGCTGAGGCGACCGACCAGTTCAACGAGAAGATGGACGACCTGCTCGACATTCTGAGCTATGGTAACATCGAACGAATCTGGCTCGAACGGACCGAGACACCCGATGACCCGGTCCATAACAGCGACGACAGTGTCACGGGATCGACGTTCACGCTCCACGTCGTCAGAAGTACCGACGGTGGAACTGTCTACGAAGACACGGTTGCCCATCTGAGTGAGAGCGAGCGAGAAGTGACCGGACTCGTGTTCGCACTCGCCGGATACCTCGTCCACGATGTGTACGAGGATGTTCCGTTCATGCTGCTCGACTCGCTCGAAGCAATCGACTCGGAGCGTATCGCTTCACTCGTTGAGTATTTCGCGGAGTCCCCCTCCTATCTCGTTGTCGCGTTGCTCCCTGAGGATGCGCAGGCGCTTCCGGAGAAGTACAACCGGATTACCGATATCTGACCCGGTTGTGGCTACCAAAGAGCGGACCTTTTGAACGCTCACTCACAGTTACAGCCGCCGCGGTCGAGAAGGTCGCTAACACTATAGCGCGTTTCGCAGTCCTGACAGCGGATATCGATGTTCACGAACACTCGATAGTCGCCCAAAGTGAGCTTGTCTGCGGTGTTCAGTCGGTCGACCGTATCCCGGACGATTGTCTCGACGCGACTGCGGAGGCGGTCGATAGTTCCACGCTCTTGCTCGACCTGTGCAGCTTCTGATTCAGGTTCGTAGCACACATCACGAACCTCTGTGAGGTAGTACCGAATCGCCTGATACGTGACGAACTGGCTTTCCAGCGTATCGACGTCGATGCCAGTCCGTTCGAGTCGGTTCCGCGCTTCGGTTCGCTTGCCTGCACTGACGTCGTCATCTGTCAGCAGTCGATAGAAGTTCGCCGGTTCGCCGTCGATAACATCCATACCCGCATCGCGGATTGCAGCCACAAGCAAAGCTTGATTGAACCGATCAGCGAGGTCACGAAGACTCTGTCGTTCCCCATTCTTCCCAAGCCATGCGTGCTCCAGTTCCGTCCCCATCGACGTCAGTCCATGCCTCTCGATCAACTGTGCGACTTTCGACTGCGCTGACCCCATTATCGTCAGAACGCGTCGATCCGGTTTAGCCGTTTTGTTGCGATATCTGCGCGTTTAATCTGGAAGATGAGACTACAGCGGATTTAGCGGGCCTGTAATGCATTTTTCGGACGAATTAGAAATCAGGATCTGGTTCTAACTGCTTTCTGAGCGGCCATTTCTGTTACCTATACAACTGATTCGGGGGCAATCCGAGACTCCGGATAGTGTCGCCACTCAGACGCCGCGCTCTCATCGAGAGAGTCTTGTTACTATCCGATTCCAGTCTCCTTCTTCAGCAGCGTCAGCGGGGTATCAGCCGTCACGATCGGTGAGTGTTCATACTTACCGGTCAACTGGACCTGCACGAGTAGATCACCCGCTCGGCATATCGAGTACAAGAGACACGCGAACGCGAAGTAGAAGAACCGCAGGCCGAAGTGTTTCGACGTTGTGGCGGCCATGAACCGTTTGATGGACTTGTAGCCGCTCTCTATTTCCCACCGGGAGCCGTACTCGGTGAGGTGCCCGCTCCCCCGATTCGTCATGAACACCGAATACTGCCGATGATCGGTATGTTCGGAGTTCTCTCTGCGTCGGTAGACCAGCGTCGTGGAATGCCACTCATTATCGCCGAGATGCAGTCTTCGGTCGGTTTCCTAGCGATCCTTTCCCTTCTTGAGGAGTCGTTTCGCTGGGCTTTTTCGCTGGTCTGCATCCGCTTCGGGACGACATAGGAAAGCCCACGCTGGCTGATCATCTCCAAGATGTGCTGGCTGTCAAACCTGAAAGTACAGAAATCTCAATCACCGGTGAAAGAAATAGGAAGAAATTGGATGTTAGCTTCCCCAATCCTCGGGAGAGGGGTCTAGTTGAGGATCCGGACTTTGAAGTTTCTGTAATCAGTAAGCCTAGCAAGTCCTCCGAAGAAAATCCAGGTATATTTGAGTTCTCTGTGACTAATACTCAAGATCAGCCTGAGATATTTAGATCTGTCTGGACAAACACAAATTATGGTTGGAGCAATACCATTGAAACGGAGTTTAAGCCCAAAGAAACTATAGAGACGAAACAGTATGTACGTCATAATGAGCTAGGGCTTGAAACAAAGGAAACAGAATCATATGTACTTGATTATGGGGAAGATCCAGTGGAGGTGTCTGCATAATTTGTAAAATATGGAATAATCCGTAGACGAACAGTTTCATTGCTTTGGTCTCTCACTCCTGGTAGCCGCAACAAAGTCTTTATCGATGTGGGTGGATCTAAATATATGAACCGTCGGGGTTTTGTTTCCATGATTACGGTGTCATTCGCTATTTTATCTGGTTGTAGTAGTGATAATAATCCATCAACTGGGGCAGGAACCGAAAGCGATCAAACCACCACGGATAGTAATAATACTAACACAAATACTGATATCCAAGATGTGAGCTCATCAAATAGTGGTACCTCATGTCCACCATCTGGTGAAGTTAGAGCTCGAGTTGCTCAAGGTCCTTCGAATAAAACAATAATCGATGCAAATGGAAGTGATGTTACTGAGAATAAGTATATTGTTGAAGCATTATCAAAAGCAAAGGAAGCAAATAAAAGAGGGAGCAGAAATAGTGTTCATGTAAGTGTTGATGATATACAAAATAGTGGTGTAGAGGAAAAAATTGGTTACGCAAATGAAACATATATAAAGTATTCTAATGATATTTACGAAATTGCTTTTTATGTAATTGAATGTTAACTATGCATACTCACTAAGCGACCAAGTCAATCTAAGTCCTCTGAATGAAACCGGTGGTAATACCATATGCATTGAGATGACCAGCCTCAACTACTGCTTTAATCACCACTTCGCAGCCAGACTTCTTGATCACAGAAGACACCACTCACGGGAATATGCTTGACTCCAGATATATGTGATATGGGCCAATAGAATCACATATAGTTACATAAGCCCGACATTCATAGATATATAGGCACTAGCCGTAGGAGAAAACAGGTTCTGAATCTATTCTTCGGTATATATGGTGCGCACTCGGTAACGACTATCTACCACGAGAATTTTATACCTGACATTACAAGCGAGAAATTACACGATGGTCCCCTCCACCCGACGTACCCTCCTCCACAGCGCATGCGGGCTAGCGACGATGCTGGCTGGCTGTAGTGGGATGTTCGAGAGCAGCGACGAATCGACACGCACCGCTTCCGAAAACAATGGCTCGGCCGCTCCGGGAACTGGCATGGAACCTGACCCGGAGTCAGTTGTCACACGCGTGGACGCCGACCGTCGGCCTGTCTGGCTTAACGATGGAGACGGCCGGCCAACCGAAAGCCGACACTCCCGTCGATTGGAATCCAAGATTATCGATACGGCATCCAGAGCAGACCGGCTCGCCGTCGCCGAAGACGTGGACCGTTCGCTGATCGAAGCCTTCCTCGACGAGACTGACTTCGACACGGAAACGGTCTACGTCCAGACTGTGACGATCGAGGAGTGTTTTCGATTGACGCTCTGCCGGATCAGTTGGACGACAGACAAAATCTCAACTGACTACGGCCGGGTGAGCCGCCCCTACGACGAACCTTGCACAGCGGGCAACACGGTGTACGCGGTTTGGTTCATCCGGATTCCCGACACAGTCAACGCCGACGACATCTCCAGTTATTCGTCCTCAATCGGAGGCAATAGCTGTGACAGCCAGCGAGTCAGTGCTGAGGGGGAAAGCGGGGGCGGATCAGCATCAAGTAGTAACCGCCGCACCCAGACTGGTGGTGGCCAGGCATGACTGACGACACGTCCGAGACGGGCGGGGACTACGCTTGGATGACTCGGCGTGGTGTGCTCGCGCTAGCTGGAGCCAGCGCCATCGCTGGCTGTAGCAGTATCGACAGTGTGGGTGGGGGAGGCGAGGCAACTATCGATATCTACAACCTTCCCGATGTCCAGCGTGAGGAAAAGCGAGAAGCCCCAATCCCCCCGGCAATCCCGGTCGACATTGAAACGAGCCATTTCGATGCCGCGCGAGAGCGTGTTCGATCGCTTCTGGCGACGCTTCCGACCCCGCTCGGACCGGAAGAAATCCCGAACGGTCACATCCGCCAGCACCTGACGGATGCCGCCAGTGACGCCTCAGACGGCCTCGACGATGCGCGGACGGCCCGAACCGGGTTGATGGTGCTCCGGTCGTTGCGGCGGGCTCGTGAAAACGCCCGCTACGCCGCTGCGGGGTGGAGGGTTGTCGAGAGCGGCCGTACCGCTGCTCCGCTCCAAGACGAACACAGCAGGACCGTGTCTGCGGCCCGTGAAACCCGGCAGGAGCACGAATACGTCGGGATGGACCCGGTGCGCGCGGCGCTGGTCCACGCCCACATCGAGGCGGGACTGGTGCGGGCCAGTGACATGGATGTCATGTCCAGGGAAGAGTCAGAGCTGCTGTCTGTTGCCGAATGGGGTGAGACGGCCGAGTCGGCACAGGCGTATCTCGACGACGCTCGCCACGTCGGGGCGCAGTTCGCTGCCTCACTCCCAGCCGACGCCGGGACGGTCAGGCCGACGCTGAGTGATGCAGCAGAAGCACTACTGGCGGACGTCCGCGACAGGCAGGCGGACTTGCCGCCGGAAACACCCGTTGACGACCGCACTCCTGGGCAGATGGCTCTGGAAGAACTCCGCTGGGAAGCCGAGAGCGGAACCAACCGCCTCACGGAAGCCGTCGGGCCCGCGAGTGCTGTTGTCGACGCGAACAGCCGGCTCGCCCGGTTCCGAGCGCTCGACCGCATTCAGTCAAGTCGGGAGGCGGAAGCGCTCGCTCGGCCATCGGACGGGACAGCAGTTCGCGACATCAGACAGACCGCGTACAAGGCACTCACTGCGGCCCTCGAATCGAGTTCACAGCCGGAACTGGTCCGGACGGTTCTCGTTGACGCCGGCCACAAGATCATGGCCGCTGACCGTGGGTTGACGCATCATCAGGGAGAGATTGCGGCGTCCGCTCTCGATAGAAGCGTTGCGGACTACTGGCACGCAACAGCACTCGCCCGTTCAGCATCGGCGGCGACCCAACAAACGGTTCAGGCGCTACAATCTGACTGAACCAGCGTTACGAAAACCATGTTTCAGCTGGTGCCGGTCAACGGAAACGCGCTTACTGCCGTGCAGGCGAACTCGTTGAACGATTTATACTACACGACATTCACGGTCTATGATATGTTGTAGTACGAAATCACAATGTTACCACTGTTATTCCAGTACTGAACTAGTGGGGAACAGAGACTTTGTACGTTGAGCTCCTGTTTTGCTGTAATGGATTCCCGGGAACAGGAACCTGCACAGCAGCACGAGACTGCGACCCAACCAACAGATGGCTTCGACGAAGAGAAGGCGCGACGTGGCGCTCGCCTCTTGCTTGAAGCCGCTGGCCGTGACCCCGATTCGGCAGGACTATCGGACACCTGGAGCCGACGTGTCCCGGAAATGTTCGAAACGCTGACCGCAGGCTCTCGGCCTGAGTCCAAACCGGTCATGCGCACCTTCGATGCGGAGACCGACGGTCTCATCGTCAAAACTGGAATTCCACTTCACAGTATGTGCGAACATCATATGCTCCCCTTTCAGGGCGTTGCCCACGTGGCGTACAGACCCGGGGAGGAGATGGTGGGATTGTCAAAGCTCATCCGGTACGTCCGGTGGCAGTCACGCCAGCTGACGACACAGGAGACCCTCACGCGAGATATCGCAGTCGGTCTAGCCGATGAACTCGACGCGCACGGCGTCGTCGTCGAGATGACCGCAACGCATATGTGCGAAGTAATGCGGGGCATCGAGACGGAGACTGAAACGACGACCAGAGAGCACGTCGGAACCATCAGCGAAGCGGACCGCACGCAGTTCAGGGAATCGATTCGACGGTATGCTGGCGGGCCCAACGGCCAGTGAGTACCAATGACCGCGTCCCGTGGGACGGAGTTCTGGAGTGAAGTGGTCCAGTCCTCACCACGCGGATGTTCGTCGTCAGTGGACTACTCAAAACTCATAATGTTAAAACTTTGAAGGTCTGAGTATTTTGCCTGCTTTCGCCAGTGCCGGACCACAGCCGTGGACCCGACGACGGGTCTCCGTGCTGGAGCAGGTGTTTGCCGCTGCTAAGACTCCGGACAGCGACTGCTCACTGGTAATCAGTGCCCCGGTGGTATATAAATCGCCGCAGAACTGTGGTTCCTGCTTCTTTCCCGAAAGAGGCCACGCTCAAAACGGACGATGTTGAGAGCTATCACCACAAGAGGCGAGAGTACAGTTCGGTCCGCCAGCATACGGGTGAGACCGCGATGAGTTCGAACTCGCTGCCGTCAGAGGCGAAGACAGTAATCATCGGTGGCGGTATCGTCGGAAACAGTCTCGCGTATCACCTCGCCCGGATGGGGCGAGAAGACATCGCAATTCTGGACAAGGGGCCGTTGCCCGACCCCGGTGGCTCGACGGGTCACGCCTCGAACTTCCTGATGCCGGTGGAACACTCCAAAGAGATGACCCACCTCACCCGGCGGAGCATCGAGCAATACAGGGACATGGACACGTTCACCAACAGCGGCGGTATCGAGGTGGCACGCACCGAGGAACGGGTCGAGGAGCTGAAACGGCGCGTTCAGTCGGCGAAGGCGTGGGGAGAACCGGCAGAGCTGTTGACCCCCGAAGAAGTCGAAGCGCTCGTACCCTACGTCAACACCGACCTCATCAAGGCAGGGTTCTACAGCACCGGCGCCGGGACGTGCGACCCGCTCCGGGCCGGTGAAGTGATGCGAGCGCGGGCGGACGAGTACACTGACGGGGGTCTGCACGTCTCGCCCAACACCGAAGTGCTCGACCTTCACGTCGAAAACGGGTCGATACAGGCGATCGAGACCGACCGTGGGACGATATCGGCCGACGAGGTGGTCATCGCAGCGGGGCTCTGGAGCCCGAAGATCGCCGAGATGGCCGGTGTCGATATTCCGCTGACACCGGCAGTCCACCAGATGGTCAGCGTCGGCCCGATTTCCTTCTTCGAGGACTACGAGGGCGAAATCTCGTTCCCGGTCGTCCGCGACATGGACACACAGATGTACGAGCGCCAGCACGGGAACGACCTCGAAGTGGGGTCGTATCAGCACCGGCCGATACTCTGGGACGTCGAGGACATCCCGTCCATTGACGAAGCGCCGCTGTCGCCGACGCAGCCGCCGCTGACCGACGACGCGTTCGAGCAGTCGATGGCCGATGCACTGGAAATCGTCCCGGAACTCCTCGACGACCCCGAGGCTGGCATCCGCCACGAAATCGACGGCCTGCTTTCGCAGACACCAGACGGTGCGCCGCTTCTGGGCCCGCTGCAGGATGTCGACGGGCTCTGGTCGTGTGCCGCAATCTGGATTAAGGAGGCCCCGGCCATCGGCGAGGCGGTCGCCCAGTGGATGACGCGTGGGTGGTCGGATATCGACCTCCACGGGGCCGACGTGAACCGGTTCTACGAGTACGGGACCTCCCGCTCGTTCGTCAAAGACCGGGCCAGCGAAGGCTTCCAGAAGATATACGATATCGTCCACCCGGCCGAGCAGTACCAGTCGGCGAGGGAACTCCGGACGAGCCCGTTCTACGAGAAACAGGCCGACCTCGACGCGGAGTTCTTCGAGGCGGCGGGCTGGGAACGGCCGCAGTGGTACGAGTCGAACAGCGACCTGCTGGACCGGTACGAGGACGAACTCGCCGAGTTCCAGCGGCCGAACGAGTGGGACTCGCGGTGGTGGTCGCCGATCATCCTCGCGGAGCATCTCCACACCCGCGAACACGTGTCGATGATCGGCGACATGGGCTTCAGCATCTTCGACTTCCGCGGGTCGGACGTCGTCGACTACCTCGAACGGATGGCTGTGGGCCGCATCGATGTCGACGTTGACAAGACCGTGTACACGCCGATACTCGCCGAGAACGGCGGCTTCATCTCGGACCTGACTATCGCCCGCCTCGGTCCCGAACACTACCGGATCGTCACCGGCGGCGCGGCGGGCGGGTCCGACCGGGCCTGGTTCGGCGACCACATCCCGGACGACGCCGACGTGACGATGATCGACCGGTCCGAGTCGCTGTGCACCCTGGGCGTCTGGGGACCGAACGCCCGCGATATGGTCGACAGCGTTACCGAAGAGGACATGTCCCACGACGCGTTCGAGCCGTACACGGCACAGGAAATCACGGTCGGCGAGGTCGATGCCTGGGCGATGCGGCTCTCCTACATCGGCGAGCAGGGCTGGGAGATTTACGCACCGATGGGTCAGGGCCGCCGGCTCTGGGACGTGCTCTGGGAGGCCGGCCAGGACCACAACGTCCGACCGGCCGGCATGGGCGTCTACGGGACGACCGGCCGCCTGGAGAAGGGGTATCGGTTGTTCGGGCACGAACTCGAACTGGAGTACAACCCAGCGGAAGCGGGGCTAACCTTCCACGGCGTCAAGAACGCCGATTTCATCGGGAAAGAGGCCTACGCCGAGGCTATCGACGAAGAGAATACGGCCACGCTGTGTACGCTGTCCGTCGACGACCACGCTCCTGAGGGCGGCGAGCGACGCTTCATGCTCGGCAACGAACCGGTCCTCGACGGGAACGGGGATGTTCTGGTCGACGACAAGGGTCGTCGGTCCTACGTCACAAGCGCCGGGACCGGTCCGAGCGTCGGCGAACATCTTCTCATGGCGTACCTCCCGCAGTCCCACGCCGAGGAGGGGCAGAGCCTCCAGGTCGAGTACATGGGACAGCAGTATCCGGTGACGGTCGAAGTTGTCGGGAGCCGGCCGCTGTTCGACCCGGAGAACGAGCGCATCAGGAGCTAGCACACCAGTGAACCGATCGCAACCGAACGAAGGTGACACGACATGGACACCGTAGCCTGTATCAAACGCGTGCCGGACACCGGCGCGAAGATAACACTGACCGATGACGAACAGGAGATAGACACGAGCCATCTGGGGTTCACGATATCGCCCCACGAGGAATGCGCCGTTGAGGAAGCGATCCAGGTGGCCGACGACCACGACGGGACGGCCACCGTGCTGTCGCTTGGATCGGCGGACACAGAAGAACAGCTCCGGACCGGGCTCGCGATGACGGCCGACGAGGCGACGCTGCTGGAAACCGACGGGGAAGAGTGGCGCCCCCGCAAAACGGCGGCCACCCTTGCAGATGCCCTGAGCGACGACTCCGACACCAACCCGGAGTTCGACCTCCTCCTGTTCGGCAACGAGTCGGCCGACGTGGCGAACCACCAAGTCGGGGTTCGCGTCGCCGAGCGGCTGGACGTGCCGTTCGTCGCAGGTGTGTCAGACTTGGCGATTGAGGACTGGACAGCCGTCGCCAAACGCGACGTGACCGGCGGGACCGAGGTGTACGAACTCGACCTCCCGGCGGCCGTTGGCGTCAAAGAGGGGCTCAACCTACCCCGCTACGCCTCGATGCGCGCCAAGATGCAGGCACGCAAACAGTCGATCGGGCGGCAGGACCCGGTCGCCGTTGAGTTCGACGGAGGAATCGAGAAAGTCCGGTTAGAAGCGCCAGAAAGCACGGAGGGCGCGGCCGAGGTGCTCGGCGAGGGACCGGACGCCGTGCCTGCAGTCGTCGACCTGCTCCGCGACGACCTGGAGGTGATCTGACTGTGATACTGACCCTCGTCGAACACGCGGGCGGGAGCCCCGAAGAGTCCTCGCTGGAGGCGCTCACGCTGGCCCGAGAACTGTCGACGGCGACCGATGCGTCGCTCGAAGCCGTCGCGTTCGGCGCTGAATCGGCGGCACTCAGGGAGGAACTCGGCGACTACGGTATCGAGACAGTCCACCGCGTCGCCGACGACCGACTGGACACGTACGCACCGGAGGCCTGGGCGGAGAGTATCGCGCAGTTACTCGATACTACGGACACGGACGCAGTCGTCGCCCCGGGGACTGACCGCGGACAGGAGGTGCTGGCCCACGTCGGTGCCAAGTGTGACCTGCCGATGGCGGCCAACTGTCTCGACGTCGAGGCCGGCGACGTGTACGAACTGTCGCGCCAGCGATGGGGTGGTAGCCTCGTCGAACACGCACGTCTTGACGGTGACCCGAAACTACTGACGGCGGCGCCACACGAGTTTTCGCCAGAGACGGTGACAGCGACCGCTGAGACAGCAGTCCAGCCGTTCGAGCCGTCGCTTGAGGAGAGCGCGTTCCGGGTCACCGTCGACCGCGTCGAGGAGTCCGGCGAGACCGGTGTGTCGCTCGGTGAGGCCCGCGTCGTGGTCGGTGGCGGGCGCGGCGTCGGCAGCCCAGAGGACTACGACAAACTGGAGACGCTGGCCGAGAGCCTCAGTGGAACCGTCGGCGCGTCACGGGCCGCGGTCAACGAGGGCTGGCGACCGCACGACGACCAGATCGGACAGACAGGAACGAAGATCAGCCCGGACCTCTACGTCGCCTGTGGCATCAGCGGTGCAGTGCAGCACATGGTGGGCTGCAAGGGCGCGGACAACATCCTGGCGATCAACACCGATCCGGAGGCGGCCATCATGCAGAAGGCCGACTACGCCGTCGTCGGCGACCTCCACGAGGTCGTACCGGAACTGAACGACGCGCTCGCCAACGAGCGCTGAGAGGACCGGCCTTCAGGTTACAGGGAGATGAGGGCTGGCCGACTCGACTCACTCCTCGACAACATAGTCCCCGAAGTTGTCGATGCTTCCCACCGGCGGCGCACCGAAGGCAAGCCAGCCGTGTATTTCGTCAGTGTAGTTACAGAGCTTCCGGACCTCAGTATCACAGGTGTTGAACTGTTCCGTGGACACCGTCGCTGGCTGGGCGATTTCGTACGAAGATGCCATACACTGTTTTGACACAGTCT
Organism: Haloarcula sp. CBA1127; assembly: GCF_001485575.1. NCBI lineage: Archaea > Methanobacteriati > Methanobacteriota > Halobacteria > Halobacteriales > Haloarculaceae > Haloarcula > Haloarcula sp. CBA1127. The sequence continues at coordinate 296,635 of NZ_BCNB01000002.1, forward strand.
GTCCATAGCCATTGTGACGGTAGGGCCCACATGGCGTCCGAATACCTTCAGGGAAATCATTAGGCGAATGGGCTGAGAGTGCCGCAGTATGGACAATCGATCACCAGAGATGAGCGACGTTGTGTCCGACAGATGACGTTTGCGGACCAGCCAATTGGTGAGTTTCTCGACGACGTCGCGTCGGGGCAGGTGACCCCAAGCGGCGGTGCAGTCGCGGCCGTCGGCGGCGCGATGGGCGCGGCGCTCTGTGAGATGGTCTGTATCCACACTGCCAGCACAGACGGCTCCAGTGTAGAGTCCGGTGAGCTATCGACGCTGGCGGACGCTCTGGCCGACTGCCGGGAACGGCTGCTTGACCTCGCTGACGAGGACGCGGTAGCGGTTGACGCGGTTGGGGCCGCGTTCGAGTCCGGAGACGACGCCCGGGTTCAGGCGGCTTCGAAGCGCTCGACGGAGGTGCCACTGGAGACGGCCGAGGTCTGTCTCGATGTCGTCGAGCACGCCCGCACGGTGACTACGAAGGGGACAGCGGTCGCCGTCCCGGACGCGGCGGTCGGGGCGATGCTCGCGGCGGCGGCACTACAGGCGTCCGTCTCGACTGTTCGGGCCAATCTCGACATGATAGACGACGAATCATTCGTGGCAGCCATGAAACGGCGGGCAGACGAGACAGAAGCGGCCGGCGAAGCGGCGCTCGACGAAGCGGTCGCAAACGCGGAGCGGTGAGCGGCGTCCCTTTGTCGACTGCTGGGCGGTGTCCGTTGAAAGTCGAGGCGGCGAAACGCGAAGGCTGGAACGCAGGACCGGGTTTCAGAACAGGCCCGAAATGTTCCCGTCCTCGTCGATGTCCATGTCGGCCGCGGCCGGCCGGGCCGGTAGGCCGGGCATGGTGAGCGCGTCGGCCGTGAGAGCGACCAGGAAGCCCGCGCCGGCGGATGGGTACACTTCGCTGATTTCGAGTTCCCAGCCCTCCGGCGCACCCTTCTGACTCGCGTCGTCGCTCAGCGAGTGGAAGGTCTTGGACATAACGACCGGGTAATCGTCGAAGTCAAGCTCGTTCATCTGCTCGATATCGTCGAGCGCGCCGCCGGTGTATTTCACGTCGTCAGCGCCGTAAATCTCGGTCGCGACGGTGTGGATCTTCTCCTTGATGCTGTCCTCGTCGTCGTACAGCATCCGGAAGTCATCCTCGTTGCTCTCCTCGGTGGCCTCGATGACGTTCTCCGCGAGGTCGACGCCGCCTTCGCTCCCGTCGGAGAAGACGTTCGACTCTGCGGCACGGACACCGAGGTCCTCACGGCAGTGGTCCAGCACGGCCTGAATCTCCTCGTCGGTGTCGTCCGGGAAGCGGTTGACGGAGACGACGACCGGGACGCCGAACTTCTGAAGGTTCGTCGCGTGCTTGTCGAGGTTCGAGAAGCCCGCTTCGACGGCTTCGACGCCGGCTTCGTCGATTTCGTCGTAGTCGACCGGCCATTGGTCGAGTCCGTGGTATTTGAGCGCGCGGACCGACGCCACCAGCACGACGGCGTTCGGCGTCATATCGCCTTTGCGACAGACCACATCCATGAACTTCTCGGCTCCCAGGTCGGAGCCGAAGCCGGCCTCAGTGACGAGGTAGTCGCCCATGCCGAATGCGGTCTTGTCGGCGACCAGCGAGTTCGTCCCGTGAGCAATGTTCGCGAACGGCCCGCCGTGGACCAGTGCCGGCGTCCCCTCGATAGTCTGGACGACGTTCGGTTTGATCGCATCCCGGAGAAGCATGGTTGCTGGGCCGGTCGCCTCAATGTCCTCGACGGTCACCGGGTCGCCGTCTTCGTCGTAAGCGACGATGATGCGACTGACCCGTTGTTTGAGGTCTCCGATATCGCTGGCCAGACAGAGGACTGCCATCAGCTCGGAGGCCGCCGTCAAAATGAAGCTATCCTCTCGCGGGGTCCCACCGGTTTTCCCGCCGAGGCCGACGACTGTCTCCCGGAGCGCGCGGTCGTTCATGTCGATAGCGCGCGGCCAGGAGACGTTGTTGATGTCGATGTCCAGATCGTCGCCCTGCGAGATTTTCGCGTCAAGCATCGCGGCGATGAGGTTGTGCGCGGAGGTGAGCGCGTGGAGGTCGCCGGTGAAATGGAGGTTGATGTCCTCCATCGGAAGGACCTGCGACCGGCCGCCGCCTGCCGCACCGCCCTTGACACCGAACACCGGGCCAAGCGACGGTTCCCGGATGGCGATCATTGCTTCCTCGCCGACGTGATTGAGCGTTTGCCCAAGACCCACAGTAGTTACCGTCTTCCCTTCGCCTTTCGGCGTCGGCGTCATCCCGGTTACCAACACAAGGTTCTGCTCCCTGTTTTCGGCCTGCTCGCGGAGGCGCTCGATGGCGTGTTGTTTGACTTTCGCGGTGTATTCGCCGAAGTACTGGAGGTCGTCGAGGCCGAGTCCCCACGGTTCGACCAGTTCCCAGATCGGCTCCATGTCGGTCGACTGGGCGATGTCGTAGTCCGTCGGAATCGGCTCCTGTGTTTCTTCGGTCGCGGATTGCTCATCCTGTGAAGACATCTCGACTAGCATTTCCCTGCACCGTCGTAATAATGTTAGTGAAGCTGACACTACCGGGATAGGATGTGTTCGAGATGCCGTTGCAGACCTCGGAAGCCACATCATGTATCTCGGCTTACGAGAGTAGTTCTCAGACCCGGGAGCAGGCCGGACAGTAGCGGCCGCGAAGTCAAGATTTGGGAGGGTACTTGACCGGTGTCTCAGGTCCAGTATTGGGCGTTTGTCCCGATTCAGCCCGAGTTGGCATCGGTTCGCACTGTCGAAACAGGTTCTCTCTGGCGATAAATTAATCAAGCCGCCGCCGCCCAATTGTGCTATGGAGTACCACGAGTCGGCGGACTACCTGCAGTCGCTACAGCGTCGTCGGCCCAAGTTGGGGACCGATACGACGGCGCGGATGCTCTCACATCTCGGTGACCCAGACGGCAGTTTCGACAGCGTACAGATCGCTGGGTCGAACGGAAAGGGAAGCACCGCCCAGATGACCGAGAGTGTGCTCAGAGCCGCCGGGCTAGATGTCGGCCTGTTCACCTCGCCAGGGTTGAACGGCTTCCGGGAGCAAATCACGGTCAACGGCGGCCGGGTACCGAAAGAGCGGGTGACGGAGTTCGTCGAACAGATAGCGCCCTGTATCGACCAGTTGGCTGCCGAGGACGACAAGCCGACACATTTCGAGGTACTCACAGCGCTGGCGCTGTATCACTTCGATGTCGAAGACGTCGACGTGGCAGTCCTAGAAGTCGGTATTGGTGGTCGGTACGACGCAACAAGCGCGGTCGATCCCGTCGCAAGCGCCGTCACTAGCATCAG